>NZ_JBEYSU010000040.1:0-36093 GCF_040704235.1 Micromonospora sp. NPDC047707
GACCACAGGCCACAACCCCCGCTGCCCTCCCGAACAAACACCTCCGGAGAAAGCCGAAAACGCGATCGGCGGCTCCCGTACACCCGCCGCACCACGCAAGACCGGAATGATCAACCAGCGTTCAGCTGCAACCGCATCGGTGGATCGAGGCTCAGTGAGCCGGCCGCGCCGACTACGAAGAACGCCGAAAGGGTGGCGCGCAGCTTGGCACCGCCCGCCCGCTGGTAAATGAGCGCCATCGGCGGGCCTCCGATGGCAGCTGTGGTGGCGGTGACTGCGGCGACGCCGCCCGCGACGGAGAGGGTCAGACGCGTGCGGGGCACGTCCACGGGAAGCAGGCTGATGCCCACGGCCACCAGCACGGTCATGGCGACCACGGCCTCCATACCGCGTCCGGGGAACGCGGCGATCAGCCAGACTCCGCAAATCGTGCCGGGGAGGCGGCCGAGCAGCGCCCAACCCAGGCCGGGAAAGTCGATGTGCCTCCACTCCCTGACCAGGGTCAGCAGCGGCAGCACCGTGCTGACGACCAGCAGCGACGCGGGCATCAGGGACGGGTCGGCGACGGTGATGACCGGTGCCGCCACGACGCCCAGGCCGAAGCCCACACTGCTCTGTACGAGCGCGCCGACGCACGCTGCGATCCCGACAACGATCAGCAGTTGGTAGCTGAACATCGTCAGTAGGAGGTGCTCGGCGTCCACGGCCCGTGGGCATTGCGGAGCCGGGCGACCATCTCCCCCACGGTCGCGTCTGCGCGGATGGCGTCGATACATTCGGGCATGAGGTTGTCGCCGGCCTGGGCCGCGGCGGTGAGGTCGACGATGGCGGCGACGGCACGGGCGTCGCGGTGCTCCCGCAGCGCGGCCAGCGAGGGCACCTGGGCCTCCTCCAGCGCGGGGTTGACCCGTAACACGTCGAGCGGCTCGGTCCGGGCCGGGAACCGGTGGACGCCCACCACTATCGGCCCACCAGTCTCGACCTCGCGGGCGTACGCGTAGGCGGCGCCGGACAGTTCCCGTGTTTGGGTAGGAGGAAAGCCGCCGGCGGCGGGGCTGGGTCCGTCTTCGCCACAGCGGCACTATCCACGGTGGTCGTCGTCACGTCGATCATCGATTACGTTCGTTGGGTCCGATGGCGCTAGTGCGGGATGGGGACGTTGTCTGTCGAGGGTGTAGGCAGCGGTCGCGAGGACCCCGCCCTGGACCTCGTCGGTGGCTGGCTCCCAGGTCGCCCCACCGAGGTGGTCCTCGGCCCTGTCGCTCGGGTGGTAGCCGTTGGCGCGGCCGGCCTCACGGTCCCACCATCCCAGCTGGTTCGCCGAGACCCCATAGAAGGTCGCGTACGTGAGGTCGGGGGTTGACATTGCCGCGACGAAGGCGGCCGTTGCGTCTCTAGGGCTGAGCCAGGTGTGGCGGTGTCGAGGCTCGGTGGGACGAGGCCGGCAACTTCCGATGCGCAGGCACGCCACTTCAAGGCCAAACTTGTCGGCGTAGAGTCTGGCCACGGCTTCCCCCGCAACCTTGCTGACGCCATAAAACCCATCGGGGCGTACTGGCATGTCCGGACCCACCGGTACCGTCGTAGGGTAATAGCCGGTGACATGGTTGGTGCTGGCGAAGATGACGCGCGCAACGCTTGCCCGCCGGGCCGCCTCGAACACGTGGTAGGTACCGACGATGTTGACCTCGGTGAGGTCCCGGAAGTCGGCCTCGTCGGCTATTCCAGCGAGGTGGATGACGCCCTGGACGCCGGCCATTGCCTCGGTGAGGCCGGGCAGGTCCTGCAGGTCCAGGCTGTAAGCGCGCTCGTTTGGCGACTCGGCGGTCAGCGGCTTGATGTCAAGCAGCCGCAGACCCGGCACGACGGGGCGTAGTCCGGTACGCAGAATTCCACCGATCTGCCCAGCGGCCCCGGTGAGCAGCCACTCGCCGTCCAGCCTTGTCATCTTGCCTCCCATGGGTGGGGCGTCGCCGGCACGGCGGTCGCCGGAGCGGGGTCGGCGCGGATACGGCTCGGCCATCGGTGTCAGTCGACCGGTCGTAGCCAGGTCAGCAGCGCAGGGTCAGCGGCCAGCCTGGCATCGAGCGTCGCGCGGTGCTCGGGTGACAGGGCCGGCAGCGGGGACCGGGGTGCTCCGCCGGGTAGCCCACGCCGGTCAAGCAGGTGCTTCGCGGACGCGATGTAGGGCAGCCCGGCCGTCGCGGCCTGCAACCGCGCGACGGTGAGCTGCAGGTCCCGGGCTTCGGCGAGGCGTTCCTGGCGGTGCGCCGCGACGATGGCCGCGAACAGTTCGGGGACCACGTTGGCCAACGTGGACACCGCGCCCGCGGCGCCCATCGTCAGCGCTCCCAGCAGCAGAACGTTGTTTCCGGTGTACACGACCGGCGAATCGGGCTGGGACAGGTAGGTGGTGATCCGGGCGAGCGAGTCCCCGGTGTCCTTGAGCCCGCACAGGTTGGGGATCTCGCGAATCATTTTGATCACGAGGTCCGGGCCCAGTGCATAGCCGGTCCGGTCCGGGTTGTCGTACACGTAGTGGGCGCAGTCCGGCGCGGCCTGCGCGACGCGGGTGAAATGCTCGAGCTGGGACTCCGGCGTGTACGGGAAGAACAGCGGCGGTAGCGACGCGATCGCGGTGGCTCCGCATCCGGCCGCGTGGCGGGCTAGCTCCGCCGCCGTTGCGGTGTCCACGGCACCGCAGTGCACGACGACGGGTACCCGGGACGAGACGATCTTGAGCGCCGTCTCGGTGAATGCCTTGCGTTCATCCGCCGAGAGCAGAAGCCCCTCCCCCGAGGTGCCGAGGATGAACAAGCCGTCGACGCCGCGGCTGATCTGGAAGTCGATCAGAGCGGCCAGTGCTGTCTCATCCGGCTTGCCATCGGCGCCGTATGGCGTCAGGAGGGCGGAGAGAACGCCCTCGGCGTGCGGTGGCGCTGTCGTGCTGCTGGTCATGCCTGTCCTACCTTGCTCTGCTGAAGGGCGCGCATCACGTTGCGGGCCTCGTCGCCCATCCGGGTGAACTGCGAGTCGGGGGTCTCCTCCTGGAGGTTGTCGCCGGACCACTGCGTCCTGTCCGCGGCGTCCTTGTCGATGTCCAACCGGATCAGGCACGGTCCGGGGGCGGCGAGGACGGTGTCGAGGTCGGCGGCGAGCGCAACGGCGTCGGAGTAGCTGTGCGCTGCCGCGTAGCCGGCGGCGCTGGCCAGTCCCGTCCAGCTGATCCGATCGGCGGCGGGCAGCGCGAAGTTGGCGCCTCCCTCGAACCAGACACCGTTGTCGAAGACGAAGTGGTACAGGTTGCTCGGCCGGACCCCGGCCACCGTCACCAACGACCCGAGCTGCATGAGCAGACTTCCGTCCCCGTCGAGCAGGAGCACACTCCTGTCTGGTTGGGCGATGGCGATGCCCAGACCCAACGCCGAGGCGCCGCCCATCAAAGGGACGCAGCTCAGATTGAGGGGGCTCGGAGACAGCCGCGGGAACTGCCGCAGCGAGGACATCGTCGAGATGACGACGGCGTCCGGCGGCCGGGTGGCCGCGATCACTGACGCCGCCTCGGCCGTGCTCATTGCCATTTCCTGGACCCCCTGTCAGCGCTTCGCGTCGTGGACTTGTGCCGTGTCGGGCGTACCGCCCGCGCCGTTGTGATCGCTCGTCCCACTGCCGGGCCAGGCGGTGTAGGTGCCGACCAATGCCGCGGAGGGCCACTGCCGCTCGTGCGACAGTCGGTACGCCTTGCTCAGGTTGCCGACGTCCTCCGGTCGCTCGCACGGGAAGTACGGGATGTCGAGGGCGTCGAGGATGCGCTCGCAGTTGCGGACCAGCGGTCGCGCGGACTCTTGCGGCGGCCTGCCGAGGTTGGCGTACTCCCGCCCGAACTGCCCGATCATCATGAACAGCGGCAGTCGCGCGTCGATACCCACGGCACGGATCGCGTTGAGCGAGGCGTACAGACCTTGGTTCTGCATCATGACCATCGGGCGTGCTCCGCCGATGTGCAGCCCGGCCGCCATCGTCACGGCTTCGTCCTCGGTGCACGTGTAGATCAGCTGCGGGTGCGCCGGGTTCGCCTCCAACGCGCGGTAGACCGACAGCATCACGTAGTCGGGGACGGTGACCACGTGGGTGATGCCGCAGTCGAGAAATTCGCGGACCGCTGCGTCCGGGTCGAGCTGATGCGTCGGCGGACGCAGGTCCGGCTGGTCTACATTCATCGCCACACCTTTCTCAGTGAACGCGGTTCGGTCGTCGGAGCCGTCGGCGATGCCGAGTGGAGCGGGGTGCGAGTCACGGGCGCGACGTCCCCATTACGGGCGTCAGGCGGTCGGTGGCGAAGGCCAGCCCATGCCCGGCTGGCGTGTCAGCGCGCACGCCGTCGCTGGTCAGCGTGACCCCGCTGGGCCGGGACAGCGCGCTGAGCGCGTCGAAGGACGCGGAGTCGATGTCCTCGACCAGCGCCGGCAGGGGCAGGCAGAGGGCGAGCTGTCCCGAGATGTCCGGCAGCAGGTGCGGCATGACGGGGATGTCGAAAGTCCGGGCGAGCCGGGTGATGCGAAGGAATGGGGTGATCCCGCCGACGCGGCAGACGTTGGGTTGAACGAAGTCGCATCCGCCGGCGACCAGCAGATCCCGGAACTGGCGTTCGGTGTAGAGGCTCTCACCGGTGGCGATGGGAATGTCGATCGCCTGACGCAGGTGTGCGTACCCCTGGGTGTCGTCGGCGGGTAGCGGCTCCTCCAGCCAGTGGATGTCGAATGCGGACAGGGCCTTCGCCGCGCGGCGGGCGGCGGGGACGTCCCACAGCTGGTTCGCGTCGATCATGAGCATCCGGTCGGGCCCGATGATGCGGCGTACCGTGGCGACCCGCTCGATGTCCTCGTCCAGATCGGGCCGGCCGACCTTGATCTTGAATCGGGTGTGTCCGGTCGCGACCCAACGGCGCGCCTGTTCCTCGAGCTCCGCCATGGGCAGGTGCCGGTTGACGCCGCTGGCGTAGACGGGCACCTGGTCGCGTTGCCGTCCGATGAGGTCGACGAGGCTCGACCCCGCCCGCTTCGCCGCCAGGTCCCACAGCGCGATGTCCACGGCGGCGATCGCCAGGGTGGTGACACCACCGGCGCCCGCCTCGCGTAGCCGCCACCACAACCGGTCCCACACGGCGGCGGGCACCACCGGTCCGCCCTCGACGAACGGGCGGCAGTCCTCCTCGATCATCGTCTGGATGGCGAGGGCGCCGATCTGGGGGGTCCAGGTGAAGCCCTGTCCGACCAGGCCGTCGTTGCTCTCCAACTCAGTGACAATCAGGTACTGGCAGGTCACGTCGATGTCCCACGGTTGCGACATGGGCAGCCGGTACGTGCTGGCGGTCAGGCGGTGCACACGCATGAGGTCGTCCTTCCGCGTCGGGGACTGGTCGGCTGGCAGGGGCAGGATCTGCCCCGCGGCGTACCTGTCACACTGGCGTCCCGGCGGCTCTGATCTTCGGCGAGAGGTGACAGCTCGCGAGGTGTCCTGCATCGACCTCGGCGAGTGGCGGCACTTCACGGCAGACGGCTTCGGCAAAGCGGCAGCGGGGGTGGAAGCTGCACCCCGATGGCGGGTTCTTCGGGCTCGGGATCTCCCCGGGCAGCAGCAACCGCCGCCGTCCCTGCCGGCGATGCGGGTCGGGCTCGGACACCGAGTCGAGCAGGGCCCGTGTGTACGGGTGGGCCGGGGCATCCAGCACCTGCTCGGCGGGGCCGATCTCCGCGACCCGGCCGAGGTACATCACGGCCAGCCGGTCGGCCAGGTAGTCGACGATCCGTAGGTTGTGCGTGATGACCAGGTAGGTCAGGCCGTGGCTGGCCCGCAGCGAACGCAACAGGCTCAGGATCTTTGCCGCGGCGGACACGTCGAGGCCGGCCGTCGGCTCGTCCGCAACCAGGAAGTCGGGGTGCAGCGACAAGGCCCGCGCGATGCCGATCCGGCGGGCCTGCCCGCCGGAGAGCTCATGCGGGTACTTCTGTGCGAGCGCTGCCGACAGTTCGACCATCTCCAGCAGCTCAGCGACCGAGTAGCGCTGCTCTGCCGGCACGTCGTGAATCCGGTACGGCTCGCTGAGCAGTTCCGATACGCGAAGCCGCGGGGACAGGCTGCCGTGCGGGTCCTGGAAGATCATTTGCATCTTCGGCCGTAGTCGGCGGAACTCGGCTCCCCGAAGCCCGGTGATGTCCCGCCCCTGGAAGAAGATCCGCCCGTGTGTCGCGGGGGCCAGTCGCAGGATGGCGCGGCCCAGCGTCGTCTTGCCCGATCCGGACTCCCCCACGAGGCAGACCACCTCGCCGCGGCGGATGTCCAGGTCGACGCCGTCGACTGCGCGCACCGCACCAGGCTGCCGGCCGCGTAGGCGCTGGAACCACCACTGCCGGTCGACGTAGTGGGTCCGCAGCCCCCGGACGCTGACGATGGGGTCCGGCCGGTCGTGGTCGTTGGTCACGGCTGTTCCTTCCGCCCGGCGCTTGCCACGTTCGGCTGGCGCAGGTTGGCGTGCCCGGATTCGGCGTCGTAGAGGTGGCAGCGCACCCGCTGCCCCGTCACCTCGACGTACCGGGGCCGCTGCTCTTCGCAGCGGGGCTCGGCGTGCGCGCACCGGTTCGCGAACGCGCAGCCGTCGGGCAGCTCGGCGAGGGACGGCACCCGTCCGGGGATCGTCGGGAGCTCGGACCCTCGCCACCGCCGCGACGGGACGGACGCCAGCAGCGCTTCGGTGTAGGGGTGCCGCGGATGGTCGAACAGGTCCGTCACCGTGGCCGCCTCGACGGCCCGCCCGGCGTACATCACCACGACCCGGTCGCACATCTGGGCCACGACCCCGAGGTCATGGGTGATGAACAGGATGGCGGTACCGCGTTCGTCGCGCAGGTCGCACAGCAACTGGAGGATCTGTGCTTCGAGGGTCACGTCCAGCGCCGAGGTGACCTCGTCGGCGATCAGCAGCGCCGGTTCCAGCAGGAGCGCCATCGCGATCATGATGCGCTGGCGTTGACCACCGGAGAACTCGTGCGGGTACGACCGGAGGCGGGCCGCCGGATCGGGAATACCGACCCGCTCCAGCATCTCGACGATGCGGCGCCGAGCCGCCGCGCGGTCCGCCCGCGCCGGGGAGTGGGCGCGCAGCACGTCGAGCATCTGGCTGCCGATCGTCAGGGTGGGGTTGAGGCTCGTCAGCGGATCCTGGAAGACCATGGAGATCTCGCTGCCCCGCAGTCGCCTGCGCTCCTCCGGCCCCAGCGTGAACAGGTCGCGTCCCCGGTAGAGCGCCCGCCCGCCGGTCACCTCGCCGTTCGGGGGCAGCAGCCCGAGGAGCGCGGCCGACAGGGTCGACTTGCCGCAACCCGATTCGCCGACGATGCCGATGATCTCGCCTGGGTGGGCCGTGATGGTCACGTCCTGCAGGGCGGCGAGGGCGCGCCCCTGCGAGTGGTACGTGACGTCCAGACCGTCGACCTCGAGCAGGTACGGGTCGTTGATGCGAGCGTCATCGGTCATAGCGCAACCCCTTGGCTCCGGAGAGGCGTGGATCGGAGACATCGCGCAGGGTTTCGCCGAGCGTGGTGAACCCGATGGTGGTCAGCACGAGCGCTAGTGCCGTCCAGAGCACGGCCCACGGCGCCTCGTACACGTCTGCGAAGCCGTCGCTCAGGATGACGCCCCACGACGGCGTCGGCGGCTGTACGCCCATGCCGAGGAATGACAGGCCCGCCTCGACCGTGATGGCGCTCGGGATGTTCATCGCCAGCAGGATGAACAGCGGCGCGATGACATTGGGCAGCACGTGTACCCCGATGATCCGCAGGGTGCTGGCGCCAAGGGCCCGTTCGGCCTCGATGAACGGACTCTGCCGCAGGGCGAGTACGGATGCCCGGGTCACGCGTGCCGACTGCGGTGCGAAGGTGATGGCGACGACGATCACGAGGTTGGTCAGCGAGGGACCGAGCACAGCGACGAGCACCAGCGCGAGCACGACCGACGGGAACGCCTGGATCGTGTCCATGAACACGACCACCGCGTTGTCCACCCACCCGCCCAGGTACCCGGCGACGAGCCCCAGCAGGAGTCCGAGCACGAGTGCGGCGCAGACGGCGGGGAGTGCCACGGCGAGTTCGACGCGGACGCCGAGCAGGATCCTCGACAGCAGGTCCCGGCCGAGCCCGTCGGTGCCGAGCAGGTGGCTGCCGGACGGGCCCTGGAGCCGGTTGGGGATGTCCTGTACCGCTCCGTCGTAGGGCACGACGTACGGGGCGAACACGGCGACGAGCACGAGCGCGGCGACGACCGCCAGGCCGAAGGCGCCGGCGGGGCGCCGGACAAGACGCCCGAGCAGCGGACGTACTCCGGCGGAGGGGCGCGTCTCCAGGTCGGGTGCGGAAGCGATGGTCACGTCAGGCTCCTACCGCAGAGTCCTCGACACGGATCCGTGGGTCCACCAGCCGGTAGGACAGGTCCGCGAGAAGATTCGTGAGGACATAGAACAGCGCGATCACCAGGACGGCTCCTTGAACGATGGGGAAGTTCCGCTCGGAGATCGCTTCCACGGTGAGCCGCCCGAGTCCCGGTCGGGAGAAGATGATCTCGACGAGGACGGCGCCGCCGAGCAGATCGGCGAGGCCCGAGCTGAGCACGGCGACCGTGGGGATGATGGCGTTCTTCAACGCCCACTTGTAGAAGATGATCCGGTCGCGCACACCGAACGCCCGAGAGGTGCGCACGTAGTTCGAGCCGAGCACCGACAGCATGCTGGTGCGCACGAGCCGTGCCACGTATCCGATCCAGGCGATCGCCAGCGCGCACGCCGGCAGCACCAGGTGCGTGGCGTAGTCCAGAGGGTTCGCGAAGCTGCCCGTGCCGAGCGCCGGTAGCACGTCCAGTTGGACGGCGAAGACGATCAGCAGCAGCAGTGCGGCGATGTAGGACGGCATCGTGATGAACCCGATGGACAGCAGGGCCATGGCCCGGTCGGCCAGCGAGTTCTGCCGCCGGGCGGCGTAGACGCCGAGTGGGATGCCGACGAGCGCCGCGAGGCCCAGCGCAGTGATCGCAAGCACCACAGTATGCGGGATGGCCTCCGCGATCAGCTGCGTGACCGGCGTGCGGGACAAGAAGTCCAGGCCGAGATCGCCGCGCAGGGCGCCCACGACGAAGTCCCACACCTGGACTGGGATGGGATCGTCGAGCCCCATTTCCGCGCGGACGACCTCGACCTGGGCCGGCGTGGCCTGTGGCCCGAGGACGATCTCGACCGGATCCCCGGGCACCAGGTGCACGAGGAGGGAGAGGAAGGTCATCACGGTGAGCACGACGACGACCGTCATGCCCAGCCGTTTGAGCAGGTACGTGGCCACTGGTTGTCTCCGGTTGCTGTCGGTGCGGTCCTAGGCGTCTCGGCCGAAGGTCCAGGGGATGAAGTCTCCGTCGGGGCGGATCGGCGTCTTCAGGCCCTTGCGCTTGCCGAGGAACGCCGTCGGCCACGCCACCCACAGCGCCACCGCGTCCTCATCCATGAGCTGCTGCATCCGGATGTACATGTCGTTGCGCTTTGCGGGATCGCGTTCGACGAGCGCCTCGTTGTGCAGGCGGGTGAACTCCTTGTTGTCCCAGCTCATCCAGTTCCACTCGCCGACCTGGTCGCTGGTGAACCACTTCGTCGACCAGGACGGGTCGGGCTTGGTGGAGTAGCTCATGTAGAAGAGCTGCTTCTGGGCGTTCGCCTCCGGGGTGGCCTGGTTGAAGACACCGCCCTCCTGGACGAGCACCTTCACGTCGAAGCCCACCTCGTTGAGGTTGGCCTGCACGATCTCGGCGACCTTGGGCCCGCCAGGCGTTCCGCTCGACACCGACATCTCGATCTTCATGCCCTGCGCGCCGGCCTTGGCCAGGAACTCCTTGGCCTTGGCCAGATCGCGCTGGTAAACGGGCGCGCCCTTCCAGTAGCCGATCGGCATGCCGGGCGCGACGATCCCGGTCGCCCGGGTCCATTGGCCGTTGAAGGCACCGGCGATGATGGCGGGAACGTCGATGCCGTGGATAACCGCCAGCCGCACGTCCTTGTTCTTGAAGTTCGGGTGGGCGGTGTTGATGCCGATCCAGTTGTAGCGCAGCGATGTCTTGTCGATGACCTCGAAGCTGCGGTTCTTCTTGATCCGCGCGACCGCCGCCGGTCCCAGCACGGCGAAGTCGAGCTCGTCGGTCTCCAGCGCGATGGTCGTAGGGTTGTCCTCGGCGATGACGACGAACCGGAGCTCTTCCCACAGCGGCTTGCCCGCGTAGTCGGCGGCGCCACCGTAGTTCGCGAACTTCTTGAGCACGACGTGCTGGTTGCGCTTCCACTCGACGAACTCGTACGGGCCCGTGCCGATCGGGCTGGTGCCAAATGCCTCGCCCCGCTCCTCGACCGCACGCTTCGAGACGATCTCACCCGAGCCGACCGGCAGGGTCGTGGCGAGCAGCGGAGCGAACGGCTCCTTCAGCACAATCGTCCCGCTGTACTTGTCGTGGACCTCGACGCCCTTGAGGGTGGCCCAGTCCGACTTGTATGACGACTTGATCTTCGGCTCGGTCAGCCCGGCGATCCGCTCGTACGAGAACTTGACGTCCTCGGCCGTCAGCTCGCCGTAGCCGCCGTGGAACTGGATCCCCTTCTTCAGGGTGAAGTTGTAGCGCAGCCCGTCACTGGACGGTTCGAACGTCTCCGCCAACTCGTTGGCCAGCTCGAACGTGTCCGGCCGGTAGGTCACCAGGTGCTGAAAGATGTTGGCCCGGACGGTCGTGTTGGTGTGCCCGGCGTTGAACGCCGGGTCCAAGTTTGAGATGTCGTCGTCGAGGTGGATCCGCAGCAGCTTGGTCGAGATGTCAGCCCCGGCCCCGTCCTCGCCGCCGCAGGCGGCCAGCAGCGAACTCACCCCGGCGAGAGAGACGCCGAGCGCCGAGAACTTGAGCAGATTGCGGCGGCTCAGACCGCCGGGAGTCCGGTTACCGATGTTGCTCGCGTCCATGATCTCCACCTTCGAAACTGTGCAGCTGGCAGGGAAGGCCGGGCCCAGGAACCGTTGCGGTGTCACGCAGTGGGTCGCCCCCGTGACGGACTCAACAGTGTGACGCAGACGACCCGCTTGTTCCGCTGAGATGAAAGCAGTTCTATCCAGCGAAAGTCAACGGTCTTGTCGGTGTCATCTGGGGCAGTTAGCAGTGGTCACGGGGCACCTCGAAGTCGCGGGTGCTCTCGAAGACCCGTCGGTCGCTCTCGAAGGCATTCACGGTGTTCGTCACCCGGAAGTTCTCGAGGTCTGCCGTCATGACGCTGTGGGCCTCGATACGGATACGCCAGCCGTCGCGGGCCAGATGGTAGGTCGTCTCACTGCTCACCCTGGCCGAGAGCGGGTCGCCCTCAGTGATCGCGTACGTCTCGAGCCTGGACCGCCGTTTCGCGAGCCCGGTGGTGGTCACGGTCGTGTCGTCCTCCGACCTGCGCAGGATTTCCACCGTCCCGGTCGCCAGGTCGCGGACGATCACCCGCCCGCCGGCGGGGTCTTGGGGGTTGGACACCACGGGCGCCGGCGCCGCCGTCTCGGGCTCGCCGAAGGCCGCCAACTGCCCGTCCTCCGGCCGAGGGGTGCGTACCGGCAGGTCCAGCCGCGTCGATCCGCCGGTGAACAGCGACAACGCGAACTGCTCCGGGGGCGGCCACACCCATGGCCAGTAGGAGGACGAAACGGCCAGTCGCAGCCGGTGCCCCGCCGGCACCGCCTGGGCGATGGCGTTCATCGACACGGTGACCTCGTACCGCCGGCCAGGTTTGAGGGCCCGAGGATGCTCGTGGCCATCGGCGTGGCTGAGGTTGAGCACACCGCGCGTGACGAGCAGCGACGAGCCGTCCGGCGCGACGTCACACAGCCGGACGACCACCGTGGCGAGCGGCCGCGACGAGGCCAGCGAGAGCGTGACCTCGGGGAAGCCGAAGATCTCGATCCGGTCCGCCAGCGGCTTTGTGTCGAAGCACAGCGACCGGGCGTCCTCGGCCCGCTGGTCCAACGGGAGGTCGGCCGCACCGCCGGCCGGACACCAGTCGCCGGCATCCAGGCCGACGAGCTGAGTCCCGTCGATCTCCAGGCGCCGCTCCGCGACCGGGTGGTCGACCAGCGCCCCCGCATCCAGCATGTACGCCAGGCGCTGGTCGTCTGTCCGGGGCCAGGACGGTTCGGCCACCCACCGCCCGGGACGCACGTCGTAGGCGGGACGGGGCGGCACGGGCTCCTGCATCCAGGCGCGCAGCATGGGCTCGTCCATGATCCCGGTGTCGACGCCCTTGAGCCAGTGGTCCCACCAGCGCAGGCACTCCTGGAGGAACCCGATCGCAGGGCCGGGTACGCCGGACTCCGGATACTGGTGGCCCCACGGGCCGATCAGTGCCTTGCGCGGACCGGGGAGGCCGGCGAGCAGGCGCGGGATCGCGTTCGAGTATGCGTCCGCCCAGCCACCGACGGCGTATACCGGGCACTCGATCGCCGAGTAGTCCTCACAGACGGAACCGTGCTTCCAGTAGTCGTCCCGTCGCTGGTGGGTGAGCCAGGCCTCGACGAACGGCGGGCTGCCCTCCAGCCGCTCCAGCCACATCTCTCGCCAGCGCTCGCCGGCCACGGCCGGGTCCGGCGGCAGCGCGTTGAAGCCGAGCATGGTCGACGCCCAGGGCAGCATCTTCGAGGCGAGAACGGTGCCGCCCAGGTAGTGGACGTCGTCGGCGTACCGGTCGTCGGTGGAACAGACGGTGATGATCGCGCCGAGCTCCGCGGGGCGGCGAGCCGCGATCTGAAGCCCGTTGAACCCGCCCCACGACTTGCCGATGATCCCGACCTTTCCGGTGCACCAGGGCTGCTCGGCCAACCAGCCGAGCACCTCCAGCGCGTCGTCCTGCTCCTGGGCGAGGTACTCGTCCAGGAGCACGCCCTCGGACTCGCCGCTGCCACGCATGTCCACCCGGACCGCGGCGTAGCCGTGCCCGGCGAAGTACGGATGCATCTGCGAGTCCCGTACGACCGTGCCGTCGCCCTTGCGGTACGGGATGTACTCCAGGATCGCGGGGACCGGATCGGAGGACGCGTCCACGGGGAGCCACACCCGGGCGGATAGCCGGACGCCGTCACGCATCGAAATCCAAACGTGATCGATCACGTCGACCGGACGATCGAAGTGGGTCTTGATCCTACGGGCTCGTGCCATGCCGCCCCTCTGTCCTTCGACCGCCCGTATCCGCCGCTCACCGCACCATGAGGTCGTCGAAGCGGGCCCGACGGAGGGCTTCTGCTGGCGACCGGGGGTCGGTTACTTTGACGTTCCACGTTGGTTGACAACGGGCGGGCACTAGTAGAGCATTTCCGGCGAGATGAAATCAGTTCAAGCCAGCGAAAGTCAACACGTTGAGTCACTCGGTCGAGTGCTCGACGTGCTCGAACTGTTCACGGCGGGCGGGCCGGAGTTGTCGCTCACCGACATCGCCGAACGGCTCAAGTGGCCGACGCCAACCGCGCATCGAGTCGTTTCGACGTTGCTGGCGCGCGGATTCCTGGCACGAGACCCGCGCACCAAGCGCCTGCGCATCGGCATGAGCGTCATGCGGCTGGTCGGACCGCTCATGTCCGGCCTGACGCTGCCCGACCTCGCCCAGCCGTTCCTGCGCACCCTGGCGCAGGACACCGGCGAGACGGTCAACCTCGCCGTTCTCGATGGCGCGGAGGTTCTCTACCTTGCCTCAGCGCCGGGCAGCTTCCTGCTGCGGGTCGACACGACACCGGGGCTGCGCACCCCGGCGCACTGCACCGCGCTCGGCAAGTGCATGCTCGCCCAACTCGATCCGGCCGACGCGCAGCAGCAGCTCGGCGGGGCGCCGTACGTGGCGCGCACGGATCGCAGCGTCCAGTCCTGGGAGCAGCTCGCCGCCCAGCTCGACACCATCCGCAGCGATGGCTTCGCGCTCTCGCTCGAGGAGTACGAGGCGGGTCTTAACTCCTGCGCGGTGCCCGTACCGACCCACAACGGGGTGATCGCGGCGATCAACATCGCCGCGTCCGCGATCCGGGTCCCTGCCCAGGACCTGGTGACCACGTTCGTCCCCCGGCTGAAGGCGACCGCCGAAGCCATCGCGCGCGCCCAAGGACTCGAGCCGGACAACCCATGAGCACCAGTGCTGTCGCCCTCGACGACCTGCACGACCAGTTCCTCCTGGACCCCAGCCTCGTCCACCTGAACCACGGGGGGTTCGGTGCCTGCCCGAGGCCCGTGTTCGACGCCCATCAGCGTTGGCAGCGTGACCTCGAACGCCACCCGTCCGCGCTGCTCTCCCACGGCTATGGCGCACTGATGGAGGGGGTACGCGAGCGCCTCGCCGAATTTCTCGGCTGCGCCGCGCGCGACGTGGTCCTCGTCCAGAACACGACGGCCGGTCTGAACGCCGTCGCTCGCTCGCTGCGGCTGCGACCCGGCGACGAGGTGCTGGCGACCGACCACGAGTACGAGGCGATGGACCTGCTGTGGCAGCACGTCTGCGCCGACACCGGTGCCCGCTACATCCGCCACCGTCTGCCGCTGCCCGTCGAGGAGCAGGGCGACCTGGTCGAGGCGCTGTGGTCGGCGGTCGGCCCGGCCACCCGCGTCATCTTCCTCAGCCACATCACCTCCAAGACCGCGATCACCCTGCCCGTGGCAGAGATCTGCCGGCGCGCCAGGGCCGCCGGGATCATGACGGTGGTCGATGGGGCGCACGCACCCGGGCAGCTGCCCCTGCAGCTCGACGCGCTCGGCGCGGACGTGTACGCGGCTAGTTGTCACAAGTGGCTCTGTGGGCCGCGGGGCACCGGCTTCCTCTACGTCCGCCCGGAGTACCAGTCCGGCATCCTGGCGCCGCTGATCAGCCACGGCTCCCAGCCGGGCTCGACCTTCCTGGACCGCCACCGGTGGCAGGGCACGCGCGATCCGAGCGCGTTCCTGGCGCTGCCGACCGCCATCGACTGCCAGCAGACCCAGGCGTGGGAGGCTGCCCGGCGCCGCAGTCACGAGCTGGCGCGGGCCGCTCGCGCGGCGGTCAGCGGACTGTTTCATCTCGAGCCGTTCACGCCGGACTCCGATGACTGGTTCGTCCAGATGGTCTCGGTGCCGCTGCCACCGTGCGACAGCGAGGCGATGCGGCGCCGGCTGTTGACCGAACATCGGGTCGACGCGCCGGTGCGTGACTGGGCTGACGGATCACTGATCCGCGTCTCGGTGCACGCCTACAACACCAGCGACGACCTCGGCCGTCTGGTCGACGCGCTCGGCGCGCTCTTCACCACCCCTCGCGCCGCCTGACGGTGACGCGCGTATCCACCCGTCCGTGACTGTGAGAGGGCTGGGCCCAATGACCGACATCCAGGCAGCCGGCGAAGGTTCTGCCCTCCCCGCGTCCCACCAGGCCGCCCTCGACATCGATGTCCTCGACGAGATCCAACGGCGCGTGCTGTGGCTGGCAACCCGCATCGTGGACGCGGCCAACCACGACCGGGACACCCGTGACGGCGTCAAGGTCGGCGGGCACCAGGCGTCGAGCGCCTCGCTCGCGTCGGTGATGACGGCGTTGTGGTTCGCGTACCTGGACGCCGCGGACCGGGTGAGCGTGAAACCGCACGCGTCGCCGGTCTTCCACGCCATCCAGTACCTGCTCGGCAACCTCGACCGGTCCTACCTCACCACGCTTCGTGCCCGCGGAGGGCTGCAGTCGTACCCGTCGCGGACCAAGGACCCCGACGACGTCGACTTCTCCACCGGATCCGTCGGCCTGGGCGCAGCCGCACCGCTGTTCGCCGCGGTGACCCGTCGTTACGTCGACGCGCATTTCGGCGCCCGGCCGCGGTCGCGTTTCGTCGCCCTGATGGGCGACGCCGAGCTCGACGAGGGAAACGTGTGGGAGGCAATCGCCGATCCCTCCACCCAAGGGCTCGGCAACGTCACCTGGGTGGTGGACTTCAACCGCCAGTCGCTGGACCGCGTCGTCCCCGGCGTGCGGGTCGGGCAGTGGGAGCAGCAGTTCGCCGCGGCCGGCTGGCACGTCGTCGAGGTGAAGTACGGCCGCCGGGCACGCGCGGCGTTCCAACGCCCCGACGGTGAACAGCTGATGGCCTGGATCGACGCCATGCCGAACGAGCAGTACCAGTCACTGTTCGGGCTGGTCGGCCCTGATTTGCGCAAGCAGTTCCTCGACGGCGCCCCAAGCGAGGTGGAGTCCGTCATCGCGGACGTGGACGACACCGAACTCGCCGGGCTGATCACCGATCTTGGCGGCCACGATCTCCCGTCGCTCCTCGAGGCCTTCGCGGCCTGCGACGCCGAGACCGACCGGCCGAGCGTCGTCTTCGCCTACACCGTCAAGGGGTGGGGGCTGCCAATCGCCGGTAACCCGCGCAATCACTCGGCTTTGCTCTCCGGCGACCAGGTCGATGCGCTGCGCGCGTCACTCGGACTCGACCGCGACAACGAATGGGACCGGTTCGACCCGTCGACCCCCGCCGGTCAGTGGATCGCCGCCCGGCGCACCCACCTGGCGCGACCCTCCGTCAGCACGTCGCGACCCGTCCAGGTGCCGCCCAGCAGCGGGCTGCGCGCCGGAAGGCAGACGTCGACCCAGGAAGCCTTCGGCCGGATCCTGAGCGAGCTGTCCCGAAACCGCGATGTCGCCCCGTACCTGGTGACCACGGCCCCCGACGTGGCCACGTCAACCAATCTCGCCGGCTTCATCAACCGCGCCGGCGTCTTCTCGCCGACCCAGCAGCGGTCGTGGAACACCGACCCAATGCTCCGCTGGTCGGAGAGCCCGACCGGCCAGCACATCGAGCTCGGCATCAGCGAGATGAACCTCTTCCTGCTCCTCGGCCAGCTCGGACTGGCTCGAGACCTGTCGGACCAGCCGCTGCTTCCGGTCGGCACCGTCTATGACCCGTTCGTCCTGCGCGGTCTGGACGCATTCATCTACTCGGTCTACTCCGGCGCCCGGTTCGTCGTGGCCGGAACACCGTCCGGGGTCACCCTGGCCCCCGAGGGTGGCGCCCACCAGTCAACGATCACGCCCAGCGTCGGGCTCGAACTGCCGAACACGACATTCTTCGAGCCCGCCTACGCGACCGCCGTCGACTGGCTGCTCTGCGATTCGCTGCACCGCATCGCCGGCGGTGCCGGCACCGGAGCCGACGCAACGCCGGAGGAGTCCGGTGCCTACTACTTCCGGCTCACCACCCGGCCGCTGGACCAGGCACCGTTCGAGGCAACACGGGCCCGGATGGGTGACGCGGTGCTGCGACGCCAGGTTCTGGCCGGCGCCTACCGGCTGGTCGACGCCAGCGACCTCGCCGCGCGTGGCGCGCCGCAGGTCCATCTGGTCGGTTCCGGGGCCGTCCTGCCCGAGGTCCTCGCTGCCGCCGCTGAACTCGCCGACGAGGGCATCGCCGCGCACGTCGTGGACGTGACGTCCCTGGATCGGCTCTACGGCGCGTGGCAGGACTGCCTGCGGGGAGGCATCCGCTCCGCGCGGGTGCCCTCGATCCCCGGGGTGCTGGCCGGCGCCTTCCCGGATCGCGCGCCGGTGGTCACCGTCCACGATGCGGCCTCGCACGCGATGGCGTGGCTCGGCTCCGCGCTCGGCGTCGCCTGCGTTCCGCTGGGCGTGGACGCATTCGGCCAGTCCGGCACGGTGCACGACCTGTACGAGCTGCACGACCTGCGGCCCGGCAGCATCGTCAACGCGGCGCTCGCCGCGCTCGCGTTGCGCTGAACCAACAACCTCCACCGTCGACAGCATCGCGTTCCCGGTGCCCGGCATCGCGGCCCGGTCGGCCTTGACCGGCCGCAGCGGCGATCCTATGCTTCCGGTGTGCGAAAGATGCTTCCAGTGGTTGGAACATCCGAGCCGGCCCCTCCGCGATTCGATCGCCGGTGCAGTTCCCGCCCGCGGGGCTCGGCATCGCGGCCAACTCACCACCGTTTCCAACTCTGGCGGTGGAACCTGCAGCCGGAGGGCTTCCGGCAGGCACGTGCCCAGCACGGGATCAATGCGACTGATTGGCGAGGAACGTTGTGGTGATGGGTGACCTGACAGACCGGGTGGAACAGTTCGCCGCCGCGTTGTCCGCAGTTCTCGCCGAGCGCGGCGAGAACAGGTACCAGGGCATGCCCTCCGACGCCGACTCGCGCTACGCGTACAAAGAAATGGGTAGCGCCGGGATGATCGGCCTGCACTGGCCTGAGCGCCTCGGCGGCCAAGGCCTGGACCCCCTGGACACGCTGTCCGTCGAGGAGCGTTTCGGCTACCACTGGCTCCCGCTGTCCAGCTACCTGCTCTCCGTCAAGACCATCGGCAACGTCATGCTCAAGTTCGCCACGCCGGAGTTGCTCGAACGGTTGCTGCCGCCAGTGGCGGCCGGCGATCTGGTGTTCTGCCAGGGCTTCTCCGAGCCCGAGGCGGGCTCGGACCTCGCCTCGCTGCGCACGCGCGCGGTGCTGGACGGCGACCGGTTCATCGTCAACGGCCGCAAGATCTGGACGTCGAGCGCCGAATACTCGGACTGGATCTACCTCGCCGTCCGAACCGACCCCGGGCGGCCCCGGCACCGAGGGCTGTCCGTGCTCGTGGCCGACATCAACACCCCGGGCATCGAGGTGCGCGTACACGAGACACTCGGTGGTGGCACCCTCGGCGAGGTACTCCTCGAGGATGTGGAGATCCCGGCCGACCAGATCGTCGGTGAGCTGCACGGCGGGTGGAAGGTGCTCATGGGCACACTCGACTACGAGCGGGTCACCAGCGAGAAGGTCGGTGTCGTCCACTGGCTGCTCGACCAGTTGGAGCCCCACTGCACGACGGCGGCGCACCGGCAGGCCCTGCGCCGGCTCCGCGGCGAAGCACAGGCCGCCCGGCTGCACGGGCGGCGGGCCACCGAGCTGCTCGCCCGCCAGCAGCCGGCGAGTAAGGCGTCGTCCATGGCGAAACTGTCGGTCGCCAAGCTGATGCAGAAATTGGCAGGCGTGGCAGTCGAGATCCTCGGGCCGCAGGCGCTCATCGAGGCCGGGGGCGACGGGCCGGTGGACGGTCGTATCGCTGCCTTCCACCGGGCCGCGGTGGCGACCACCATCGCCGGCGGCGCCTCGGACATCCAGCGTCGGGTCATCGCCCGCCAGGGGTTGGGCTGCGCCTGATGGAATCCACGACCACCGATCACGCGACCGCACCAACCCGGCGACTGCCGCTTGCCGGCGTCCGCGTGCTCGACTACGCCCAGTACGTGGCCGGCCCGCTGGCGACAATGCTGCTGGCGGACCTCGGCGCAGACGTCGTCAAGGTCGAAGGACCTCGCGGTGACGCGTGGCGCCACTACGAGCCGCACGCGCCCGGCCAGAGCAACTACTTCTACTCGCTCAACCGCAACAAGCGCTCGGTCATGCTGGATCTGAAGACGGCGGAGGGACGCGCGGCGAGCGATCGCTTGATCGCCACCGCGGACGCGGTCGTGCACAACCTGCCACCGGCCCGGGCGGAGTCGTTCGGGCTCGACCGGGACAATGTCCACCAACTGAACCCCCGCGCCGTCTGCGTGTCGATCTCCGCCTTCGGCAGCCAGGGCCCCGACTCTGGACGCCTCGGCTACGACCTGATCGCCCAGGCGCTCTCCGGCCTGCTCATGGCCGACGTCCGGGTCGGCGACGAGGTACCGCGCCGCTCCGGCGGGATCCCGATGGCCGACCTCACCACCGGACTGCTGGCCGCCATCAGCGTCCTGGCGGGGCTGCACCAGCGCGCCTCGGACGAGGCCCCAGGCATCGAGGTCTCGCTCCTGGGAGCGGCGCTCACCACCCAGGTGCAGCGGTTCGTACGACGGGAGCGAGCGGAGGCGGGCCGGGCGCCGGCGCGGCCGGTGACCCGCGCCGAGATCGACGCCATCGCCCGAGCCACCGCTGCCGCCGAGGAGCTGGAGCCCTACTACCGCTGCTACGAAACGGCGGACGGATACATCGCCCTGGCCTGCCTGAACGTGAGCCAGCGACGCCAGGTGCTGGACGTGCTGGGCCTCGACGACCCGTGGGTCGAGAACCCGCAGGCGGACCCGGCCAACCCGGCCGAGCGCTCCCATCGGGTCGCCACGCATCAGCGGTTCGTGGCCGCCTTCCGGCACCGGACGACCGCAGAGTGGATCACATTGCTCGGATTTCGGAACATCCCGGTCGGCGAGGTGCGCCAGCTCAGTCAGTTGTTCGACGACGAGCAGGTGCAGACCAACGGGCTCGTGCAGTGCGTGCACCAGCCCGGAACAGGACAGGTGCGGCTGCTGGGCAACCTGTTCATGATCGACGGCGTGGCCGCGCCTGCCCGACGGCACGCGCCGGGACTGGGTGAACACACCCGCGAGGTGCTCGATTCGCTACCCACGATCCACACCACCGAAGGAGGTCGAGCGTCGTGTCGATGACCGAGGTCGCGGCATTCACGTCGTCCATCCGATCCATCGTCACCGACCATTGCTCTCCCGGCCCGTGGCGGCCCGGCAGCACCGACGACGACCGGCTGCCGGAGCTGCGAAAGCACCTGGGCAGCGCCGGTTGGTTCGACCTGGGCGAGGATCCGCAGGCCCTGCCGTTCCTGGGTCCGGCCGCAGTGGAGCTGGGCCGCGGCCTGGCCGCACTGCACGAACTCGACGCGCTGCTCGGCGGAAGCCCGTACGTGTCAGGAATGACCCGCTATGCCGAGCCCGGCGATCGCGCGATCGTGCCCGCTCGGGACGGCCTGCGGGTAGCGCACATCGCTGCGGTCCAACCGGTCCCCTACGGCGACAGCATCGCCGCCGGCCGCGCCCGGTTCGACGGCGGCGAGTTGCTGGACCCGACCGACGCGCGCCGGCGAGAAGCCGCCTGGGTGACCGCGACCGTCGGGTACCTCGCCGGGCTTACCGCCGAAGCCCTGCGGCTGGCGCTGGAACACACGACGACCCGGCAGGCGTTCGGCGGGACGTTGGCCGGGCTGGACAGCGTCCAGCAACGGCTCGCCGACGCCGCCCTCTGCGCCGACGGCCTGCTGCTGCTGGCCGAGGGATCACCCGACCTGGACGCCCTGGCGTACGCAGGGCCGGCCGCGTGCGCTGCGGTGGCGGAATGCCACCAGGTGATCGGGGCGATCGGCTACACCCTGGAGTTTCCGCTCCAGCGGTACTCACGGCGGGCACGGGCGATCCACCTGTGGGCCGACGCATGGATCGAGGCACGCTCATGAGCACCTTCGTCATCACCGGTGGCAGCGCCGGCATCGGGTTCGGCATCGCCCGCCGCCTCGGCCGCGACGGACACGACCTGGTCCTGGTCGCGCGCGGCGAGGAGCGGCTGGCCGAGGCGGAGCGCCGCCTGCGTGAGGAGGGCGTGAACTGCCGAAGCGCGGCCCTCGACGTGCGCGACGCAGAGGCCGTAGCGGCGCTGATCGACGGGCTGCCGGCGGTCGACGGTGTGGTCAACAACGCGGCCGGCAACTTCGCCTGCCCCACGGTCGATCTGTCGGCGAACGGCTTCCGGGCGGTCGTGGAGATCTCCCTGTACGGGACGTTCTTCCTGTCCCAGGCGCTGGCCCGACGGCTGATCGCCGAAGGGCGACCCGGCGCGATCCTGAACATCATCGCCACCTATGCGTGGACGGGCGCCCCTGCCGTGGCACACTCCGCAGCCGCGAAGGCGGCGATGCTTGCGTTCACCAAGTCCGTGGCCCGCGAATGGGGCCCACACGGGATCCGCGTGAACGCACTGGCGCCCGGCTTCGTCCCGACGTCGGAGGCCACCGCCAACATCCTGTCCGACGAGTCCGCGCAGGCCGCGATGCTGGACCTGATCCCGCTCGGCAGGTTCGCCGACGTCGACGACATCGCCGAATCCGCCGCGTTCCTGCTCAGCGAGCGGGCCGCGTACGCGACCGGCGCGGTGCTCACGGTCGACGGCGGCAGGTCACTGGGCGTTTCGATGCACCGCGCAAAGCATGACTAGCCGAACAGGAGGAACCGGAATGGCAACCAGGTTGGCGTTCATCGGACTCGGCATCATGGGCGCGCCGATGGCCGAGCATCTCGTCCGGGCCGGATTCGATGTCATCGGTTACAACCGGAGTCCCGCGAAGACCCGTCGCTTGGTGGAAGCCGGCGGCCGGGCCGCGACCAGCATCGCCGAAGCCGTCGCGGACGCCGACATCGTTTGTGTCATGGTGCCCGACTCGCCGGACGTACGGGAGGTGCTGGCCGGCACGGACGGCGTCTTCGACACTGCCCGGCTGGGAGCGCTTGTCATCGACTTCAGCAGCATCCGCCCCGACGTTAGCAAGGACCTGTGGCACCAGGCGAAGGCCAAGGGGCTTCGGCTGCTCGACGCGCCGGTCTCCGGAGGGCAGGCCGGCGCGGTGAGCGCCACACTGTCGATCATGGTCGGCGGGGAAGCCATAGACGTCGAGGCGGCTCAGCCAGTGTTCCAGGCAGTGGGCAGGACCATCGTCCACGTCGGCCCACCCGGCTCCGGTCAGACCGTGAAGGCGGCCAACCAACTCATCGTGGCCGGGCACCTCGAGCTGCTGGCCGAGGCCATCGTCTTCCTCGACGCCTACGGCGTTGACACCAGGAAGGCGATGACCGTCCTGAGTGGTGGCCTCGCCGGCAGCGCCGTGCTGAATCAGAAGAGCGAGGGGATGCTGGCGCGATCGTTCCAGCCCGGATTCCGGGTGGAGTTGCATCACAAGGATCTGGGCATCGTCACGTCCGCCGCCCGGGAGGCGGGGGTGGTGATCCCGGTCGGGGCCGTGGTCGCGCAGCTGATGGCATCGCTCAAGGTCCAGGGCAACGCGGACGACGACCACTCCGCGCTGCTCAAGCTGCTCGAGCGACTGAACGGCCGGCAGTGAAGCCCGGGGAGGAGAGAGCTGACATGAGTGATTCCCCCCGTGTCGCGGTGGTCACCGGCTCGGCCCGCGGAATCGGCGCCGCGACAGCGCAACGACTGGCGGCGGACGGATTCGCGGTCGCGGTGCTGGACCTCGACGAGTCAGCCGTGGCGTCCACTGTAGACGTGATCGGCTCTCACGGCGGCCGCGCGCTCGCGGTCGGCGCCGACGTTTCCGATCCCGAGCAGGTCACCGCCGCGGTCAACCAGATCACCACCGAACTCGGCGCCCCGACCGTCCTGGTCAACAACGCCGGCGTGACCCGGGACAACCTGCTGTTCAAGATGACCGTGGATGACTGGGACACCGTCGTCAACGTGCACCTGCGCGGATCCTTCCTCATGACCAGAGCCGTGCAGAAACACATGGTGGACGCGAGGTTCGGCCGCATCGTCAACATCTCGAGCACCTCCGCGCTCGGCAATCGCGGCCAGTCCAACTACTCGACGGTAAAGGCGGGCCTGCAGGGCTTCACCAAGACGCTCGCCATCGAGCTCGGCAAGTTCGGCGTGACCGCGAACTGCGTCGCCCCCGGCTTCATCGTCAGTGACATGACGAAAGCGACCGCCGACCGTCTCGGTGCGGACTGGGACACCTACCTCGCCACCCGCGCGAAGCAGACCCCCGTAGGTCGCGCCGGGCAACCCCAGGACATCGCGCACGCCGTCTCCTTTCTGGTCAGCGACGGTGCCGGGTTCGTCTCCGGACAGGTCATCTACGTAGCCGGCGGGCCGAAGGCCTGAGCCACGCCGCATCACGGGCATGTCATCGACAGTCAGGAGGAGCCATGCCGGCCGCCGTGATCACCGGCGCAGACGGCGTCCGGGCACTCGTCGGAACAGCGCTCGGGCAAAGTGGGTGGGAACTCATCACCCAGGACCGGGTGAATAGGTTCGCCGACGCGACCGGGGACAACCAGTGGATCCACGTCGACGTAGCACGGGCCACGCGGGACAGCGCGTTCGGCGGGCCGATCGCGCACGGCTACCTGACACTGTCCCTGATCCCCCTGCTCCTTCCGCAAATCGTCGAGATCCGCGGCTTCACGATGGGTGTGAACTACGGCTGCGAGAAGGTCCGCTTCCCGGCTCCCGTTCTGGTAGGCAGCCGCGTCCGGGCAACAGCCGTGATCGACGAGGTCACCGACGTCACCGGCGGCATCCAGATGCGAATCACCGCCACGATCGAAATCGAAGGCAATCCGAAACCCGCGTGCGTCGCCACCGTCCTGCTGCGCCGATACGTGTGATCGTCGACGCGGTGCTGGTGCCGAAATCCGAGAAACCCCGGCTCCTGGCAGAGCTGCCCAACTCGACGCGGTCAGGCACAGGGCCGATCGCGATCGCCCCGCGGCCAACACCGGCGCGTAGATCGGATGCACTGTTGGCCGAGGTCTACCAGGCGCTGGCGCCCGGCGAGAACCGGTCGGGCCGTCGTCGTGATGGCCCCAGCCGATTGACCATCGAAAGAAGGGCTGAGACCACATGTTGGAACGCATTGTCCACTGGATCGGCGGGAAGGAGTACGACTCCGGGGAATCCCGGCTTGGACCGGTCTACGACCCAGCGCTCGGCACCCAGCGCGCCTCCGTGCTGCTCGCTGACGCCGCCGAGGTCGACGTCGCGGTGGCCGCCGCAGCGTCCGCGTACCCCGGATGGCGCGACACGTCCATCGCCAAGCGTCAGTCGGTGCTGTTCGCGTTCCGCGAGCTGCTCAACGCCCGCAAGAACGAGCTCGCGGAAATCATCACCAACGAGCACGGCAAGGTGCTCTCCGACGCGCTCGGCGAGATCGTACGCGGCCAGGAAGTCCTCGAGTTCGCGCTCAGCTTCCCCGAAGTACTCAAGGGCGACTACACGTACAACGTCTCTACCGGAGTGGACGTGCACTCGCTACGCCAGCCGATCGGGGTGGCCGCGATCATCAGCCCGTTCAACTTCCCGGCCATGGTGCCGATGTGGTTCCTCCCGATCGCGCTGGCTGCGGGGAATTCCGTGGTACTCAAGCCCAGCGAAAAGGACCCGTCAGCAGCGATCTGGCTGGCGCGGCTGCTGGCCGAGGCTGGGTTGCCAGACGGGGTGTTCAACGTGCTGCACGGCGACCGGGCGGCCGTAGACGGTTTGCTGGAGCACCCCGGCGTCACCTCCGTCTCGTTCGTCGGTTCGACGCCGATCGCTCGATACATCTACCAGACCGCGGCGGCCAATGGGAAGCGGGTGCAGGCCCTCGGCGGCGCCAAGAACCACATGCTGGTGCTGCCTGACGCCGACCTCGATCTGGTCGCCGACGCCGCGGTAAACGCCGGCTTCGGCTCGGCGGGCGAGCGGTGCATGGCGATCAGTGTCGTGGTGGCGGTGGAGCCAGTAGGCGACGCTCTGATCGCCAAGGTCACCGAGCGCATGAGTAAACTGCGCACCGGGGACGGCCGGCGTGGCTGCGACATGGGGCCGCTGATCAGCCGCGAGCACCGTGACAAGGTCGCATCCTACATCGATGTCGCGGCGCAGGACGGAGCGACCGTGGTGGTCGACGGCCGTGATGTGATCGCCGACGGCGCGCCGGAGGGCTTCTGGTTAGGACCGACCCTGCTCGACCGGGTACCGACCACCTCGCGCGCCTACACCGATGAGATCTTCGGCCCGGTGCTATCCGTCGTACGGGTGAATTCGTACGATGAGGGCCTCGCGCTGGTCAACTCCGGAGCCTTCGGCAACGGCGCCGCGATCTTCACGCACGATGGTGGCGCCGCCCGACGGTTCCAGGCCGAAGTCGAGGTGGGCATGGTCGGCATCAACGTACCGATCCCGGTGCCGGTGGCCTATCACTCCTTCGGCGGCTGGAAGGAGTCGATGTTCGGCGATGCCAAAGCGTACGGGGTGGACAGCTTCCGGTTCTTCACCCGCGAAAAGGCGATCACCACGCGCTGGCTCGACCCTAGCCACGGCGGCATCAACCTGGGATTCCCGCAGAACGTATGAATTCAAGTGTGCTGTGCCCTGTGCCCTTCAGTCTGGTCGGTCTGGGCTCCTTACCGGACGTAAAGGACGTTGAGATCGCGGTGCTCCGCCACCAACTGATGGTTGTAGGTGCCGAAAACGTCATCCGTGCGCTGTGACCTGCGATTGTCGGATACGGCCGCGGACCGAGAGGCGCGGTACGCCATGATGAGTCATCGTGCTGCTGCGACTGTCCTACCTGGCGTTGACGAACGTGTTCGCCTTCGTGCGACTGCCGCCGATGAGCGATGTGGACAAGGACGTCGAGATCCTTACGCTGCGCCACCAGCTCGCCGTCCTGCAGCGCCAGGTCGACAGCCCCCGCCTCGATCCGCCCGACCGGGCATTCCTCGCCGCCCTCCTGCACCGATTGCCCCGGCCGACGCTGCGGCAGCTGCACCTGATCGTCTCCCCGGACACCGTCCTCCGTTGGCACCGCGACCTCCTTCGCCAGCGGCACGCGAAGGCGTCCCGCCCGAAACGGCCCGGCCGGCCACCCACCGTGCGCAGCATCAGGGCCCTCGTCCTGCGTCTGACCCGGGAAACCCGAGCTGGGGTTACAGACGTATTCACGGCGAACTGGCCGCCCTCGGCATCAAGGTCGCCGCATCGACGGTCTGGGAAATCCTCAAGGACGCGGATATCGATCCCGTGCCCGGCCGAGAGCTCCAGACGTGGCCCGCGTTCCTGCGCAGCCAAGCGCACCCGATCCTCGCCGCGGACTTCTTCGAAACCCGGACACTGACCGGCGCCCGCTTGTACGTCTTCGCCGTCATTGAACACGCCACCCGCCGCGTCCGTATCCTCGGCGCCACCGCGCACCCCACAGCGATCTGGACGACGCAACTGGCCAGGAATCTGGTCATGGACCTCCAAGATGCCGGCGCGACCGCGAAGTACCTGATCCGCGACCGTGACAGCCGGTACACGGCCGCCTTCGACGCCGTCTTCCATCGCGAGGGCATCGCCATCGTGAAGACCGGAATCAAGGTACCGAGGATGAATGCGATCATGGAGCGGTGGGTGCGCTCATGCAGAGCCGAACTCCTCGACCGAACCCTGATCGTGAACCAGGCCCATCTTCTCCACGCGCTCCGCGAGTACGAAGCCTTCTACAACGAGCACCGGCCCCACCGCACGCTCCGCGCCGCGGCACCCCTACGTCCGCTCCCCCAACCGATCGCCAAGCCGTGCCGAATCGACGACCTCGACATCCGACGACGCGACCGACTCGGCGGCATCCTCCACGAATACCGACACGCCGCCTGAGCTGCCCGGACGACATTTTCGGCAGCTACAGCTCCCTGGACAGAGGGGAGAAGCGTCGACATGCCGGCAGCCGACCTGTGCTTCGGGATGCGATAAGCGGTGGCCTAACGAGCCGAAGGTAGCGGCATCCCCCGATCTGTGCCCCGGGTCTCCCATGGAGGGGTCGCTCGTAGGCAGTACGGCGTCGCACCACAGTGCGAACGCGGGGCGGCTTGACTACATGTAGGAGTCAGGGCCGGGGTCGCCGCCTGCGGCGCGGGTGGCCAGGCGGTCGGTGTAGTGGCGCCAACCCTCCTCGTGTGCCGCGCAGGCCTGGGCCGAGGGCAGGCCGGAGTGGGTGAGGCGGAGATGGGTGCCCTGGCCCTCGGGTGTCAGCTCGATGGTCACGAGCGACGATCCGGCCGGGACGTCTGCCATACCGCCCCTCTCCCAGCCCCAGGTGAACACGACCCGGCGGTATGGGTCGATCTCCAGGAAGGTGCCGGCGGCGTAATTGTCGCCGCTGACGTTGGTGGTGAACGCACCACCGGGCTCGAACGTGAACTGGCCGTCGGCGCCCATCCAGGACAGCCACTTGGCCTGGTCGGTGAAGAACCCGAACACGGTTTCGGGACGGGCGTTGATCTGACGTTCCAGGGTCACGGTCAAGGTCATTTCTGGCTCCGTTCAGCTGCTTCGGCAAGAGCCGCCAGGGTGTCGAGCCTGGCGGCCCACAGGGACTGCAGGTAGTCGGCGAGCGGACCCATCGCCTGGCGATCAGCCTGGTAGAGGCGCTTCCTGCCGTCCTTGCGCAGGTTGACCAGCCCGGCGTCGCGCAACACCTTCAGATGCTGCGACACCGCGCCGAACGTCACGTCGAAGTGCGCGGCGATCTCACCCGCGGTGAGCTCCCGGTCCCAGATCAGCCGCAGGATCTCCCGCCGGCGAGGCTCGGCGATCACCCGCGTCATGTCCACGCGGTCATGGTAGCGGCCCTCCCCGCGAAATTTTAGTGTCTGCTCAAATTTGCCAGAGAGGTCAGCGGCATGTTTTAGTGGCAACTGAAATAGTTGCCCGGCCGGCGACCCCGAGGCCAGACCGCCGGGCCATGCGAAGGGAAACCCCATGTCTGACATCACGCTGCAGATCTCGATCGATGCAGACCCCGCCGCCGTGCACCAGGCGGTGGCGACCGCCGACGGCATCGCCGGCTGGTTCACCGACCGTGCCGAGGTGACCGGCGACACACAGCACCTGACCTTCCCCGGCTACCCCGGCCCGGCGTGGCAGTTCAAGGTCACCGAGGACGGTGCCGAGCGCGTCGCGATGACGGTCGTGGCCGGCCCGCCGAACTGGATCGGCACCGAGATCGTCTACGTCATCGAAGGCACGCCGAAGGGCACGGAGCTGCGCTTCGCGCATAACGGCTTCGCTGACGGCGACGCGGCGTTCGCGATGGTCCAGCAGACCTGGACCGAGCTAATGGACATCCTCAAGGGGTACGCCGAGACCGGCGCGGCCGCGCCGAAGTTCATCGCCGAGAACCCGATCGCGGAGCTCGCCCGGGTGTTCGCCGAGACCCTGCGTGCCATGCCGGCCGACCTGCTGCAAGCGCCCACGCCATGCCGCGAGTTCACCGTCAGCCAGTTGCTGGGCCATCTCGCCCCGGTGCTGGCGAACTCTGCCCGCGCCGCCCGCAAGCTCCCGCTCTCGCAGGAGCCGGTCGACGCCTCCCCTGAGGCCGTGGCCGAGTTCGCGTTGCAGGCGGCCACCGCCTGGGGCGAGCCCGGCGCGCTGGAGGGCACGACCCAGTTCGGGCCGGGCGAGATGCCCGCCGCGTTCGCCTCCGCGATCACGCTGCAGGAGCTGGCACTGCACGGCTGGGATCTGGCCCGCGCCACGGGTCGGGAGGTCGTCGTCACCGCAACTGCGGCCGAGGCGGTGCTGGCCATCGTCGAGCAGATCGGTGAGCAGGCCCGCGCCACCGGCGGCTATGGTCCGGCCCTGCCCGCGCCCGCCGGCGCCGGCACGTTCGAGCGTGCGCTGGCGGCCAGCGGGCGTGACGCGCGCTGGGGCGCCTGAGCCATACCGACCGGGCACTCAGGCGGCCACGCGGCGCAGGTGTCCGCGTGGCCGCTTGAGCGCCGTGATCCGTCGTGGAGCCGCTCCGGTGGGCGGTTGACCCGTCCAGCTACCACCGCGGCAGCGTCTGGCCAGTCGAGGCGGGCACGATCAGCCTCGGGCTCGCCCGGTACGGCTGCTGGGAGCACCTGCACCGGCTGGCCGAGAGGATGTTCGCCGCGGCGGCCCTGTTCGAGGAGCACCGGCTGCCGGAGGTGCTCAGCGGGCTACCGCGCGATGACGCCCGCCCGCACCCCGGCGTCTACCCGAACGCCTGCTCCCCGCAGGCCTGGTCGGCCAGCGCCGTCATCGCACTGATCCAGGCCCTGCTGGCGCTGCGTCCGGCCGCACCCCTGCGGACGATCTTCATCGACCCGCACCTGCCCGAGTGGCTGCCCCCACTCACCCTGGAAGGCGTGCAGGTCGGCGACCGCCGCGTCGACCTCACTGTCCGGCGCCGACGCGGCGGGCGCACGTCCGTACGCGTTCGCGGCGACCGGATCGCGGTGATCCGCCGTCCGCCCCTCCAGGCGATCTCCACCCGCCGTCACCGGCCGTGAGGTCGAGGGATCACGGTCGCGCAGCAGTGCCAACCAAGTAGACCGGACCCTTCGGTCGCCGGACGCCCGTTCGCCGAGGCGGCGGCGACACTCAACGGCGGGTACGGCGTTGACGGAGCAGCGCCGCGGCGGTCGCGGCGGCGAGCAGGATGACGAAGGTGATAGCGATGGTGGTGGGGCCGAGGCGGTCCAGCCAGCCGCCGACGGCCGCTTGGATGGCGGCGGCGTTGTAGATGATCGGGTCGTTGCCGGTGCCGCCCCGGAAGACGCTGATCTCGTACCAGCCGTACCAGGCCACGTAGCCGCCGGCCGCGATCAGCAGCACGCCGGCCGTCCGGCTGATCAGCGGGGCGGCCCGGCGCAGGCCTCGAACGAGTGACATCTTGGCCAGGGCGACGGCGAGCGCGACCGCGCCGACGACGAGGGCCATGCCGGCGGCGTACGCGACGAACAGGCCGACCCCTGCCGGAATGGATCCGGTGCGGAAGCCCGCCACCACCACGGCGAGGAACGGTCCGATCGTGCAGCCCAGCGACGCGATGGCGTAGGAGGCCCCGAACAGGACCATGGACCCGAACCGGCGGGTCACCGCCGGCCCGCCGCCGAGTTTCGGGGCGATGGTAGGTAGCTGCCGGCCGGCCAGCAGCACGCCACCGAGCGCGACCAGGATCAGGCCGATGGCGATGCTGACCCAGGGCAGGTGCCGGGCGACCACGTCGGCGGCCGGAGCGGCCAGCAGGCCGAACACCCCGAACACGGCGACGAACCCGACGGTCATAGCCGAGGTGAACAGCAGTGACCGACCGACCGCGCGGGACCGTCCGGCGTCGGACTCGTCGAGGACCAGGAAGGACAGGTACGCGGGCAGCAGCGCGAACCCGCACGGGTTGACCGCGGCGAGCAGCCCGGCCGCGAAGGCGAGAGCGTACGGGACGTCCAACACCAGGGCGTCCCGTTCAGCGGGCCAGGGCGACGGCCTCCTGCTAGGCGTCGTCTACGCCCGACTTAGGTCGCGGCTGCAGCGCGGCCGGCACGGTTACGACGGGCGACCCAGAGCCCGTTCGTGATCGCCTGGCTCTCCGGTTCAGTGGCGGGACGATGTAACAAGCACCCGGGCTGATCACGCCTGTACCTAAGGGACGTCTCGTAACCCTGGTGTCTGTCTGTTGAGGATGGTCGGGCAGGATGCCGGGGTGCAGGTGATCACGGCAGCTCGCCCGGAGTGGATCTTTCCGTTCACCGGGCTGCAGCCCGACCAGTTCCGCAAGCTGGTCCGGCTGGTCGCCGAGCGTGGCGGTGACGGCATCGCCGACGGCCGGCCGGGCCGGCAGTGGGCCCTGGATCTCGCTGACCGGGTGCTGCTGGTGGCCGCGTACTGGCGTACGAACCTGACGATGCGTCAGATCGGCCCGCTGTTCGGGGTGTCGCACTCCGCGGCGCATCGGGTCATCGACACCCTCGCGCCGTTGCTGGCCCTGGCGCCGGTGCGTAAACGGCCGGTCGAGCAGATCGCGATCGTCGACGGAACTCTGGTCCCGACCCGGGATCACCGGCTGGCGGCCCGGAGCAAGAACTACCGGTACTCCACGAACCTGCAGGTCGCCATCGACGCATCCACCCGTCTGGTCATCGCCGTCGGTGACCCGCAGCCGGGCAACCGCAACGACACCATCGTCTACCGCACCTCCGGCATCGCCGAGAAGCTGGACGGGCGGCCGGTGATGGCCGACGGCGGCTACCGGGGTAACCCGGAGGTGATCATGCCGTACCGCAAGCCGTCTGACGGCAGTGACCTGCCGGACTGGAAGGAAGCCCTCAACGTCCAGCACCGCACCGTCCGAGCAGGGGTCGAACACGCTCTGGCCAGGATGAAGTGCTTCAAGATCCTGCGCGACTACCGCCGAGCCGCCCACACATTGGCCGACGCCGCTTCCGGCATCGCCAACCTCCACAACATCATCCTCGCTGGCTGACCACCGGTCCGGTGCCGGGCAACGCCTTCAACCAGTTACGAGACGTAGACGATCTATTCCAAGGGATACGGGGCAGTAAACGAAGGCGAGGGCGTCCATGATCGACGTTGCTGAGCAACGATGACCTTGGAGGCCACGTGCACGTCGATCGGGACACCCTCGCCACCGCACTGTACGTGAAGATCGACGACGAGTTGAAGGCGTCACCACAGCTCAACCGGCGACGGCCAGCGGTGGGTATCAGTCCGAAGATCACCGACGCCGAACTGATCACCCTCGCGGTCCTGCAAGCCCTTCTCGGCCACCACAAGGAAGCCCGCTGGATCCGCCATGCCCGCGCCCACCTGACCCACTTGTTCCCGTACATCCCGAAACAACCCGGGTACAACAAGCCCAGCTACGGACCCTCGGCGCCCAGATCACCCACCTCATCCGGGTCCTCGTCCTGGACACCGACCTGTGGCAGCACCCGGTACGCATCGCCGATTCCACCCCGGTGGAATGCGGGCGCTCTCGCGAGACCGTCAAACGCTCCGACCTGGCCGGATGGGCCACCTACGGCTGCTGCGCCTCACACTCGCGCCGCTTCTGGGGACTACGCCTGCACCTGGTCACCACCGTGCACGGACTACCGGTCGCGTTCGCCCTGACCACCGCGAAGGCCGACGAACGCGAGGTCCTGGTCGACCTGTTCGACCTCGACAAAGACGGCCTGCTGACCCACCCCGACGGGCTGATCCTCATCGTGGACAAGGGCTACCGCGACGCCGCCACCGAACGACAGTTGACCGAACGCGCGGTAACCATGATCCGCCCCGCGTACCGGACCGAGAAGCCACGTCCCGGACGGATGTTGCTCCGCGCCATGCGGCAGAGCATCGAGTCGGTCAACCAAACACCCAAAGGACAACTCGACCTCGAACAACACGGCGGACGCACCCCCGCGGGCGTGGCCGTACGCGTCCTGCAACGCGTCCTCGCGATGACCGCCACGATCTGGCACAACTGGAACACCGGCCAACCCGTCATGCGCTCGCTCGTCGCGTACGACCACTGACCCCTTGGAATAGATCGTCTAGGTGAAGTCAACGCTGGGTGAGGGGGTGGTCGTGCCTGATCTTGCCGCAATCGCCCATGAGCGGGCCGCGCTGACGACGATTGCCGACGCGATCGTGGCAGCGTCAGTCGGCAAAGGCCTACGGGTCGCCGTGGCCTGCCCCAATTCGCATCTCGCCCTGGTCGACTACCTGGCACAAGCACTGCACGCCCGCGGCCGCGCCTGCCGGTGGCTGCCCATGACGCCGGACCCGGATGACGCCAGGAGTGTGCCATCGGATCGGCAGGAGACCGATTCGACCGTTGTGGTGATAGCGAGCGGCCTGGATACCGAGGTCGGCCGTGGCATCCGACTGTTGAACATCAGCGTGATTGCCGGCGCGCAGCGGGTAGCGAGGTCAGCCACCGGGAATTGGGCGAGGCGTCTTCGCGGGCAACCGGTGACTCGGACATCGTCATCGAATACCGCGACCCGGACGGGCCCGTGATCCGCTACATGGCGCCCTACCTTGCAACACACGGCCAGCAATAGAGAAGCTCGGCGATGCACAGCGGTCCCGTGGGAGGGCGATAGCGATCATGTAATGCGATCAAGGGCTTGAGCGTCCATTGCGGCGGAACGGCAACCCGGCCGTCCCTCCGACACCACGGGTGTCCATGTCCTTGGACCACCCGCGCCGGTTGCTCCGCGCCGGCGTCGTCCTGTCCGCGCTCGCCGTCGCGGCGGTACTCCGCCGTCCCACCCCGCTCGCGGCGGACGCCACGCGCGTCGCCGACCTTCGGCTCGACCTGACGGCGGCCCCGACGATACTCTGTCCGGACCGGGCCGAGGTCATCGTCGACGCCGTCGTCGACAACACCTCGCTCACCCACCCCGGCGGGTTCACCGTGGCGGACACCTTCGTCGGGGAGTCGGTCAAGCGCACCGGGTCCACCACCGGCACGCACAGCGGTACCGTCACCGCGCTGAACGTGTCGGTCCGCTATGTCGGCAAAGGCGGCGGCGTCATGAGCGGCATGATCCAGACCACCGTGTGCGCCGAGCCCGGCGACTCCGGCGGCCCGCTCTACGACGGCACCACGGCGCTCGGCATCACCTCCGGCGGCAGTGGCGACTGCCGGTCCGGCGGCATCACCTTCTACCAGCCCGTACGTGAAGCGGCCAACGCGTACGGTGCGGTGGTCTACTGATTCGTCGGCGCGTCGAATGAGAAGGGCTTGCGGCCGTGGCCGGGAGCCCTCTGCCGTCACGGGCTTGCTGGGTACGGTCGTTGGAACGCTGTCCGGCTTGCCGACTGTGTGCGACGGGCGAACCTCGGTCGGCCGGGCAGTCGGGAGTGTTCTTCTTGGCGTCCTTCTGGGCGAGCAGATCGTCGCAGAAGGCAGCCACCTCTTCCTTTGGTTCCGGCGGCGGTGATCAGCGCGCTGAACGCGGGGTTTTCCGGCGCCTTGCCGGGGGTTGTCGCCGGCACCGGCCTTGAACGCGTGGCACAGGGCAACCAGCGACGGCGACGGGGAGGCCGCGCCCTTCCCCTCAGCCGACTTCCCCGCCTGCTTGGACGGCTTACCCGTAGCGTCCGACGACGGCTGCACCTTCGGTTTGTCGGTCAGCGGGTTGGGCAGCACGCCGTTCGTGGCGGCCAGGGCGACGCCGCCGGTAGCCACGGCGGCCACCGCCGTGGCGCCGACGACTTTCAGGGTGAGCAGTTTGGCGAAAGCGGTCTCGAGCATCAAGCGCCTCCGGGGTCGAAGGACTAGGGCGTGTCCTGCCGGGAAGGCATCCATCGCCGTCTCCTCAACCCGACCACTCGCCGGGCTGTGGCTCTGCTTCACCCCCCCGACGGGACAGCCGGACCTGGTGGACCGCCTGCACCCGGTCTTGTTCCATCACTGCTGTGATCACCACTGACCGCCTTCACCGGTAAAGATCACCCGACAGGTGACAGGTAGCGCAATTCGGTTGAGCCAGCCTGAGCTGGGCAAACAAACCAGTGACGGGGGTAGACGCACCGACCGTGGAGGTCCTATGGCGACGAGAATGACGGCAGCACCAGGACGGGGCACTCTCTCCTCGTGGGCCGTCGGACAGCGGAAGCTACGGCCCCGGCGGTTCGCGCCGTCTGCGGACGGGTTGCGGTTCGCGTTCTACGGCCGGATGTCCACGGTCGACTTCCAGGATCGGGCATCCTCGTGCCGGTGGCAGCGCAACTACGCCGAAGACCTGGTCGCCGGCCATGGCCGGATCGTGGTCGAGTTCTTCGACGAGGGTGTCTCCCGCCGGATCGCTTGGCCGGATCGGCCGCAGGCGGCACGGCTGCTCGCCGCCGTGACGGACCCGACGCGCGGGTTCGACGCGATCGTCGTCGGCGAATACGAACGCGCCTTCCACGGCCAGCAGGTCGAACATCTGACCCCCACCCTGGTCGAGCACGGCGTGCAGCTGTGGCTGCCCGAGACCTACGGGCCGGTGGACTCCGACAACCCCCGACAGCTCGCGCTGCTGGACCTGCTGGGCGTCCACTCCCAGCAGGAGGTGTCCCGAGCGCGGCACCGCACGACCGCAGCCATGCGCGCCCAAGCCGAGCTGCAGGGTCGACACCTCGGCGGCCGGCCGCCTACGGCTACCGGCTCGTCGACGCCGGCCCTCATCCGAACCGCGCCCACGCCGCCTGGGGACGACGCCTGCACCGCCTGGAACCCGACCCGGCCACCGCACCCCACGTGACGTGGATCTTCGATCAGCGGCTGGCCGGCCACAGTGTGGCCAGCATCGCTCGCCGGCTCAACGACAACGGCGTGCCGTGTCCGTCCGACGCCGACCCGGCACGTAACCCTCACCGCAGCGGCCACCACTGGACGCTGACCACCGTCGCGGCGATCCTAGCCAACCCCCGCTACACCTGACTTGGCTCACGATCATGGGTCGTGGGCGGGCTCGTGGCGTTGACCTGGGGTTTCTCAGCTTGTGGTGAGCGAATCTGCGCACTAATTCCGGCCGTAGGGTGGGCTGGTGTCTCCATACGTGCGCACGGTGAAGACCGCGTCGGGTGCGCGGGCGGTGCAGATCGTCTACTCCTCGCGCCGGGGATCGCGGGATATCGAGCACATCGGGTCGGCGCACGACGATG
>NZ_JBEYSU010000041.1:0-35469 GCF_040704235.1 Micromonospora sp. NPDC047707
CTCAAAGATCGAGCGAGCTGGGCGATGGCCCGACGGTCACCGGTGCACTCGAACCAACATCAGCTCGAGTGAGACAAGGGTGCACCAATGAGCGCCAGCGTGCTGCCCGGGCGGTCACTCCTGAAGGCCGGGCCGGTCAGCGTGCAGATCCGCCGCCGGGCGGTGCTCGTCGCCGCCGTGCTCGTCGTGCTGCTGCTCGCCGCCGCCGTGGTCAGCCTGTCCGTCGGCACCCCGTTCGTCGCCGCTCCGGACGTGCTCAGGGCGATCTCCGGCGCCGGCACCCCGTACGACCTGGTGGTCCTCGACCTGCGGCTGCCCCGGCTGGTGCTCGCGGCCGTGGCCGGCGCGGCGTTCGGGGTGGCCGGCACGCTGATCCAGAGCGTGGCCCGCAACCCACTGGCGAGCCCGGACGTCATCGGCATCACCCAGGGCGCCGGCCTCGCGGCCACGGTGGCCCTGACCAGCGGCGCCGCCGCCGTCCTGGTGGCGCCGAGCGCCCTGGTCGGCGGGCTGGTCGCCGCCGGCCTGCTGCTGGTGCTCGGCGCCCGGCACGGGCTGGCCGCCCAGCGCTTCGTGCTCGCCGGCGTGGCGGTGGCGTTCGCGCTGCGGGCGCTCACCGAGGTGGTCCTGCTCACCGCCGACCCGATCGACGGGCTGCGGGCGCAGATCTGGCTGATCGGCACCCTCGCCGGCAAGGGCTGGACGGAGACGGTGTGGATCACCGCCACGCTGGTCGCGCTCCTGCCGGTGCTGGCCTGGGCCGGGTGGGCGCTCAACAGCAGCGCCCTGGACGACGACACCGCCCGCGGCATCGGGCTGCGGCCGGTGGCCCGGCGGCTCGGGCTGGCCGGCACCGGCGTGCTGGTCGCCGCGATGGTCACCGCCCAGGTCGGCGCCGTCGACTTCGTCGCGCTGGTCGCCCCGCAACTGGCCCGCCGCCTGGTCCGCGCCGAGCGCCCGCCGCTGGTGTGCGCCGCGCTGCTGGGCGCGCTGCTGCTGGTGCTCGCCGACCTGGTCGGCCGGCGGCTGTTCGCGCCCACCCAGTTGCCGGCCGGGGTGCTGACCGCCGCCATCGGCGGCCCGTACCTCATGTTCCTGCTGCTGCGCGGCCGACGGAGGTCGTCGTGAACGTGCCGGCTGTCACTGCTGTCACGAATGCCGGAAAGTCGCTCGCCGCCCCTCGGAAGGAGGTCTGATGCTCTCCACCCGCGACCTGGTCGCCGGCTACGACGAGCGGACCGTGCTGGACGGGCTCGACCTCGACCTGCCCCGCGACGCGTTCACCGTGATCGTCGGACCGAACGCCTGCGGCAAGTCGACGCTGCTCCGCACGATGGCCCGCCTGCTCACGCCGCGCCGAGGAACGGTACTGCTCGACGGGGCCGCCATCCGGGACCTGCCGACCCGCGAGGTCGCGCGCCGGCTCGGGGTCCTGCCGCAGAGCCCGCTGGTGCCCGAGGGGGTGACGGTCGCCGACCTGGTGGGCCGGGGCCGGCAGCCGTACCAGCGGTGGTGGCGGCAGTGGTCCGCGGAGGACCGGGAGGCGGTGGACCGGGCGATGGCCCTCGCCGACATCGCCGGTCTGGCCGACCGGCCGGTCGACACCCTCTCCGGCGGGCAGCGCCAGCGGGTCTGGATCGCGATGACGCTCGCCCAGGACACCGAGGCGCTGCTGCTCGACGAGCCGACCACCTTCCTCGACCTCGCGCACCAGGTCGAGGTGCTGGACCTGCTGCACCGGCTACGCGCCGAGGGGGGCCGGACGGTCGTCGCCGTGCTGCACGACCTCAACCAGGCCGCCCGGTACGCCGACCACCTGATCGCCATGCGCTCGGGCGCCGTCGTCGCGGCCGGACCGCCCCGGGACATCCTCACCGCCGACCTGGTCCGCGACGTCTTCGGCCTCGACTGCGTCGTCGTGCCCTGCCCGGTGACCGGCGCCCCGCTGGTGGTGCCCGGCCTCAGCAGCCCGTCCCTGGCGCCGCTGCCCGGCACCGACTTGGCTCCCGGCACCGGCTCGGCTGACGGCACCGGCTCGGCTGACGGCACCGGCGTGGCTTTCGGTTCCGGCGCCGACTCGGCCACCGGTAGCAGCCAGGACGCCGGCGCCGCCCCGTCCGCCGGCGCCGAGCCGGCCTCCGGCACGGCCCCTGAACCGATCACCACGGCTCGTGCCGGTGACCGGTCGACCTCCGACCACCCCACCGTGGCGGGCGCCGCCCCGGCAGCCCGCCCCTCCGCCGACGACGCGGCCACCTCGCGCGTCGGCTCGTACCCCTCGAAAGGACACTGATGCGTCGTCTCGCCGCCGCCCTCACCGCGGCGCTCGCCCTCGGCGTCGGTCTCACCGCCTGCGGTGAGAGCGACCCGGTCGCCGGCACCGCCACCGCGGAGACCCGGGAGATCACCCACGCGATGGGCACCACCAAGGTGCCCGCCGAGCCCAAGCGTGTCGTCGTGCTCGACACCGACAAGATCGACACTGCCCTGTCGCTCGGCGTCACGCCGGTCGGGGCCGCCACCGCCGGTCAGGCGAAGAGCTGGCCGACCTACTTCGGCGAGGAGAAGCTCGCCGGCATCAAGGAGGTCGGGGTGCTCACCGAGCCCGACCTGGAGGCGATCACCGCCCTGAAGCCGGACCTGATCCTCGGCAGCAAGTTCCGCCAGGAGAAGTTCTACGACGAGCTGGCCGCGATCGCGCCGACCGTCTTCACCGAGAAGGTCGGCATCACCTGGAAGGAGAACTTCCTTCTCGACGGCAAGGCGCTCGGCAAGGAGCAGCAGGCTCGTGACCTGCTCACGACGTACGAGACCCGGGCCAAGGAGTTCGGCGCCAAGCTCGGCGACGCCGCCACCCGCAAGGTCTCCATCGTCCGCTTCATGCCGACCGAGATCCGGGTGTACGGGCCGGACTCGTTCTCCGGCATCGTCATCGGTGACACCGGCCTCGGTCGTCCGGAGCGGCAGCAGCTCACCGGCAAGGAGGACCGGCGGATGGACCGGGTGAGCCCGGAGCGGATCGGGGAGGTCGACGGTGACGTCATCTTCGTGACCGCGTACGGCGAGAAGGCCGCCGCGGAGCAGGCCAAGGTGACCGGCGGCGCCCTGTGGAAGGGCCTGCCCGCGGTCAAGGCCGGCAAGGCGCACGTCGTCTCCGACGAGATCTGGATGACCGGCATCGGCGTCGGTGCCGCCAACAAGATCATCGACGACCTGGCGAAGTACCTGGCGGCCTGACCGGCCGCCCGTCGCCTCAAGATCCGCGCAACTTCACCGACGATGCTGCCTCGCGTACGACCGAGGCAGCATCTTCCCCGAAGTTGCGCGGATCTTGTGCTTCCCTCACCGCACCGCCCGCGCGTGCGGATGGCGAGGCGGGCGTCGGCGTGGACGTCCTTGAAGAGGGGCCGCCAAGCGCTGCCGCGCAACTCTGCCCCTGTGGATGACCCTGGCTCAAGCCGAACAGCTTCGGGGAAGATGCTGCCTCGACGGTCGAGGAGGCCGCATCTTCCCCGATCTTGCGCGGATCTTGTCCGACCGGGTCAGGCGGCGGTGGTCCAGAGGGACTGGAAGGCGGCGGCTTCGCCGGCCAGCCAGCGTTCGATCTCGTCCGGCTTCGCCGCCGGCGGCATGTGGTGCGCCGTTCCACGGCGGACGTCGACCAGGACCGGCTCGGCGTGCGGCAGCACCGCGTCCATGTGGCGGGCCATCAGGTGCAGCGTGGCGAGCACGGCGTCGTCGCTGGGCGGGGCCTCGTCGAAGTGCAGGCGGACCGCCTCGGCGCGACCGTCGGAGTGCCGTACGCCGAAGTGCGGGTTGATCTTGACGGGCAGGTCGCCCAGGAGGGCGAGCGCGTCCCGGGTCTGCGCCAGGTCGACGGACCTCGGCTCACCCAGGGAGTGCAGCCAGGCGGTCGCTCCCGGCACGAGTGCCTGGTAGAGGGGGCGCCACCGGAACTTGACGGACTCGGCCACCTGTTCGAGATGGGTGCCCCCGGTGTGGAAGGCGATGTCGGCCTTGAGTGCCTTGACGAACTGGCCGTGCGGGTTGAAGCCGGACCGGCTCGCCCGCTGCTTGCGCAGGCCACCGACGAAGGTGGCCTTGGTCGGGCCGGTGCGGTCGACGTACCTGGTGAAGCCGAGGAGCGTGGCGTAGGGGGTGAGCGGGGTGGCGGAGGTGGGCGCGGTCACGAGCATCCTCCCAGGTCAGCAGCTCGATTAGTACATACATTCTAATCGACGGGGGTGACATCGCCCAGGGAACGAAAAGGGCCGCCCGGACATCCCGGGCGGCCCGCGTACGCGAAATCTAGAGCTGTCCCACCGCGGTGATCCGGACGACCGCGGCGCCCGCCTCGTCGGAGGCCGCGAGGTCCACCTCGGCGCTGATGCCCCAGTCGTGGTCACCCTCGGGGTCGTCGAGGATCTGCCGCACCGTCCACGTCGAGCGGCCCTGCTCGATCATCAGCAGCGCCGGCCCGCGCGCGTCCGGCCCGACCCCGATCGAGTCGTACGCCTCGAAGTACGGCTCCAGCGCGTCCGCCCACGCGTCGGCGTCCCAGCCGTCCCCGGCGTCGAGCTCCCCGAGGAGATCCCACCGGCGCAGGGCGGCCAGCTCCACCCGGCGGAACAGGGCGTTGCGCACCAGCACCCGGAACGCCCGCAGGTTGCGGGTCACCGCCGCCGGCCGGTCGTCCAGCGCCGCGGCGACCTCCTCGACGTCGGACGGGTTGCGCAGCCGCTCCCACTCGTCGATGAGGCTGGAGTCGACCTGGCGGACCAGCTCGCCCAGCCACTCGATGAGGTCACCCAGCTCCTCGGTCCGGGCGTCCTCGGGAACGGTCTGCCGCAGCGCCTTGTACGCGTCGGCGAGGTACCGCAACACCAGGCCCTCGGAGCGGGACAGCCCGTAGAACTGGACGTACTCGGTGAAGGTCATCGCCCGCTCGTACATGTCCCGAACGACGGACTTGGGGGACAGCTGGTGGTCGGCGACCCAGGGATGGCCCTGCCGGTACATCTCGTACGCGCCCTCCAGCAGTTCGGCGAGCGGCTTTGGCCAGGTCACCTCGTCGAGCAGTTCGAGGCGGGCCTCGTACTCGATGCCCTCGGCCTTCATCGCGGCGACCGCCTCGCCGCGGGCCTTGAACTGCTGCGCGGAGAGCACCTGGCGGGGGTCGTCGAGGATCGACTCGATCACGCTGACGACGTCCAACGCGTAGGACGGGGACTCACGGTCGAGCAGCTCGACGGCCGCGAGGGCGAGCGGCGACAGGGGCTGGTTGAGCGCGAAGTCGAGCTGGAGGTCGACGGTGAGCCGGACCCGCCGCCCGGCCTCGTCCGGCTCGGGCAGTTCCTCGACCACGCCACCGGCGCGCAGGGCCCGGTAGATGGCGATGGCCCGGCGGATGTGCCGCCGCTGGGCGGCCCGGTCCTCGTGGTTGTCGGTGAGCAGGTGCCGCATCGCCGCGAACGCGTCGCCGGGCCGGCCGATGACGTTGAGCAGCATCGAGTGGCTGACCTGGAAGCTGGAGGTCAGCGGCTCGGGCTCGGCCTCGACCAGGCGCTGGAACGTCGGTTCGCCCCAGCCGATCGAGCCCTCCGGCGGCTTCTTCTTGACCACCTTGCGGCGCTTCTTCGGGTCGTCGCCCGCCTTGGCGAGGGCCTTCTCGTTCTCGATGACGTGCTCGGGCGCCTGGACGACCACCCGGCCGAGGGTGTCGAAGCCGGCCCGCCCGGCGCGGCCGGCGATCTGGTGGAATTCGCGGGCCTTGAGCAGCCGGGTCCGTACCCCGTCGTACTTCGACAGGCCGGTGAACAGCACGGTGCGGATCGGCACGTTGATGCCGACACCGAGGGTGTCCGTCCCGCAGATGACCTTGAGCAGGCCGGCCTGGGCGAGCGTCTCGACGAGGCGGCGGTACTTGGGCAGCATGCCCGCGTGGTGCACGCCGATGCCGTGCCGCACCAGCCGGGACAGGGTCCTGCCGAAGCCGGAGGTGAACCGGAAGTTCCCGATCGCCGTCGCGATCATGTCCTTCTCGGCGCGGGTGCAGACGTTCACGCTCATCAGCGCCTGTGCGCGTTCCAGCGCGGCGGCCTGGGTGAAGTGCACGACGTACACCGGGGCCTGCTTGGTCTCCAGCAGCTCCTCCAGTGTCTCGTGCAGCGGCGTCATCGCGTACGAGAAGAGGAGCGGGACCGGCCGCTCGGCCGAGCGGACGACGGCGGTCGGCCGGCCGGTGCGCCGGGTCAGGTCGTCGACGAATCGGGTGGTGTCGCCGAGCGTCGCGGACATCAGCACGAACTGCGCCTGCGGCAGCTCGATCAGCGGCACCTGCCACGCCCAGCCGCGGTCCGGCTCGCTGTAGAAGTGGAACTCGTCCATGATCACCTGGCCGACGTCGGCGCGGGTGCCCTCGCGCAGCGCCAGGTTGGCCAGGATCTCCGCCGTGCAGCAGATCACCGGGGCGTCCGGGTTGACGCTGGCGTCGCCGGTGAGCATGCCGACGTTGTCGGCGCCGAACACCTCGCAGAGGGCGAAGAACTTCTCCGACACCAGGGCCTTGATCGGGGCGGTGTAGAAGGTCGTCCGGTCGTCGGCCAGGGCGGCGAAGTGCGCCGCGATCGCGACCAGGCTCTTCCCGGAGCCGGTCGGCGTGTTCATGATCACGTTAGCGCCGGAGACGATCTCGATGACCGCCTCCTCCTGGTGGGGGTAGAGGTCGAGGCCGCGCTCCTTCGCCCAGCCGGCGAACGCGTCGTAGAGGGTGTCGGGGTCGGCGCTGGCCGGCAGCGCGGCGGTGAGTGTCATGGCGCGTCCATGGTGCCTGGATCATGGCGTCGCGCGCCAACCGGGGCCAGCCGGGTGTTAACAGGGGGCCCTTCCACCTCGCCAGGCGTTAATAAGGGGCCCTTCCTTTCACCGGCGGCGGTAGACCAGGTCGGCGATGGGGCGGCCGGCGGTCAGGGCGCGGCGTTCGAACTTCGTCACCGGCCGGTGCGCGGGGCGCGGGGCGAACCCGTCGTGGGTGTTCGCCAGCCCCGGGTCGGCGTCCAGCGTCTCCCGCATCGCCTCGGCGTACTCGGCCCAGTCCGTCGCGCAGTGCAGCGTCCCGCCGGGGACGAGCCGGGAGCGGAGCAGCGCCACGTGGGCCGGCTGGATGATCCGCCGCTTGTGGTGCCGCGACTTCGGCCACGGGTCCGGGAAGAAGACGTGCACCGCGTCCAGCGATGCGTCGGGCAGGCCGCTGACCAGGTCCAACGCGTCGCCCCGGGCCACCCGGACGTTGCCCAGCCCGTGCCGTTCCACCAGGTCGAGGAGGTTGGCGATTCCGGGCGTGTGCACCTCGACCGCCAGATAGTCTCGATCCGGGTCGGCGGCGGCCATCGCCGCGGTGGTGTCGCCCATCCCGGAACCGATCTCCAGCACCAGCGGGGCCCGCCGGGGGAACAGGTGGGCCGGGTCCACCGGAGTGCCGGGCACGTCCGGGACGGCCAGGCCGTGGACCGGCCAGAGCCGCTCCAGCGCCGCGGTCTGGCGGGCGGTCATCCGGCCGCGACGCGGGTGGAAGGTGCGGACGCTCCGCGCGGCGGCGGTGGCGGAAAAGTCGGTGGCGGTCACAGCGATCCGAGCGTACGCGAGGACCGCGCCGCACCGGATGTGATGTACGACGGGGGGATGAGAGGATCCACCCGTACGGCAGGCCGGGCGTCTGTGGTGCCCGGCCGCTGCGCCGGGAGGGGGTTGTGGTGACGGTGACCCGCGGTGGCCTCGCGCTCTCGATCGCGGCTGCGATCGCCGGCCCGCTCCTCGCTGCGGCGCCCGCCGCCGCGATCCTGCTGCCCGCCGCCGCTCCGCGGTCTGCCATCAACGTGGTCGGCGCCACGCTTCCCGACGGCCGCCCGCGCACCGGCCCGTCGGCCGCCGAGCCGGTTGCCGCGCGCGTCGTGCCGGTCGCGGCGCCGGCGCCCTCCGGCGCCCCGCAGCCGCAGCCGCCGACCGTCTTCGTCGAGGTGAGCCCGAGCACCGTCCAGCCGGGCTTCCTGGTCGGCATCCGGGCGAGCTGCCGGAACAACACCGTCCCGGCGATCGTCTGGTCCGACGCGTTCGGTCGCGTTCAGGTGCAGCCGCAGCACGGGCTGCTGACCGCCGCTCCGATGGTGCGGGAGCGCACCCGGCCCGGCAACTACCGGGTCAAGCTGGAGTGCCCGGACGGCGAGTCCGCGTCGACCATGCTCCAGGTCGTGAAGTCGGTCCGGCCGAGTCGGGGCCCGGCCACCGGGTTCGGCGGAGCCGCCGGTGACGCGGCCGGCGGCCTGCTGCTGCCGGGCGGCATCGCGGCGACCGTGACCGGTCTGGTGGTGTGGATCATGGCCACCCGTCGGCCCCGCGGCGCCGTCCGACGCTGACCGGGATCATGGCCAACTCCCGCGCCTCGACTCCGGCCAGATCCTCGGGCCGGAACCCCTGGTCGATCCCGCTGGCGGTGGTGCTGGTGCTGGTCGGCGTCTTCGCGACCGGCGCCGGCCTCGGTCGGACGGTCGGCCCGCTCGACTGGGCCACCTCGGCGTCCGCCGACCGGCCGCCGCGCAACGAAAGGGCCGGCCTGGCCGAGAGCCGTCCGGTCCGCCTCGCCGTCCCCGCCATCCAGGTATCCGCGCCGGTCGAGCCGGTCGGCCAGGCGCGGGACGGCTCGATCGCCGTACCGCCGCTGGAGCGGGCCGAGGAGACCGGCTGGTACGACCGGGGCCCGACGCCGGGGGAGCCGGGCTGGTCGGTCATCGTCGGTCACGTCGACACCAGGCGCGGCCCGTCGGTCTTCTACAACCTCTACAAGCTGAAGACGGGGGACATGATCGAGGTGACCCGCGCCGACGGCTCGGTCGTGGTGTTCCGGGTCGACTCGGTGGAGCACTTCCCGAAGGACCAGCTCCCCGCCGATCGGGTCTACCGGGACGACGGCCCGCCCGGCCTGCGTCTGATCACCTGCGGCGGCGACTGGGTGGGTGGCCGCACGGGCTACGCCGACAACGTCATCGCCTTCGCCACGATGACCACCTCCCGCGCCTCCTGACCCAGGGCGGGTCAGGCTCCCCGGGGGCGTGGCGTGGGCGGCGCGGGAGGGGCCGGCGGCCCAAGCCTGGTACGCCTCCTCCAACAAGCCGTAACTGGTCAATCCGCCCCGACCACCGGTCGCCACGGGCGGAGCGACGCGACCGTCACCCCAGGGGTGGTGTAGTAGGGGTCGGTCGCCATGATCTCCCGTACGGCCGCCTCGTCGCCGCGGAAGACGAGCAGCGCGCCCGAGTCGTCCAGCCAGGGTCCGGCCGCCGTCAGGTGCCCCGCCGCGTGCAGTTGGGCGAGTCGCTCGCGGTGCGCCGGGCGGGCGGCGAGCCGGCGTTCGTCGTCGGTGAAGGTGAGTTCCAGTACGACCATGCGGCCACGCTAGGTGCGCCCCGCGCCCGTCCGCTGTATCCCGGGATACGCCCGTCGGTCCGCCCTCGCCGGGTGGGCGCCACCGCGTGATACTTGCCGCGTGGTTGACCACGAACTCGCGGCGGTGCCGTTCTTCGCGCTGCTGGACGAGGGGCGCCGGGCGCGGATCGCCCGGCGTCACCCGCTCCGGCAGGTGCCCGCCGGGCAGGTCGTCGCGCGATACGGGGAGCCGGCCAGCAGCCTGATCGTGCTCGAGCGCGGTACGGTGACCGCCGGGTATCACACGGCGGACGGGTCGCCGGTGCGGTACGGCACGGTCACCGGCCCCCGCCTGGTCGACAAGGCATCCGTGCTGGACGGCGGTACGCACACCGCGACCTGGACCACCGCGGACGCCTGCCGGATCCGGCTGGTGCCGGCCCGGGTGCTCCGCGAACTGCTGCACGAGCTGCCGGCCGTGCGGGAGCACGTGCTGCGGCAGATCTCTGCCCAGGTGAACCGCGACCGGCGGGCAAGGATCCGCGCCGCCGCCCCCCGACCGGTCGCCCGGGTCGCGGACTGGCTCGCCGAAGCCGTGACCGGCCCGACCCACCGGATCCAGTTGCCCGGCGGCCAGCAGGGGCTGGGCGAGGAACTGGGCCTGTCCCGGGTGACGGTCAACCGTGCCCTGCGGGTGCTGGCCGAGGCTGGTGCCGTACGTACCGAGCCCGGTGCCGTCGTGGTGCTCGACGCGCGTCGGCTCGCGGCGGCGGGGGCCGGGGCGCGGTAGGGGTACTCAGCCCTTGCCGGCGACCTGCTGGACCACCTCGAACTCGAGCAGTGTGGCCCCGGTGGCGACCGGCTTGCGCGCCTCGCTGCCCCCGGCGTGCGCGGCCCGGGACGGCCCCTGCGCCCACGCCTGGTACGCCTCCTCGCTCTCCCACCGCGTGTAGACGAAGTACCGGTTCTCGCCGGCGACGGGGCGCAGCAGCTCGAAGCCGAGGAAGCCGGGGGAGTTCTCCACCGTGCCGGCCCGGGCGGCGAAGCGCTTCTCCAGCTCCTCGCCGGCTCCCGGCGGGACGTCGATCGCGTTGATCTTCACGACTGCCATGGCTCCACCCTAGCCACACCGGCTGACGCCGCTGCGCGGACGCCGTCGGCTGCGCGCCGGCCGGGACGGCGCCCGCGGCCGGGCGGGTCAGAACGACTCGACGGCCGGGACCAGGTCGGCGTCGACGACGATCGGGGCGTGGTCGGAGGGGCCCTTGCCCTTGCGGGCCTCCCGGTCCACGTACGCCGAGCGGACCGCGCGCGCGAACGGCGCCGAGGCGTACACCAGGTCGATCCGCATGCCCTTGTTCTGGTGGAACATCCCGGCCCGGTAGTCCCAGTAGGTGAACGGGTGGGGGCCCTTCATCGGGGTCGGCACCACGTCCGAGAGGCCCAGGTCCCGCAGGGCCGCCAGGGCGGCCCGCTCGGCCGGCGTGACGTGGGTGGAGTGGGTGAACAGCGCCGGGTCCCACACGTCCGCGTCGGTGGGGGCGACGTTGTAGTCACCGCAGACCGCCACCGGCAGCGCCCCGGTCAGCTCGACCTCGAGCGCGTCCCGCAGGGCCGCGAGCCAGGCCAGCTTGTACGCGTAGTGCGGGTCCTCCGGCGTGCGGCCGTTGGGGACGTACACCGACCAGACCCGCAGCCCGTCGCAGGTGGCGGAGAGGGCACGGGCCTCCGGGTCGGGGAAGCCGGGCTCGCCGGGGAACCCGACGGTCACGTCGGCCAGGCCGACCCGGGACAGGATGGCGACACCGTTCCACCGGCCGTCGCTGTGGCTGGCCGCCGTGTAGCCCAGGTCGCCGACCTCGGCCACCGGGAACGCCCCGTCCGGGCACTTCGTCTCCTGGAGGCAGACGACGTCGGGCTTCGTGCCGGCCAGCCAGTCGAGCAGGCGGGGCAGGCGGGCCTTCACGGAGTTGACGTTCCACGTCGCCAGGCGCATGCCTCCAGCCTGCCTGATCCGCCGCCGGCCCGCCGCCCGGCCGGGCGCGTGTCGCGGGCCGGGGCCGCGTGGGCGGCCGGCCGGGGCGTGTGGGCGGCCGGGCGGCGGGCCGGGGCGTGTGGGCGGCCGAGCGGCGGGCCGGGGCGGCAGGTGTTAAGAAGGGGCCCTTCCTTGCACCTCAGCTGCCGGGGCCGTCGTTGGGGCGGGACTGCTCGGCCAGGAAGCGTTCCAGTTCGGCGCCGAGCTCGTCGGCGGTCGGCAGGGAGCCGGGCTCGGGGGCGAGCAGGTTCTTCTCGCCGCGACCGCGGGCGAACGCGTCGTACTGCTCCTCGAGGGCCTGGACCAGCGCGGCGGCGTCCTCGGTCTGGGCGACCTGCCGGTCGATCTCGACCCGGACCACCTCGGCGGCGGCCCGCAGGCCGTCGCGGGGCAGGAGCAGCCCGGTGCTGCGGGAGACCGAGGCGAGGAGCACCTCGGCGGCCGCCGGGTACTCGGTCTGGGCCACGTAGTGCGGCACGTGCGCGGCGAAGCCGAGCGCGTCGCGGCCCTGCTCGCCGAGCCGGTACTCCAGCAGGTGGCCCACGCTGCCCGGCACCTGCACCCGTTGGAGCCACGGCTCGTAGCCGGCGATGAGGTCGCGTCGGGTGGCGTGCGCGGTGACACCGGTGGGGCGGGTGTGGGGGACCGCCATCGGAATGGCGTTCAGGCCGACCGTCAGCCGGACGTCCAGCCGCGCGGCGAGCCCGGCCACGGCGGCCACGAACCGCTCCCACTGCAGGTCCGGCTCGGGGCCGGTGAGCAGTAGGAACGGGGTCTCGTCGTCGTCGTGGAGCAGGTGCAGCTCCAGCGCCGGGGCGTCGTACGACTCCCAGTGGTCCTCGACGAAGGTCATCACCGGCCGGCGTGAGCGGTAGTCGAAGAGCTGGTCCAGGTCGAACCGGGCGATCGGCCGCGCGTCGAGCGACGTGAGCAGTTGCTCGCGGGCGAGCCGGGTGGCGTTGCCGGCGTCGACGAAGCCGGACAGCGCCTGGATCAGGACCGGCTGACCGAGGTCGGGCAGATCGTCGGCGAGTTCGTAGAGCTCGTGTGGGTCGAGCACCGGTGCGGACCTCCCTGGGACGTGCGTACGGGTGGCCGCTCGCGGACGGCACCCGGTTGGGGGAACGTACCCGCCATCGTGATGCATTCCTCCGTACCCCTCCCGGGTTGCCGCCTGGCGGCCGTCCACGGCCCGGATGGCGACCGGATGGCGGACGCGGGTATCCGCCGAACGGACGAGGTGGTGATCATTGCCGGTCCGGACGGTACGCTCCCGCCACAGTGGACGGTTCTCGGTGTGGCAACCGGGGTACAGACGTTGTCGCTGCGCGGTACACATGTATACAGGCAGCACGACGAGGAGGACGAGATGTCTCTCATGCAGCGGATCAGCACGTTCCTGCGCTCGCCCAAGGGGCAGCAGTTGATCGACCGTGGCCGCCGGGAGCTGGCCAAGCCGTCCACGCAGCAGAAGCTGAAGGGCCTCGCCGCCAAGCTCCAGCACCGCCGCTGACCCACGACGTCCCACCTCAGGCAACCCCTCGGGAGACCCTCGTGACCGATGCCGTGCCCACCGACGGCCAGCCCGTCGCCCTCCCGCCGCAGCCGCCCGCGGCCCCGACCCCGCCGCCCGCCGGGCTCTGGGACCGGATGCGGGCGGACCCGCAGTACGCCCCGGAGCACCTCGCCCTGGAGGCGGTACGCCGGCTCGGCCCGGAGGCGGCGCAGTGGGCGGAGCGGGCCCGGGCCGAGCAGCCCGGGGTGTCCGCCGAGGTGCTGGCCGAGCAGGCGGTCCGCAAGTTCGTCAACCACGCACGGCTATCCGGCGCGGTCTCCGGTGCGGCCGGGCTGCCCGGTGCGGTGATCGACGTGGGCGTGCTGGCCTGGACGCAGGCCCGGATGGTGCTGCACGTCGCCGCCGCGTACGGCGTGGACGCCGCCCACCCCGACCGGGCCACCGACCTGCTGGTGCTGCAGAAGGTGCACAAGGTGGCCCAGAGTGCCCGCCTGGCGCTCGGCGTGGCCGCCGGCCGGGAACGCGCCGGGGCGCTGTTCGGGTCCGGCGGGCAGGCCCCGCTCGGCCGCGTGATGCTGCGGCTCGGCGTCCGGCTGGCCCAGATGGCCGGGGTGCGGGCGGCGAAGCGGATGTTCGCGAAGGTGGTGCCGGGCGCGGCCATCATCCTCGGCACCTGGGCCAACTCCTCCGCCACCAAGGACCTCGCGGCGCGGTCGCGCGCCCTGTACCGGCAGCACGGCGGCGGTGGGCTGCCGGAACAGCGTCAGGGGTGAGCCCGGCCGCCCTCAGGTCGCCCGCCCCCACGCCCGCCAGGTGACCTCGGCCAGCTTGTCCTGCCCGGCGGCGTTGGGGTGGAACCAGTCCAGCGGGTTCACCAGGTCGAGGTTGAACCGCACCCGGTGGGCGGCCCCGCCGTCGTACCGGCAGCGGGAGCCGTACGCCTTGCAGGCGGCGGCGAGCTGCGCGTTGTAGTCGGCGATCCGCTCCCGCACGGCGGCCCGCCGGGCGCGGTCCAGTGGGTCGGTCGAGGTGGGGTTCGCCAGCAGCGCGGGGCAGATCCCCCGGCGCCAGGCCCGTACGGCCCGCTCGTCGGTGTGCCCGACCTCCCACAGCCGGTACAGGTCGGGGAGGCTCACCACCAGCACCCGCGCCTTGGGTCGCTCGCTGCGCAGCACCCGCAGCCCCCGGTCGATGTCGGCGCGGAAGCGCTTCACCGGGGTCATCGCCTCCACACCGCCCCGGCAGACGTCGTTCGCGCCGATGAGCACGGTCACCCGGTCCGGCTTGTCCCGGGCCGCCCGTTCGGCCTGCCCGGCCAGCGCCTCGGCCCGTGCGCCCGGCCGCGCGTGGTTGTACGCCCGGCCGCGCAGCGCCGGCTCCTGGTCGAGCAGCCGGCGGTAGTGGCTGTCCACCCGCAGGCTGTCCCCGGTCGACCAGGAGTTGCGCTGGCACGAGGTGAGCACCAGGCAGGAGCCGAAACCGGTGGTGATCGAGTCGCCGAGGGCCGCGATCCCGCCCGCGCCGGGGGCCGCGGACCCGCGGGTGGGGCGAGGTGCCGCCTCGCCTCCTTCCTCGCAGGCGAGTGCGGCCAGCGCGAGCAGGCAGGCGACGGCGGTGACCCAACGTCGAGGCATGACTTCCCCAGTCCGCCAAGCAGAGAGCGACAGCGCGGTAACTCTATGCGTGGTCCGCTGGGGTCATCCGATGGTGTCGGGTATGCGGCAGAGCGCTGCCGCCGTCCCGCTCAGCGTGGTATGCGCCGGGGTGCCCGCTGCCCGTGCAGCCACCAGCCGAGCGCCCGGGTGATCCGCGGCAGCACCAGGTACGTCATCAGCGGCGTCAACGTCAAGGTCATGATCAGTACGCGTACCGCCAGCGGGACACCCGGGATGAACGAGCTGGTCAGCAGCGTCGCGGTGAGGCTGAGCGGAAAGAACGCCAACCAGATCGTGACCGCCTGCTTCCAGCGCGGCGGCGACGGCGGGGGGACGGTCGGCTCCGCGCTCACCGGCTCGACGACGTGCTCCCGCGGCGGCTCGAACCAGCCCTCGATCCCCGTTCGCCGTTCGACCCGGGTGTGCTCGACGATGCCCTGCGCGGAAGCCAGCCACCAGTGCCGCTGCGGCGACTCCTCCCAGCGGCGCAGCGTCTCGTGGTCGGCGAACCGGTAGAGCATGTGCCACTCGCCGGACCCGGGCGCGCTCCGGACCCATCCGGCGCCGAGGAAGCCGGGAAACGCCTCGGCGAGCGCGGTACCGGCGCGCATCCACGCCACCATCTCGTCGGTGCGGGCGGGGTCGGTGCGTCGCGCGACCGCGACGGTCACCGGCATCGCGTGGGTCATGGTCATGCCCTCCATGCTCCCTGCCGTCGCCCGGGCCGGCCCGGTCACGAGGGGGTGGTGTAACGCAACCCACGAGGCCGGTGACGGGGCCCACGGGACCGCCGGGCCCGGCACGGAATACCCGGCGGTGGGGACGCCATCCCCCGGAAACGCCGGGGCGCGCGGGTTAAGCGCGGTGTGGGCGGGTAGGTCGGGGTGATGACGAGATCGCAGCCCCGGCGCGCCCGTGGCACGGTCGGCCACGCCTACAGTGCGCTCAACCTCCGCCTCCTGCTCGCCGGCTTCGGCCTGGTCACCATGGCGATCTTCGCCGTGCTGGCGTTCCGGGCCGAGGTGGTGTGGCTGGGCGTCCTCTGCGCGATCTTCGCCGTGGTCGCCGTCGTCGACCTGGTGATCATCCAGCGCCGTCGTGCCGCGCGCCGCCGGGAGGAGCCGGGCGCGCGGCACTCGCTGTTCGAGTGACAGGAGTACGAGATGCCCATCGCCACCGTCAATCCCGCCACCGGACAGACGCTCAAGACGTACGACGCGATGTCGGCCGAGCAGGTCGACGCCGCGATCGGGCGGGCGGACCTCGCGTACCGGCAGTTGCGCGACACCACCGTCGAGCAGCGCGGCCGGTGGCTCACCGCCGCCGCCGACCTGCTGGAGGCCGAGCGGGACGAGACCGCGCGGCTGATGACCACGGAGATGGGCAAGACGTACGCCGCGGCGCAGGCCGAGGTGACCAAGTGCGCGACCGCCTGCCGCTTCTACGCCGCGAAGGCGGCCGAGTTCCTCGCCGACGAGCCCGCCGACGCGAAGGCCGTGCAGGCGGCGCGGGCGTTCGTCCGGTACCAGCCGATCGGGCCGGTCCTCGCGGTCATGCCGTGGAACTTCCCGCTGTGGCAGGTGATGCGCTTCGCCGCCCCGGCGTTGATGGCCGGCAACACCGGCCTGCTCAAGCACGCCTCCAACGTGCCGCAGACCGCCCTGCTGCTGGAGGACCTGTTCCGTCGCGCCGGCTTCCCCGAGGGGGCGTTCACGGCGCTGCTGGTCGGCTCCGAGGCCGTCGACACGATCCTCAGCGACCCCCGGGTGCGGGCCGCCACGCTCACCGGCAGCGAGCGCGCCGGCCGCTCGATCGCGCAGATCGCCGGCCGGGAGCTGAAGAAGACCGTACTGGAACTCGGCGGCAGCGACCCGTTCGTGGTGATGCCCTCGGCCGACCTGGACCGGGCCGCCGACGTCGCCACCACCGCACGCTGCCAGAACAACGGCCAGTCCTGCATCGCCGCGAAGCGCTTCATCGTCCACACCGACGTGTTCGACGCCTTCGCCGAGCGGTTCGCGGCGCGGATGTCCGCCCTGAAGGTCGGCGACCCGATGGACGACGCCACCGACGTCGGTCCGCTGGCCAGCGAGGGCGGCCGCGACGAGATCGACGCGCAGGTCCGCGACGCCGTCGACCGGGGCGCGACGGTCCTCTGCGGCGGCGAGAAGCCGGCGGGGGAGGGCTGGTACTACCCGCCGACCGTGGTCACCGACCTGACGCCGGAGATGCGCATGTGGACCGAGGAGGTCTTCGGGCCGGTCGCCGGCCTCTTCCGCGTGTCCTCGTACGAGGAGGCGATCGAGGTCGCCAACGGCACCTCCTTCGGCCTGGGCTCCAACGCCTGGACGCGGGACCCGCGTGAGCAGGAGCGGTTCGCGGTCGACCTGGACGCCGGCAACGTCTTCGTCAACGGCATGACCACCTCGTTCCCCGACCTGCCGTTCGGCGGCGTGAAGAACTCCGGCTATGGGCGGGAGCTGTCGGCGCTGGGCATGCGCGAGTTCTGCAACATCAAGACGGTGTGGGTGGGCGGCGAGGGCGGGAGCACCGCCTCGGCGGGCGCCCACGCCGAGTGACGCGTTAAAAGGGCCCCTTGTACAAAACCAGTCGTTAACAAGGGGCCCTTGCTTACCGCCGCCCGGCGGTGGGTAGGGAACGACGACATGACGGTGTTCGGGTTCCACGCGTCCCACGAGCAGATCCACCCCCGCGCCCTCCTGGACGCGGTGGTCCACGCCGAGCGGGCCGGGTTCGGCGCGGCGATGTCCTCGGACCACTTCTCCCCGTGGAGCGCCCGCCAGGGCCACTCCGGGTTCGCCTGGTCCTGGCTCGGCGCCGCCCTCCAGGCCACCAACCTGTCCTTCGGCGTGGTCAACGCGCCCGGCCAGCGGTACCACCCGGCCATCATCGCCCAGGCCGTCGGCACCCTCGCCGCCATGTACCCGGGTCGGTTCTGGGCCGCCCTCGGCACCGGCGAGGCGAGCAACGAGCACATCACCGGCGACGGTTGGCCGCGCAAGGACGTCCGCGCCGCGCGGCTGCGCGAATGCGTCGACGTGATCCGCGCGCTGCTCGCCGGCGAGGAGGTCAGCCACGATGGCCTGGTCCGGGTGGACCGGGCGCGGTTGTGGACCCGGCCGGAGGAGCCCCCGGCGCTGGTCGGCGCGGCGGTCAGCGTCGAGACCGCGCGCTGGTGCGCGGAGTGGGCCGACGGGCTGATCACCGTCAACGCGCCGGCCGACCACCTGCGGCGCATGATCGACGCGTACCGGGACGCCGGCGGGCGCGGTCCCCTGCACCTCCAGGTGCACGTCAGCTGGGCGCCCGAGCAGGCCGAGGCCGAGGCGATCGCGTACCACCAGTGGCGCAGCAACGTGTTCGCCCCGCCGGTCTGCTGGGACCTGGAGATGGTGGACCACTTCGACGTGGTGTCCGCCGACGTGCCGATGGCCAAGGTGCACGAGGTCGTCAACGTCTCCGCCGACCTGGGCCGGCACGTCGGCTGGCTGGCGGAGTACGTCGATCTCGGCTTCGACCAGATCGCCCTGCACCACGTGGGACAGGAACAGCGGGCGTTCATCGACGCCTTCGGCGCGGAGGTGCTGCCGAAGCTGCGTACCGCCGGCTGAGCGGTGGTGCTTCGTCGACGAGGAGACCGGCCGACTCAGCCCAGCCGCCGCGCCAGGACCTGACCCGGCCAGGGCGCCCGGCCCGGCCGCTTGACGGTGAACGGCTCGGTGCGGGTGAAGCCCTGCCGCTCGTACCAGCGCACCAGCGCGCCGTCGCTCCCGGCGTAGCAGTCGACCCGCAGCAGGTCGACGCCACGCTCGCGGGCCAGGTCCGCCGCGTGCGCGAGCAGCCGGCCACCGATCCCGTGCCCGGCGTGCGCACGGTCGGTGACCAGCAGGTTCACGTACAGCTCCGGTTCCGTGGCGGGTGGCACGTAGTCGGTGGCCGAGCCGACGACCAGCGCGCCGACGGGGCGCTGGCCGAGCTGCGCCAGCCACAGCCCGCCGCCGTTCGCCCACGCGTCGGCCTGGGCCGTGCGGCGGGGGTCGGTCGACGCGGGTTCGCTGCCCCACTGGCCGGTGCGCCCCCGGGCGACCAGCCAGGCGGTCGCGTCGTCGAGCAACCGCAGCACGGCGTTGGCGTCCGCCGGGCCGCCGGGCCGCAAGGAGAGATCATCGGTCACGGGTCCATCCTGCTGCACGCGTGTCCGTGCCGGAACCGGCCCTTGGAGGTGCCGGCGAACGTCCAGGATCTGGCGCGTCCGGCCGTTTGCGACGATCGGTGGGACAGCGACTTTTTCGGGTACGCGCCGCCAATGGCCGAACTGCTCGAGGACGGGGACATCTACTTCCTCTACCGCCCGCGCGTGCAGGAGGAGCACGTCGACTCCCTGGCCGAGGTGCAGCGGCTGTTGGTGATCATGCATCCGTGGCAGGGGCGGCACCTGCGGCTGCTGGTGGTCGGGCGCAAGCGGCTGCCGGACATCGACGAGCACGACCGGTTCTGGGCGTTCGTCGACGAGGTGGTGGACCGGCCCGAGCAACTGCACGGGACCCTCCGGGCGCGGGAGTACCGGACGAGGACCCGCGGCGAACGGGAGCAGCCGCCGGCCCGGCCGGTGGCGGAGGGCGCGTACGTCATCGCCCGGCACGACGACCACACCCACCTCGCGTACCAGCTGGAGCTGCCGTTGCGTCCCGGCGCGGCACAGCACGAACTCAGCATCGAGCCGGAGGCGAGCTACATCGTCACGGTGAAGAACCCCGAGGCGCCCTCGCCGCCCGGGGTGGGCCTGCGCGGCGCCCGGAAGGCCACGCTGCCCGCCGCGCTGCGACGCCGGTTCCACGGCCGCCGGTTCGCCCCGGTCGACCCGCCCGGTTTCCTCGACCACCCGGGGACCGAGATCGTGCTGATCGGCGCCGCCCACGACGCCTCCGAGGAGCTGCGGATCGACCTGGACGCGGAGGTCGAGCGGGCGGAGCGGAGCACGATCTTCGGGGATCTGCGGATCGGGCGCCGGGAGCGCCCCGTCGCGCCGCTCTTCGTCGGCGAATGGGAGTGAGGGGGAACGCGGTCAGGGTGGTGCGGGGCCGGGCGTCGCGGGCGCGCGGCGATCGGCGAGGGCGCGCCGGGTCAGCGCCGGCACGGCGAGACCGGTGACCGCGAACAGCACACCCAGGCCCAACCAGCCGGCCGTGCCGCCGCCGAGCACCACGACCGTCAGCAGGGCCGGACCGATCGCGCGGGCCAGCCCGGAGAGCAGGCCGTCCACGCCCTGGTTGGCCCCGACCGCGTCCGGCGCCGCGAGGTCGTAGGCGAGCCCGGCACCGGCCGTGCCGTGCCACAGGTCCCCGATCGTGTACCCGACGGTGGTGGTCAGCAGCAGCCCCACCGCCAACGGCAGGGGGCAGGCCGGCCGTGGCGGCGTACAGCGGCGTGGTCGCCGCCAGCACGAGCCCGGCGTGACGCATCCTGGTCGCCGCCGGACCGGCCTGGTTCACGCCCCGGCCGAGCCGTACCGCCAGCAGCACGGTGAGCACGGTGTTCACCAGCAGCACCGCCGACACCGTGACCGGCGGTGCGCCCCGACCACCCACAACGGCAGCACCAGGGTGAGCACCACCCAGTGCAGGGACAACACCGCCGACGCCCCGCTCACCGCGAGGAAGGGCAGGTCGCGCAGGGGCCGTCCCGGCCGTCGCGGCCCGGTCACCGGCCTCGGCGGGAAGGCGGGCAGCCGCATGAGCAGCGCCGCGGAGGGCAGGTACGTGGCGGCGTTGCCGACCACCAGCAGGTCGTACCCGCCGGGGTGTCCGCCGCGAGCGCGAGCCCGGCCAGCGCGGCGCCGACCGCGATCCCCACGTTCGCCATCGCGCGCAGTGTGGCGAAGGCCTGTACCCGCCCGTCCGGCCCGGCCACGGCGGCGATCAGGGCGGCGCGGACGGCCAGGTTGCCGGAGACCAGGAGCGCGTCCAGCACGGCCACCACGGCGGGTGCGGCGCCGGCGGGACGCTGCCGTCGCCCCACCGTCGATCGCCATGGACCGACCGTAGGTCCCGTCTGTCCGGGGTAGGGTGCCCGGCGGACGCGACACCGGTCACAGCGGAGGAACGATGACGCCCGAGGTTCGTACGGCGCGACCCGACGACGCGCCGGCGGTCACCGCCCTGATCGGCGAACTCGGCTACCCGGCGGAGACCGGCGAGGTCCACCGCCGGCTCGCCACCCTGCCGCCCGGGCATGTCGTGCTCGTGTCGGTCGAGGGGGAGCGGGTGACCGGCTGGCTGCACGCCCGGCACGGCACGAGCCTGGTGCACGGTGACCGGCTCGAGATCGTCGGCCTGGTCGTCGCCGCTGACCGGCGGGGGGCCGGTGAGGGCGGCTCGCTGCTGGTCGCCGTCGAGGAGTGGGCGCGCGACCGGGGGCTCACGGCCGCGCAGGTGCTCTCCGGCAGCGAACGGAACGCGGCACACGCCTTCTACCGGGGGCGTGGGTTCCGCACGGTCAAGACCGAGCAGGTCTTCGTGAAGTCGCTCGTCGGGGAGCGGTGAGCTCGTGGGTGGTCGCAGCCGGTGACGACGACTCCGGGCCGCACGGAGGAGGCGGCACGTTCACGGAAAGTGCTGCCTCCCAGGCCGAGGAGACAGCACTTTCCGTGACGTTGCGCGGATCTTGCGGGTGCTGGCCGCCCGGGCCCGCACCCCGCCGCCGGGGTCAGGACGTGCAGGGTCTGCCGTTCAGGGTGAACAGGCCCGGCGTCGGGTTGGCGCCGCCGCCGGTGCTGCCGTTGAAGCCGAAGGTCACCGAGCCGCCCGGCTTGATCCGCGCGTTCCACGACTGGTCCGTCGCCGTGACCGTCGCCCCGGACTGGGTGACCTTCGCCGACCAGGCATGGCCGACCTTCTGGTCGACGGTGAAGGCGAACCGGAGGCGCCAGCCGTCGACCGCCGCTGTGCCGGTGTTGCGGACGGTCACCTGGGTGGTGAACCCGCCCGGCCAGCTGCCGTGCGTGGTGTACGTGACCGCGCAGCTCGCCGGCGGCACCGCACCGGCGTCGCCCTGGTCGGCCAGGAACGACGCGATCCAGGTCAGCGCCGAGTTCCAGTTGATCGCGACCTCGTTCGTGGCGTACGAGTTGATGTCGTCGACGTAGCAGAACATCGGCTTGCAGCCGGCGAGCAGCTGCGCGGCGAACGGGTCCTGCAGGGCGGCGTTCGGCCCGCCGGCGAGGGAGCCGACGGGCGGCTTCGGCAGGTCCGGGTCGAGCTGGTGGGCGAAGATCCGGCTGTGCTGGTTCTCCGCCGCGTGCTCGCCCCACCCGGTCACGTACGAGATGTTGAGCGCGTTGCGGCCGAGGATGTAGTCCATCGCCTGCACCGCGCCGTCGCGGTAGGTGGTGTCGCCGGTCAGGTCGAACGCGGTCGCCAGCACGACGGCGTTGTTGACGACGTTGCTGTTGCCGCCCCAGAAGTAGCTTCCGGCATCCCCGGGCAGCGGCAGCCCGTACGCCTGCCGGCCGATCTCGGCGAGGTGGGCGTCGGCGGCGGCGGTGACCGAGGCGCGGATCCGGGACCGTTCGGCTGCCGGCAGCCCGCTCGGCACGGTGGCCAGGTCGAGCCGGCCGAGTGCGGCCACCCCCTGCCAGCCGAAGCCACGGGCGTCGAACACGTCCCCGGTGTGGTGCGGGGACGCGGTCACGTCGGCCAGGTACGCCGCCGCGCCGGTGGTCAGGTACAGCTCGGCCGCGGCCCAGTAGAACTCGTCGGTGACGTCGGTGTCGTCGTACGCCCCGCCGCCGGTGCTGTCGGTCGGGCTCGCGTACCGGTCGGGGTTGGCCACGGCGGCGGCGTAGGCCGTCTTCGCGGCCGTGAGGCAGCGGCCCGCGAAGGCCGCGTCGTACGGGGCGAAGAGGCGCGCGCACTGCGCGGCGACGGCGGCCAGGTTGAGGGTGGCCGCGGTCGACGGCGGGTGCAGCTCGCGCGGCTGCGGGTCGTCCTGGGGTTGCAGCGGCAACCCGGTCCACTGCCGGTCGTGGATCTTGTGGTGGGCCATCCCGGCGAGCGGCTTCCCGGCCGGGACCTGCATGCGCAGCAGGAACTCCAGCTCCCAGCGGGCCTCGTCGAGGATGTCGGGCACCCCGTTGCCGCGCTCCGGCACCCGCAGGGTGTTGTCGCCGAGCGCCGCGCCGCCGTCCGCGGTGGCCGCCGTCTTGGTCCGCTCGAACGTGCTCAGCAGCTGGTACGTGGCGATACCGCCGTTGACCACGTACTTGCCGTGGTCGCCGGCGTCGTACCAGCCGCCGCGCACGTCGAGGGTGTAGTCGCAGACGCCCGGCTGGCAGGGCACCTCGGTGTCGCCCTGGTTCGGGGCGACACCGACGTGCCCGGCGGGGCGGGCGTACTCCTCGCCGAGCAGGTCGCCGTCGATGGCGATGCCGCTGCGCTGGGCGTAGAAGAACTGGACGGCGTCGGAGCGGTGCCGGTCGTACAGGGCGCCCGAGACGTCGAACGGGTGGCTGGTCTCCCCGTCGGCGGTCAGCGTCAGGCCGGCGGTCGGCGCCCGGTACGCGGAGAAGTCGATCGTGTGCACGTTCTGCCCGGAGGCGGCGTCGACCCCGCGTGGGGTGGTGTCGCCGCTGGCCACCACGTCGCCGGAGGCGGCGCGGAGCTGCCACGGCAGCGTTTCGGCGGTGTCGGTGACGAGCGCGGCGTGCTTCGGCCCGCCGGGCAGGTAGCCGACCTGGTTGACGCGGACGCGGGGCCCGGTGTCCGGCACGTACGGCTCGGGCGGGTTCCCGCCGCGCAGCGAGACGTTGTCGAGGCAGACGGTCTGTTCGGCGGCGCTGCCGCCGACCTGGAAGATCAGCTGGGCGGCGGGGTTCTCGTCCGACACGGTGAACGTCTTCTGCACCCGGGCGGGGGTGCCGGTCGCGGTGGCGTCCACGCTGGCGTACGTGGTGTAGGGGGCGCTGCCCAGTTGCAGGACGGCCTTGACCGCCGTGCCGGGCGTGGCGGAGACGTCGAACCCGAGCGTGTACTCGGCGCCGGCGACCAGCGGCACGCCGTCCTGGCCGATGCCGGCGTCCCACGGGTTGGCCAGACCGCCGGGGACGGTGGTGCAGAGCCGGCCGTCGGTGACGCCGAGCGCGCCGGTGCCGTACGAGAACCAGGGTGACACGCCGGCGCTGAAGTCGCCGTTGTCGATCTGTTCGGGGGCGTCGGGTGGTGGTTCGGCCTGGGCGGGACCGGCGGCGGCGCCGGTCAGCGCCACGGTGGCCGCCGCGGCGAGCAGGGCGAGGCGGCGTCGGGATGGCGTCACGGGACTTCCCTCCGGGACGGGACGGTGCGGGCGGCGGTGAAACTGGGAGCGCTCCCAGCTCTTGGCCGATGTTTCCAGCGCCCGGCACCCCTTGTCAATCGATCCGGCTTGATGAGCCGAACGGACCGGCGGACGTGAGATTCGACGCGCCACGCCGGTGGTCCCGATCTCCTAGAGACAACGGCACCCTCGGCCTGGCAGGCTGCCTCCCATGACCCTGAAGCTGCGTTCGTTCGGCACGAGCGACCGTGGGCTGATCCGCAGCGGGAACCAGGACGCGCTCTACGCCGGCACCTGGCTCGTCGCCGTCGCCGACGGGATGGGCGGCATGGCGGCCGGCGACCTGGCCAGCGCCATCGCGATCAACTCGGTCGGTCCGCTGGACGCGGAGACTCCGGAGGACGCGCTGGTCGCCGCGTTGCAGAGCGGCATCCAGCTGACCACCGCCCGGATCCGGCAGGCCGTCAGCGAGGACCCGGAGCGGCAGGGCATGGGGACCACGCTGACCGCGCTCCTGTTCGCCCGGACGGGCAGCTGCCTGGCGCTCGCCCACGTCGGCGACTCGCGGGCCTACCTCTTCCGGGAGGGCGTGCTCAAGCAGATCACCCGGGACGACACGTTCGTGCAGATGCTCGTCGACCAGGGCGTGATCACCCCGGACCAGGCGAGCAGCCACCCCCGGCGGGCGGTCGTCACGCAGGCGTTACAGGGCGACGAGGTCTCCCCGACGTACGCCACGATGGTGCCCTGGGCCGGGGACCGTTGGCTGCTCTGCAGCGACGGCCTGTCCAACGTGGTCCGGCCCGACACCCTCGCCGAGGTGCTCGGCGGGTACCCGGACCGGGCCGAGTGCGGCCGCAAGCTGATCGACCTGGCGCTGCACGCCGGCGGCCCGGACAACGTCACCGTCATCGTCGCCGACGTGGTGGAGGAGTGACCCGTCAGCGTCGCCGCGGGGTGGTGTGCCGGGTCGGTTCGGCCGCCGTCGGGTCCTCCGGCCACGGGTGGCGCGGGTAGCGCCCGCGCAGCTCCGCCCGCACCTGCGGATAGCCGGACCGCCAGAAGGACGCCAGGTCGCCGGTGACCGCGACCGGCCGCCCGGCCGGGGAGAGCAGGTGCAGCAGCACCGGTACGCGCCCACCGGCGACCCGGGGCGCCTCCCGCCAGCCGAACGTCTCCTGGAGCTTCACCGCCAGCACCGGAGCCGCCGGGTCGGTGTAGTCGACCCGCACCCGCGAGCCGCTCGGCACGGCGATCCGCTCCGGTGCCAGCTCGTCGAGGCGGCCGGCGAGCGGCCAGGGAAGCAGCCGGCGCAGCGCGGCGGTGACGTCGACCCGGGCCAGGTCGGCCCGGCGGCGGGCGGTGGCCAGCTCCGGCCCGAGCCAGACCGGCGCGGCGCCGAGCAGCGCGTCGTCGTCCACGGCGGGCCACTCGTCCCCGAGCGCGGCGCGGCAGAAGGCCAGCCGCTCGCGCAGGGCCCGTGCCGCCGGCGTCCAGGTCAGCAGGTCCAGGCCGGTGCGGCGCAGCCCGTCCAGCAGGGCGGTGGCCACCTCCTGCGGGTCGGGGCGGGCCAGCGGGCGCTCGACCAGGTCGAGCGCACCCAGCCGGACCACCTCGCGGGCCACCACGTCCGTTCCCGACCAGGCCACCTCGCGCGCCGTGGCCAGCAGCGGCCCGCCCGCCTCCCGGGCGGTGGCCTCGTCCACCGGGGCGGCCAGCCGGATCCGCGCGGCCGGCGCGCCGGGGGAGCGGTCGGCCACCGCGACCGCCAGCCACGCCGACCCCGCCAGCGCCGACCCGGGCGCCAGCTCCGCCGCGGTCCCGCCGGTCATCAGGTACGCCGAGCCGCCCGGCCGTCGCGCCCGGGCCAGCCGCTCCGGGTGGGCGAGACCGACCACCAGACCGGCCGCCAGATCGTCGGGCAGGTGGTCGCCCCGACGGGCCGCCGCCCCGCCCGCCGTCGGCCTGGCGGCTGCCGGCAGGGCGGCGCGCAGGCGGCGTACCTCCGCTCGCCAGCGGGCCGTGGCGGCGGCGTCGGCGCCCGTGCGGAGCCGGCGCCACGCGGCGGTCAGATCGTCGCCGGGACCGGCCACGGTCTCCTCGGCGAGCAGCGCGACGATCTCGGCGGCCCGGTCCGCGCCCACCCGGACCGCCCCGTCGAGCAGCGCCCGGGCCAGCCGGGGGTGGGCGCCGGTCGTGGCGATCGTCCGGCCCCGGTCGGTGATCCGGCCGTCCCGGTCGAGCGCGCCGAGCGTGGTGAGGGTGTCCCGCGCCACGGTGAGGGCGGCGGGCGGCGGGGCATCGGGCAGCGCCAGCCCGCGGCCGTCGGGCGCGCCCCAGGCGGCGAGGTCGAGTGCGAACCCGGTCAGGTCGGCCGTCGCGATCTCCGGCTCGGGCTGCGCGGCCAGCCGTTCGTGCGTCGCCGCCGACCAGCAGCGGTAGACGTGACCGGGCGCCTCCCGGCCGGCCCGCCCGGCGCGCTGCGTGGCGGTTGCCCGCGACACCGGCACGGTCACCAGCGCGCCCAGCCCCCGGGCCAGGTCCGTCCGGGCCACCCGGGCCAGCCCGGCGTCGACCACCACCCGTACGCCCGGGACGGTCAGGCTGCTCTCGGCCACCGCGGTCGCCAGCACCACCCGTCGCCGCGGTGACGGACGCAGGGCGGCGTCCTGGTCGGCCGCCCGCTGCCGGCCGTGCAGCGAACGCACCTCCACGCCGGGACGCAGGTCGGCGAGGCGGCCCGCCACGGCGGCGACCTCGCCCACACCGGGCAGGAACACCAGCACGTCACCGTCGTGCTCGCGCAGCGCGCGCCGGACCGTGGCGGCGACGTGGTCGAGCAGCGCCGGGTCGACCCGGCCGGCACCGGGCGGGGCGACCGGTCGGGGCGGCGGGGCCCAGATCCGGGTCACCGGATGCAGGGCCGAGGAGGCCCGCACCACGGGCGCGGGCGCGTCGCCGCCGAGCAGCGCGGCCACCCGGTCCGTGTCGGGGGTCGCCGACATGCCGAGCAACCACAGGTCGGGGCGGAGCGCGGCGCGGGCCTCCACCGCGAAGGCGAGCGCCAGGTCGGCGTCGAGGTGGCGTTCGTGGATCTCGTCGAGCAGGACGGCGTCGGTGCCGGCCAGCTCCGGGTCGCGGTGCAGCCGGCGGACCAGCAGCCCGGTGGTGACCACCTCGACCCGGGTACCCGGGCCGGCCCGCCGTTCCCCGCGCACGGCGTACCCGATGCGCTCGCCCACCTGCTCGCCGAGCAGCGCGGCCATCCGGTGCGCGGCCGCGCGGGCGGCGACCCGGCGCGGCTGGGCCACCAGCACCCGGCCGGACACCTCGTCGGCCACGGCGAGCGGCACCAGGGTCGTCTTGCCGGTGCCGGGCGGCGCCACCAGCACACCGGTGCCGGTGCTACGCAGTGCCCCGACGAGCGCCGGCAGCGCCGGGCGAACCGGCAGGTCGAGCGGGACGTCGGAGAGCACGGGACAGTCTCGCACCCGGACGCCGGCGGGCGTCGACACCGGCCCCCGAAGGTGTGTCAGCCGGCGCGTACCCGGTCGACCCCGGAGACGAAGGCCCGCCAGGCCGCCGGCGGGAACGCCAGCACCGGCCCCGGCCGGTCCTTGCTGTCCCGGACCGCGATCCGACCGTCCACCGTGGCCACCTCGACGCAGTTGCCGTTACCCACACTGCGGCTGCTGATGCGCCACTTCGCCCCGTCGAGCGCGGTCATCGCGTACCTCTCGTCCGTGTCGGCGTGCCACCTCGGCGGTCACGCAAAGTTACGAGAAGCCTCCGTCAGACGTGCCTGGGACGCCTCCGGACGAAGCGCCAACCGGCGCAGCTCCTCGTGCACCAGGCTATACCCGGCGACGTGCCCGGCCTCCTCCAGAGCCAGGCCCGTCGTGAGATTCTCCAGGTAGACCACGGCGGCGTCGGCCGCGTCGGCGAACGTCAGGACGACGTACGGCGCGCTCATCGCGGGGTGCCCGCCAGCGGAGAACGGTAGTACCTGGACGGTGACGTTCGGTAGTTGAGCCACCTTCGCGATGTGCGCCAACTGGTCGGCCATCACGGCGCGGCCGCCGACCGGGCGGCACAGCACCGCCTCGTTGAGCACCACCGACAGCTCCACGGGGTCGTCCCGGCGCAGCACCTCCTGGCGGCGCAGGCGCGCGGCGACCTTCCGTTCGAGGCCCTCCTCGCCGGCGGTGCGCCGGAAGACCTCCCGCGCGTACGCCTCGGTCTGGAGCAGGCCCGGCACCGCCTCGGCCTCGTACGTGCGCAGCGTCGCCGCCTCCGCCTCCAGTCCGACGTAGAACTCGAACCACTCCGGCAGCACGTCGCTGTAGTTCTGCCACCAGCCCCGCTGCTGGGCGCCGCGGGCGATGTCGATCAGCGCCTCGGCGTCCGCGCCGGTCACCTGGTACAGGGCCAGGGCGGCGCGCACGTCGCGCGGCTTGATGCCGATCTGGGCGTTCTCGATGCGGGACAGGTTGCTCTTGGACATGTCCAGCTGCCGGGCGGCGACATCCAGGGTCATGCCGGCCCGTTCGCGGAGCTGGCGGAGTTCCCGGGCGATGCGGCGGCGGCGGACGGTCGGGCTCGCGGTCACCCTCCGAGTCTGGCACGACAAGATCCGCAGGTCGCGCGGACACGGAGTGCAACCGGCGAAAGCGGGAGTTGCATTGCGCATCGGCCGGGTGCATCCTTGCCCGGTTGCGATCACTGTGGACGATGCTACGGGAGGGGCCGGTTGCTCATCGCCGACGAGTTCTTCCTGATCGCTCACAACGACATCCGGGGCAAGGCGAAGCTGCATCCGACCGCCACCGGCCTCGGGCTCGCCGGCGGTCTGCTCGGGGAGCTCGTCCTTCACGGACACGTCACCGTCTCCGCCGGCCTCCTCTCGATCGTCAACCGGCGTCCGCCGGCGGACGCCCTCGCCCACACCGTCCTCGACCAGCTCGTCGGGGAGTCCCAGCACCAGTCCGTCCGCACCTGGCTCACCTTCCTCGCCCAGAGCGCCACGACCTCGGTGGGCGAGCGGCTGGCGCGGGCGGGTGTGCTGCGCCGCCAGGAGAGCCGGCGGTTGCTTCGCACCACCGTCTCGTACGTCCCGCTCGACCCCAACACGGCGGCCTGGCCCGCCACCCGGCTACGGGTGCTGCTGGAGCGGTCGGAGCCCGCGCCGACCCTCGCCGACGCGCTGCTGCTCGGCCTCGTCACCGCCGCGGGCCTGAGTCGCGAGGTGCTGTGGTCCGCCGGCCCCCGGGCCCACCACCGGCTCTCCGCGCTCGTGGCCGCCCTGCCACCACCGCTGAAGGAGTTGGTCGCGCACACCGAGGCCGCGGTCGGCGCCGCGGTGCTGCGCGGCGTCCCCTGACCCGGCACACCCCTCATCCCCCCTCGAACCGGGAGCCGCGCATGTCCTCCACAGCAACGACCGAACGACCGAGCAACGTCTCCGAGGCGCTGGCCCGCGGGCGGCTCGGCGTACCGTCGGTGATCTTCTTCGTCCTGTCCGCCGCCGCGCCGCTGACGGTCGTGGCCGGGGTGGTGACCACCGGATACGGCGTCATCGGCGTCCTCGGCATCCCGGTGGCCTTCCTCGCGGTGGCCGCGGTGCTCGCCCTCTTCTCGGTCGGGTACGTGGCGATGGCCCGCCGGCTCGCCAACGCCGGTGCGTTCTACGCGTACGTGTCCCGGGGGCTGGGCCGGCCGGCCGGCGTCGGCGCCGCCTGGGTGGCGCTGATCGCGTACAACGCCCTCCAGGTCGGCCTGTACGGTGCCATCGGCGCGGCCGCGGAGCCGGTGCTGGACCGGCTCTTCGGCGTCACCGCGGCGTGGTGGCTGGTGGCGCTGGTCGCCTGGGCGATCGTCGCGGTCCTGGGCCTGCTGCGGGTCGACATCAACGGCCTGGTCCTCGCCGCCCTGCTGGTCGCCGAGATCGCGGTGATCCTCGTGTTCGACCTGGGCCAGCTCGGCAACCCCGCCGACGGCCAGGTCAGCTTCGCCGCGCTCGCCCCGGACAACCTCCTCGTCCCGGGGGTCGGCGCGGTCCTGGTGCTGGCGATCCTCGGTTTCGTCGGTTTCGAGTCGGCCGTGGTGTTCAGCGAGGAGAGCAAGGATCCACGCCGGACGGTGCCGATGGCCACGTACCTGTCCATCGCGATCATCGCGGTCGTCTACGCGCTCTCGTCGTGGAGCATGACGGTCGCGGTCGGGCCGGACCGCATCGCCGAGCAGGCCGGCGAGCAGAGCGTCGCGCTGATCTTCAACCTGGCCGGGGAGCACCTCGGCGACACCGTCGCCACCATCGGCCAGGTGCTGTTCCTGACGTCGGTGCTGGCCGCGATGATCTCGTTCCACAACACCACCGCCCGCTACACCTTCGCCCTCGGCCGGGAGCGGGTGCTGCCGGCGGTCTTCGGGCGGACCTCGCCGCGGACCGGGGCGCCCCGGGCGGCGTCCCTCGCGCAGAGCGCCCTCGGCATCGTCGTCATCCTGCTGTACGCGGTCAACGGGTGGGATCCCGTCGTGCAGCTCTTCTACTGGGGCGGCACCAGCGGCGGCTTCGGTGTCCTGCTGCTGATCGCCACCACCTCGGTCGCGGTGATCGCCTACTTCGCCCGCGGCGGAGGGGACGAGACGCTGTGGCGGCGGGCGGTCGCACCGGGGCTCGCCGCGCTGGCGCTGGCCGGCGTCGTCACCCTCGCGGTGGTCAACTTCGCCGACCTGCTCGGTGTCGCCCCGGACCACGCGCTGCGCTGGGGGGTTCCGATCGCGTACGTGGTCGCCGCGCTGGTCGGCGTGGTGTGGGCGCTGGTGCTGCGGGCGAGCCGGCCCGACACGTACGCCCGGATCGGCCTCGGCGCGGAGAGCGCGGCGACGATCCTGCCCGAGCGCCCGGAGACGCCCGAGCGGGCGGAGGTCGCGCGTTGAGCGCCCTCGCGGTCGAACGCCTGGGCCCGGCGGAGACCCGGCTGGTCGCCGAGCGGATCGCGGAGGCGTTCCTGGTGCTCGACGCGCCCCGCTGGCTGGTGCCGGACGAGAGCAAGCGGGAGCCGGTTCTCGCCGGGCAGTTCGAGATCCTGGTCGACCACGCGATGCGGCACGGCCTGGTGTTCGGCACCGCCGACCGGGCCGGCGTCGCGGTCTGGTTCCCGTCGGTGGGGGAGCCGGCGCCACCGCCGGAGGACTACGACGCCCGGCTGGCCACGGCGTGCGGCGAGTGGACCGAGCGCTTCGCCCACCTGGACGAGCTGTTCGCCGCGAACCACCCCCACCCGGACCACCACCACCTGGCGTTCCTGGCCGTACGGCCGGACCGTCAGGGCCAGGGGGTGGGCAGCGCCCTGCTGCGGCACCACCACGCCTGGCTGGACGCCAACGGGATCCCGGGTTACCTGGAGGCGGCGAGTGAGATCGGCGTCGAGCTGTACACGAAGCACGGCTACCGGGTGCGTGAGCCGTTCCGGCTGCCCGACGGCACCCCGTTCTGGCCGATGTGGCGCGAACCGCTGAGGTGAAAGGAAGGGCCCCTTCTTAACGCCTGGCGTTGTAGAAGGGGCCCTTGTTAACGCCCGCTGCGGCGGGCCCTAACGCGACGGTGGCCGGGCCCGCCGACCCGGCCACCGTCCTCGCCGCCGGCTCAGTACGTGCCGTCCAGCTGCCCACGCAGCTTGGTCAGCGCCCGGGCCAGCAGCCGGGACACGTGCATCTGGGAGACGCCGATCTGCTCGGCGATCTGCGACTGGGTCAGGTTGCCGTAGAAGCGCAGGGTGAGGATCTTCTGCTCGCGCTCGTCGAGGGTGGCCAGCGCCGGGCCGAGCGCGACCCGCAGCTCCGCCAGCTCGAACTCGCCGTCCTCGCCGCCGAGCAGGTCGCCCAACTCGGTGGCCCGGTCGCCGTCGCCGGTCGGCGTGGACAGCGACACCGCGTTGTAGGCGCGGGCGCCCTCCAGGCCCTCCAGGACCTCTTCCTCGGTGATGTTGAGGTGGGCGGCGATGTCGGCGACGGTCGGCGAGCGGCCAAGGCTCTGGAGCAGGGAGCTGTTGGCGTCGGAGATGGCCAGCCGCAGCTCCTGGAGGCGGCGGGGGACCCGGATGTCCCACGTGCGGTCACGGAAGTGCCGCTTGAGCTCACCGATGATGGTGGGGATCGCGTATCCCGCGAAGTCGACCCCGCGCGACGGGTCGAACTTGTCGATCGCCTTGATGAGCCCGACCGCGGCGGTCTGGGCCAGGTCGTCGGTGGGCTCGCCGCGACCGCTGTAGCGGTGCGCGAGGTGGTTGGCGAGCGGCAGCCAGGCCTCGATCGCCTTGTCGCGCAGGGCGGCGCGGGACGGGTGGTTGGCCGGCAGCGCGGCCATCGCGTTGAGCAGGTCGGCGGCGCTGTCGGTGAGCGCGCGCGGGTCGAGCTTCTCGGTGGAGCTCGGTACGGCCTTCGTCGCGTGTTCGCTGATCGTTGGCGCGGTCATGGGTGGTCCTCCCTGCACCTCGTCCGCGGATAAAGACGTGACGCTTAGGTTTAGCTTCAGATGTCCGTTCGGAAGTCACCTTAGCCTGATCGTCTCCCCGAAATCTAGCCGAACGGCTGATGTACTTAAGTTACTTTCAATCATGAACCGGGTTTAAGCGGACAGAAACCCATCGGATTGTGAGCCTGATCATCCGCTTCTTCGTCCGACCGGCCGCTGACCGGACATGCGGGCCGGGGCGACCGGTCGGTCCGCCGCCGCCGCCGAGTGGTCGGCCCAGCTCAGCAGAGAGGCTCCTGCTGTCGACTTTCCGTCGTTGTCCCATGCACGGGACCAGTCGTAGCGTCACCAGTGACAACAGTGGCACCGGAGGCAACGTGCTCGACCCGTCCGCTCCCCAGCTCGTGGTGAACAGCCGCACGCTCTACTTCAGCTGGCTCCCGGCGGACCCCGACGCGGTTGCCGCGATGGTGCCCGCCGGCCTGCGACCCCGCCCGGACCGGCAGGTCTTCATGAACCAGTACGTCGTCGACGACGCCAGCCAGACGTCCGGCTTCGGGGCCTACACGCTGACGTACGTCGGGGTCTCGCTCGTCGGGATGGATGCGCCCGGCGGGGAGAGCCCCGGCGGCTGGTGGACGCACTACATCACCTCCAGCGAGCCGGTCCGCGAGTACGCCGCCGCCCGCGGCGCCCCGGCCGTCCTCGGACGGACCACCATCGGCAGCGAGAACGGCCTCCTCGTGGCCGAGACGATGATCGGCGGCGTCCCGGTGATCCGGGCGCGTTGCCAGGTCGGCGAGGCCGGGCAGATGGTGAGCAGCGGGCACCACCGCTACTTCACCGCCCACGGAGGGCGGCTGCTCAACGCCGTCTACCCGTACGTCGCCGAGCCGGTCACCCCGTTCGTCGTGGAGTCCGTGGAGTTCCTGGACCCGGCGCACCCGATCTACGCGCTGCGCCCGGAGAACCCGCTCACCATCGGGTTCGGCTTCTACGCCCCCCGCGCGTCGTTCGCGTACCCGGGCGGGCTGACCGAGTACGTCGGCGAGCCCGAGCCGGTCGGGGTGGGCGCGGGTCACCAGGTGCCGGCGCGCCGGGCCGGCAGTGGCCTGCCGTCGGGGTCGTAGACCAGCCGGTACACCGGCAACGCCCAGGCCCGGACGTACCAGGGCAGCCGCTCCGGCCGGTGGGGCCGCAGCCGCCCCGGCGGGCGCGGGCCGACCCGGCCGCCGTCGTACCACCGTTGCAGCGCGTCGGCGGCGGCCGTGACGGCAGCGACCGCGTCGGCCGGGTCGAGCAGGTCGGCGTCCCCGCCACCGTCGGGGTCCCGGTCGAGGTGCTCGCGCAGGAGCCGCAACCGGAGGTTCCGGGCGAACAGCCGCGCCCCGTCGCCGGTGCCGGCGGGGTCCACCGGGTCGCGGTGGTCGCGGGTGTCGTCGACCACCGCGCAGGACAGTTCGCTGTCGTGCGTCCAGGAACGGCGGTTGAAGTTGTCGCTGCCGACGCTGGCCCAGAAGTCGTCGACGACGCAGACCTTGGCGTGGACGTACACCGGCGTCCCGGCGTGGTTCTCCAGGTCGAAGACGTGCACCCGGTCCGGCGCGGCCTTCTCGCACAGCGACAGGGCCTGCTCCCGGCCGACGGTGTTCGGCGGCAGCGCCAGCCGGCCGTCGACATCGGGGTATCGGGGGACGACGGCGATCAGGTGCAGGTCCGGCTGCTCCCGCAGCGCCCACGCGAAGAGCTCCGCCACCTCGGTCGACCACAGGTACTGGTCCTCCAGGTAGATGAGGCGGCGGGCCCGGCGGACGGCCTTGGTGTAACCCCGGGCCACCGTGCGCTCGCCGTCCGGCGCGAACGAGTAGCGCGGGCGCACCGCCGGGTAGGTGCGCAACACCTGGACGTGGTGGGGACCGCACGGCGGCGGGTCCGGGGGCTGGTCCGGCAGCGGGTCGGGGCGCAGGTCCGCGCCGCGCAGCCGGTCCCGCAGGTATGCGAGCGGGTTCTCCGAGTCCAGCGGCATCGGGTCGGTCCACCGTTCCCGGAAGGTGGTGTCGAGGGCGCCGACCACCGGGCCACGGACGGCCAGTTGCACGTCGTGCCACGGCGGGCGGTCGCCGTACCGGGCGGACATCCGGACCGCCTGCGGGTCGCCGTGGTGGTCGGCGTCGTCGCGCCGGCTGTGGCACAGGTCGATGCCCCCGGCGAAGGCGATGTCGCGTTCGGGAGAGCGGAGGTGCCGCAGCACCACCAGCTTCTGGTGGTGCGAGCCGCCGCGGCGGACCCGCTGGTCGAGCAGCACCTCGCCGCCGGCGGCGCTGACCGTCTCGCTGAGGTTCCGGTTCTCCTCCTCGCTGTACGCCAGCACGTCGAGGTGCGAGCGCCAGATCAGCCCCTTGACGATCACCCCGCGCTGGGCGGCCCGCGCGAAGAGTTGGGCCACGGTCGGGCCGCCCGGCCGCATGCGCTGGTCGGGGTCGCCCCGCCAGTCGGTGAAGAAGAGGTGGTCGCCGGCCTCCAGGGTCTCCACCTCGTTCACCAGCCGGTCGAAGTAGGCGGCACCGTGAATTAACGGCTCGGCGAGGTTTCCGCTGGTCCAGACGGGTAACTCTGACCTCGGGTTGGCGCGTTCGCCTGCGGAGAGGAACCACTCCTGGGGTACCACGTTTCCCACCCTCCCCAGTCGGACGACGTCGGTGGAAACCCCCGCCGAGGGTCCCCGGCCCGCCGGCACGACCGGAAGGCCGTCCCACGGCATACCCAACCGATCTTGGCGCGAAAACCGAGGAGGCCACACCATGCCCGGCGAGACGACGAACTCCGTGACCGAGTACCGCGAGCAGGCGGTCGAGGGCGAGCGGGGGGCGCTGGTGGCCGTGTTGGTGATGGTGGTCCTCGGCGTGGCGGGCATATTCGCCGTGTCCTGACGGGCGGACGTCGGCGGGGCCGTGCTCGACGGCGGAGTCGAAGACCTGCTGCACCCGGTGCACGTGCGAGGCGAACGAGGCCACGATGATCCGGCCCCGGGCCTTCTGGA
>NZ_JBEYSU010000042.1:0-33239 GCF_040704235.1 Micromonospora sp. NPDC047707
GCTGGGGTGCCGCGTGCCGGGGCGCCCGCCCCGGGGGGCCCCACTGCCGGGGGGCCCCCCCCACGTTGGGCCGCCGCGCCCCCCCCGGGGGGGGCCCCCCCCCGCGCCCGGGGGAGCGGGCGCCGCGCGGCGGGAATCAGAAGGCGAAGAGGGAACCGGTCTCGCGCAGCAGTTCGCAGCGGTTGCCGAAGGTCTCGGCGTACGACACCGGACGGTTCCGCCAGAACCCGACCGCCCGGACGGTCACCGGGGCGTACTCCAGGGTGCAGAGGCCGGTGTTGACGCTCAGCGCGGCCAGATCGCCGTCGACCGCGGCGACGTCCTGGCAGGCGGACGTGGCGTACGGGTGGGTGCCGCCGGTCGGCTCGCACCGCAGCGCGGCGGCCCGGGGCGCGCCGGTGGTGTGCGGGACGACGCTCAGCAGCAGCACGGAGGTGGTCTGCCCGGTGGGGGCGGCGTGGGCGGGGGTGGCCGCGACGGTGAGCGCGGTCGTGCCGAGGACGGCCGCTGCGGAGAGCGCGGCGATCCGCTGGGCGAGGGGCATCGTGTGTCCTTCCGTCGAGGCCCCGGGTAGGGGCCGGTCGTCGGCCCGGCCGTCGTGTGACCGGGCCGCCGACCACCCTAGGTGGACACTGTGAACCCGCCGCGTAACGGAGTGTTACGTGGGCTCGACCACGGCGGCGACCTCCCGCGCGTCCCCGGGCCGTCCCACCGGCACGCCGGGCCGCGGGCCCGACGACAATCATTTGTGAACTCAATCGACGCAGAGGATTGTGTCCCCGATCACCCTCTGACATTCTCCTGCATGGACGCTGCCAGCGACGGTCGCCAATCCTGGGTGCCGCGCTGCGGCGACGCCTCTTTTCCTGGAGGAACCCTCGTGAAGCGCAGACGTCGCCATCTACTCGCAGGACTAGCGGTCGCCGCTCTCGTGGCGACGACGGGTGCCGCGGGCATCCACTTCACCGGCGCCGAGGTGCCGGCCGCCGCGGCGGTCGGGGACGGCGAGATGCCCAACGCCCTGGGCGCCCATCTGGAGCGGCTGCGGCGGGCGGCGCCCGGCAACGACGGCATGTCCCCGGACGGCCCGGGCGGCGCCGCCCAGCAGGAGTTCCTGGAGCGGGCATACCCGGCGAACGACATCAGCATCGCCGAGGTGGATCGTGCCAAGTCCGCGTACGCGGCGGCGGAGAAGCGGTTCCGGGGCAGCCAGCGCTGGACCAGCGTCGGCCCCAGCGAGGCGTTGTACCCGTTCACCGAGTTCCGCAACGCCTTCAACTACGTGCCCAACGAGTACGTGGCGGGCGGGCGGGTCACCTCGCTGGACATCAGCCCGGACTGCAACCAGCTGCTCTGCCGGGCGTACGCGACCCCGGCCGGCGGCGGTGTCTGGGGAACGTTGAACATTCTCGCCGCCGAGCCGAAGTGGTTCTATCTGGGCGGCCCGCTGGGGATCAACGCGGCCGGCTCGGTCAAGATCGACCGTAACGACAAGACCGGCCTGACGATCTACGTCGGCACCGGCGAGGCGAACACCTGCGGCTCCGGCTGCGTCGCCGGCGTCGGCCTCTACAAGTCCACCAACGGCGGTCTGACCTGGTCGAGTCCGCTCGGTAAGGACGTGCTCTCCGGCAAGGGCATCGCCGAGATCACCATCAAGCCGGGCGACCCGAAGACCATGTACGTCGCCACCACCATCGCGCTGCGCGGCATGTCCAGCTCCTGCTGCACCGGCGTGACCCGGCCGGTGCCGGACGCCGAGAAGTGGGGCCTGTACAAGACCACCGACGGCGGCAAGAACTGGACCTTCCTCCACAACGGCTCGGCCAACGCCGCCGACTGCACCGGCAGCGCCGCCGAGTACGCGAACACCGCCGCCTGCTCCCCGCGCGGCGTCCGCTACGTCAAGCTCGACCCGAAGAACTCCAACATCGTGTACGCCTCGTCGTACGCCCGCGGTGTCTGGCGTTCCCCGGACGCCGGCGCCACCTGGACGCAGATCAAGACCTCGCTGAACCCGGCGGTCTTCCAGACCCGCGCCGCGATCGACGTCACCGCCCTGCCCAACGGCAAGACCCGGATGTACGTCTACGAGGGCAACATCGGCAACCCGTACTCGCGGCTGTTCCGCAGCGACGACGTGGCCGCCGGCGCGCCCACCTTCACCGACCTGACCAGCTCGAACCCGGCCGACCCGGGCTTCGCCACCTACAACCAGTGCACCGGCCAGTGCTGGTACGACGTGTTCGTGCACACCCCGGCCGGGCATCCCGACGTCGTCTACACCGGTGGCTCCTACGTCTACGGCGAGACGGTCGCCCACAAGCGGGCGGTCGTCCTCTCCACCGACGCCGGAGTCAGCGGCACCGACATGACCTACGACGGCACCGACGAGCTGCACCCGAACGGCCTGCACCCGGACCAGCACGCGCTGGTGACCAACCCGCGCAACCCGTTCCAGTTCTTCGAGGCCAACGACGGCGGCATCATGCGCTCCACCGGCCAGTTCGTCGACCGTTCGGCCTGGTGCGACAACCCGGACCGTAACCTCACCACCCAGGCCCAGAAGGACCGCTGCAAGCAGATGCTCTCGAAGATCCCCGCCAAGCTGGAGGGCGTCAACAAGGGCATGAACACGCTGCAGTTCATCAGCCTGTCGGTCAGCCCGCACGACGTGAACCTGCTCCAGGGTGGCACGCAGGACAACGGCACCTGGGAGAACAAGGGCGAGCGCCGGCGCTGGGTCAACACGATGATCGGTGACGGCGGCGCCTCCGGCTTCGACGTCGGCAAGCCGGAGTTCCGCTTCCACACCTTCTTCGACGTGTCGCCGGAGGTGAACTTCGACAACGGTGACATCGCCGACTGGATCTGGACCGCGGACCCGATCTACGGCCAACCGGGCAACCTGTTCTACGCCCCGGTGATCAGCGACCCGAAGGTCAGCGGCACGATGTTCGCCGGCACCGCCCGGACCGTCTACCGCACCAAGACCTTCGGCCTGGGTGACCGGACCCTGGAGGAGGCCAACCGGATCTGCAACACCTGGACCGGCACGTACGAGGCGCAGTGCGGCGACTGGGCGGAGCTGGGCACCACCCGGCTCACCGACGCCGCCTGGGGCGACCGGGCCGGCGGCGCGGTCTCGGTGGTGCAGCGGGTCGACACCGACTCGTCCACCGCGTACGCGGCCACCAGCACCGGCCGGGTCTTCGTCACCCGCAACGTGGACGCCGAGCCGGCCTCCGCGGTGACCTGGACGCGGATCGACAACGCCAGCACGCCGGGCCGCTTCGTCACGAGCATCCACGTCGACCCGGCCGACCCGGCCCGGGCGTGGGTGTCCTACAGCGGTTTCAACTCGAACACCCCGACCACGCTCGGCCACGCGTTCGAGGTGAAGGTGGCCGGCGCGGCGGCGACCTGGACCGACCGGTCGTACAACTTCGGCGACCAGCCGATCACCGACCTGGTCCGGGACGACGTCACCGGTGACCTGTACGCGTCCACCGACTTCGGGGTCCTGCGCCTGGCCAAGGGCTCGACCAGTTGGACCAAGGCGGCCGGTGGCATGCCGAACGTCGAGGTCGCCGGGCTCACCATCGTGCCGGGCAAGCGGATCCTCTACGCCGCCTCGCACGGTCTCGGCGCCTGGCAGCTCAAGCTGAAGTAGGTAGACCATCAAAGGCACCAACCGGGTGGGGGGCCGCGCGAGCGGCCCCCCACCGCTGCCCGGGGCGGCCGGCCGTGCCTGGCGTACCCTCGGCGCGGCGTTCGTCATCCTCGTGTTCGTCCCGCCGCTGCTGCTCCTGCTCTCCGGCTCGCTCACCGAGCCCGGCCTGCCGCCGTCACCGACGCCGCGGCTGGTCCCGGACCCGGTCTCCACCGCCGGTTACGAACAGGCCCTGGAGATCGGCGGGCTGCTGCGCGCCTCGCTCAACTCGGTGCTCGTCGCGGTCGTCGCCGTGCCGCTGAGCGTGCTCGTGGCCGCGCTCGCCGGGTTCGCGCTGGCCCGGCTGGCCCCGCGCACCACCGCCACCGTCGTCGCCGCCTCGCTGGTCGCCCTGATGGTGCCGGCCACCGCGCTGCTCGTGCCCCGGTTCGCGATCTTCCGCGCGCTCGGCCTGACCGATACCCTGGTGCCGTTGATCGCCCCGGCGCTGCTCGGCACCTCGCCGCTGTACGTCCTGGTCTACTACCTGGCCTTCCGGGCACTGCCGCGGGACCTGTACGACGCCTGCCTGGTGGAGGACCTCTCACCCATGCGCATATGGTGGCGGGTCGCCCTCCCGCTGGTCCGCCCGGTCACCGCCGCGCTCACCGCCCTCACCTTCGTGCTGACCTGGTCGAACTTCCTCGACCCACTGATCTACGTGTACGACCGCGACCTGTTCACCCTGCCGCTGGCGCTGCGCTCGCTGTCGGTGCTGGACCCGACGAACTTCCCGGTGTTCCTCGCCGGGGCGGTCCTCGCCACCGTGCCGGCCCTGCTGGTGTTCGTGCTCGCCCAGCGCCGTTTCCTGCACCACGACGATCCGACGGGACGGGACCGCCCATGAGACCGAAGACGCTGCTCGCCCTGCTGCTGTCCGGCACGCTGCTCGCCACCGGCTGCGGCACCGGCTCCGGCTCCGGATCGTCGAAGGACGAGTCGGGTCCGGTGCGGCTGCTCGTCTTCGGCGCTCCCGAGGAGTTGGCCGCGTACCGCACCCTCACCGAGGCGTACCGGAAGGCCCGCCCGGGCACGGACGTGCAGCTGGTCGAGGCGAGCGACCGCAAGGACCTGCTGGCCCGGCTCGCCACCTCGGTCGCCGGGGGCGCTCCGCCGGACCTGTTCCTGATGAACTACCGCTTCTACGGCCAGTTCGCCGCGAAGAACGTGGTGGAGCCGCTGGACGAGCGCATCGCCGGCTCCGACGCGATCGACCCCGCCGACTACTACCCGGTGGCGATGGACGCCTTCAAGTGGGGCGGCAAGCAGCTCTGCCTGCCGCAGAACGTGTCCAGCCTCGCCGTCTACTACAACCGCACCCTGTTCGCGAAGTACGGGGTGCCCGAGCCCAAGGCCGGCTGGACCTGGAACGACATGGTGAGCACCGCCATCGCGATGACCCGCGACTCCCGGGGCGTGCCGGTCAAGGGCACCGAGAGCGAGGGCGCCGCCGCCCGGCCAACCGTGCACGGGCTCGGCATCGAGCCGTCGATCATCCGCGTCGCCCCGTTCGTCTGGTCCGCCGGCGGTGAGATCGTCGACGACCCCGACAAGCCGACCCGGCTCACCCTGGACACCCCGGTCGCGCGGGAGGCGCTGAAGAACATGGTGGACCTCCGCCAGGCGTACGGGGTGGTGCCCACCGACGAGGAGGTCGAGGCCGAGGACGACGAGTCCCGCTTCGCCAACGGGCGGCTCGCGATGCTGATGTCGTCGCGCCGCTCCACCACCACGTTCCGTTCGATCACCGACTTCGAGTGGGACGTCGCCCCGCTGCCGGTGTACCAGAAGCAGGTCGGGGTGCTGCACTCCGACGCGTACTGCATGACCCGGGGCGCGAAGCGGAAGGACGCCGCGTGGCGGTTCCTGGAGTTCGCCATCTCCGCGGAGGGGCAGCGGATCATCGCCGCCACCGGCCGGACCGTCCCGTCGCACATCGGCGTGTCGCAGTCCCCGGCGTTCCTCGGCCCGTCCCAGCCGCCGCGCAGCGCCAAGGTGTTCCTCGACACGATCCCCACCGTCCGGGCCCTGCCCACCGTCTCCACCTGGCCGGAGATCGAGGACGTGACGTACGGGATCCTGGAGAACGCCCTGTACCGGGGCGACCGGCTGGACGACGTCATCCGCGACCTGGACCAGCAGACCCGCCCGCTGTTCGCCCGCGGTGAGCACGGGTGAGCGAACCCGGTCTGACCCTGGACGGGGTGTCGGCCGCCTACCGGGGCGCCACCGTCCTGCACGAGGTGGACCTGACCGTGGCCCGGGGCGAGCTCCTCGTGGTCCTCGGCCCGTCCGGGGCGGGAAAGTCGACGGTGCTGCGGGTGGTGGCCGGCCTGGAGCCGGTCACCGCCGGCCGCGTCCGGATCGCCGGCCGGGACGTCACCTCCGACCGTCCCGGCCGGCGCAACGTGTCCATGGTCTTCCAGTCGTACGCCCTCTTCCCACACCTCACGGTCGCCGAGAACATCGCCTTCGGCCTGGAGGTCCGGGACACGCCACGGGCGGTGGCCCGGGAGCGGGCCCGGGCGGCGGCCGAGACGGTCGGCTGCGCCGGACTGCTGGACCGGCGACCGGGGCAGCTCTCCGGCGGGGAGCGGCAGCGGGTCGCCCTGGCCCGGGCGTTGGTGCGGGAGCCGGACGTCTTCCTGCTCGACGAGCCGTTGTCCAACCTCGACCTCGCCCTGCGCGTCGAGATGCGCGCCGAGTTGCGCGCCCTGCACGACCGGCTCGGCGCCACGATGGTGCACGTCACCCACGACCAGACCGAGGCGCTGGTGCTCGCCGACCGGATCGCGGTGCTGCGCGACGGCCGGGTCGAGCAGGTCGGCAGCCCCGACGAGATCTGGCGGGCCCCGGCGAGCACCTTCGTGGCCCGGTTCGTCGGCTCCCCGGCGATGAACCTGCTTCCCGCCGACGGCCCGGTCCGCCCCGCCGGGGACGCCCCGCCGGGCGTGCCGGCGGGCGGCCTCCAGATCGGGTTCCGGCCCGAGGCGGTCGCCCTCGACCCGGTGGAGGGGGCGGCGGCCACCGTCGCCCGGGTCGAGGTGGTCGGCGAGGACGCGTACGCGTACCTCACCCTCGCGTCGGGGCAGCCGGTGGTCGCCCGGGTGCCGGCCGCCCGCCGCCCCGAGCGGGGCGCGGCCGTCCAGGTCGGGGTCGACTGGGCGGACACCCACGTCTTCCACGCCGACTCCGGTCTCCGGTACGCCCCGTGAGCGCGCCGAGTGAGCCGGGGCTGGTGAGCCCGGCGGTCACGAGCGAGGACGGCACCGTGAGCGCCCGGAGCGAGCCGGATTCGCGGGCGCGGCGGGCTCGGCCGGACACCCGCTCCCGGCGGCAGTTGGCGTTGATGCTGGCGCCGTACCTGGTCGGCCTGGTCGGGCTGGTGCTGCTGCCGGCGGCCGTCACCCTCGCCCTGGCGTTCACCGAGTACGACCTGGTGAACCCGCCGAGGTGGGTGGGGCTGGACAATCTCGTCGCGCTGGTCGACGACCCGGTGTTCCGGGTGTCGCTGACCAACTCGCTGGTGTTCGCGCTGGTGGCCGTACCCCTGCGGGTGCTGCTCGCCCTCGGCCTGGCGCTGCTGCTGCACCGCCGGGCGTTCGGGGTCGGCACCGCCCGCGCGGCCGCCGTGCTGCCCACCGCGGTGCCGGAGATCGCGTACGGCCTGCTCTGGCTGTGGCTGTTCAACCCCCTGTACGGCCCGATCAACCAGGTGCTGCGGGTCGGCGGGGAGAACGGGCTGACCGCCCTGGGCCGCACGCCGCCGCAGTGGCTGACCGACCCGACCGACGCCCGCGCGGCGATCATCCTGATGAGCGTCTTCACGATGGGGGAGACGTTCGTGGTGCTGCTGGCCGCCCGGCGGGCGCTGCCCCGCGACGTGTACGAGATGGCCGCGCTGGAGGACGCCACCGGCTGGGACGTGTTCCGTCGGGTCACGCTGCCGCTGATGGCGCCGGTGCTCGCCCTGCTGGCGGTGCGGGACGCCGTCGCGAGCCTGCACTTCTCGTTCGTGCCGGCGTTCGTGGTCACCGACGGCGGCCCACCTCCGTACGCCACCACGTACCTGTCCCTGTTCATCTACCGCACCGGGTTCGAGTACCTGCGCTACGGCTACGCCGCCGCCGCGACGCTGGTGATGATCCTGCTGACCGTGGCGGCGGTGGTCGTGCAGTGGCGGCTGGTCCGCCGGTACCGGGCCTTCTACCGGCTCTGACCGGCGGGAACCGCCCGGGTTGCCAGCGCGTCGCAGGTGGCGGAGGTTGACGTCATGCGAAGAACATCGGTCCTGCTGACCGCCGTCGGCCTGCTGTGCTGGCTGAGCGCCTGCTCGTCCGCACCGGATGTCCCGCAGCCCGGTGCGTCCGGCCCGTCGGCCGCCGGTACGCCCCCGGCCCCGTCCGGCCCGGCCGCCACCGCCCGACCCGGACCGTCCGGGCCGCCCGGCGGTCCGTCAGCCGCGCCGGTCCCGTCCGGCACGGGTGAGCTGCCCGGCCCGTTGCCCTTCGGCGCCCGTACCCTCACCGGCACGGTGGAGCGCGCCGGCGAGTGCACCATGCTGCTGGTCGGTGAGCGGCGGTGGGCCCTGAGCGGCGACGCCGCGGCGGCGCTGCGCCCGGGCGCCCGGGTGACCGTGCGGGGCACGATCGCGCCGCTCCCGGCCGGCTGCGGAGACCGGGAGGACCTCGCCCAGACGGTCGCCGTCACCCGCGTCGACCCCGCCTGACCGGCCGTCCTGCCGGCGTGTAACACCCGCCGCACCGGGTAGGTCGCGCGGATGGAGTTGGTCGAGGAGTCGCCGTACCGCTTCCGCATCGACCGGCACGACCCGATGCGGGTGCCGGGGGTGGTGTTCGCGTCCGAGTCGCTGCTGCCCGACGCCGGGGCGGACAAGTCGCTGGAGCAGGTGGCCAACGTCGCCACCCTGCCGGGCATCGTCGACGCCTCGTACGCCATGCCCGACATCCACTGGGGCTACGGCTTCCCGATCGGCGGGGTCGCGGCCACCGACGTCGAGCACGGCGGGGTGGTCTCGCCGGGTGGGGTGGGTTTCGACATCTCCTGCGGCGTCCGGCTGCTCGCCGCCGACCTCGACCTCGCCGGGCTGCGCCCGAAGCTCGACGCCGTGATGGACGGCCTGGGGGAGTCGACCCCGCGCGGGATGGGCAAGGGCGCGGTGTGGCACCTGTCGAAGGGTGCGGAACTCGACGCGGTGCTGCGCGGCGGGTCCCGGTACGCGGTCGAGCGCGGCTTCGGTGTGGAGCGGGACCTGGAGCGCTGCGAGGACTACGGCGCGGTGGACGACGCGAACCCGGCGCAGGTGAGCGAGCGGGCCATCGAGCGGGGCGCGCGCCAGGTGGGCAGCCTCGGGTCGGGCAACCACTTCCTGGAGGTGCAGGCGGTCGAGGAGGTCTACGACGAAACGGTGGCCACCGCGTTCGGCCTGCGGCCGGGCCAGGTGACCGTCATGATCCACAGCGGCTCCCGGGGCCTGGGCCACCAGATCTGCACCGACTACGTCCGGCGGATGGAGAAGGTGATGCGCCAGCACGGCATCCACGTGCCGGACCGCCAGCTCGCCTGCGCCCCGGTCGACTCCCACGAGGGACGCGCCTACCTCGGCGCGATGGCCGCCGCCGCCAATTACGCGCGGGCCAACCGGCAACTGCTCGCCCACGCCGCCCGTACGGTCTTCCGCCGGGTCACCGGCAGCAGCCTCGACCTGGTGTACGACATCTCGCACAACCTCGCGAAGATCGAGACCCACGGGACCGACGGGGACTCCCGGCGCCTCTGCGTCCACCGCAAGGGCGCGACCCGGGCGTTGCCGCCGGGGCACCCGGAACTCCCGGCCGACCTGCGGGACGCCGGGCAGCCGGTGCTGATTCCGGGCTCGATGGGCACGGGTTCGTACGTCCTCACCGGGGTGGCCGGCTCGCCCGCGTTCGCGTCCACCTGCCACGGGGCGGGCCGGGTGCAGAGCCGCAAGCAGGCGGTCAAGGCCGAGCGCGGCCACGACCCGCGCCGCCAGCTGGAGGACCAGGACATCGCGGTACGCGGTGCCTCCCGGCGTGGGCTGGCCGAGGAGATGCCGGCGGCGTACAAGGACGTGTCGGCGGTGGTCGCGGCGGCCGAGGGGGCGGGGCTGTGCCGCAAGGTGGCCCGCGTGGTCCCGATCGGCGTGGTCAAGGGTTGACCGGCGGGTTCTCGTACCGCCGGTGGGTGGTCGCGCGGCGCCTCACACGTCGAGGGTCACGGCGCAGGACCAGCCCGAACCGTCCGGGCCGAACCGCAGTTCGTGCAGGGCGACCGCCTTGGGGACGGCGCCGATCAACTCCACCCCGTCGGTGCTGACCGTGTGCCAGCGCACCCGCAGCCCGCCGTCGCCGTCGTCGGTGACCTCGGTGCGCAGCGGCAGCTCTCCGACCGTGTCCATCCGGAAGATCACCTCGTCGAGCACGTCCACCAGCAGGTCCTGGTCGTCGGCGGGCGGGGCGTGGAACTCCCGTTCGGCCTCCGGGAGGGCCGCGGCCGGGTCGGTGAAACTGTCCACCAGGGCGGTGACCGCCTCCGCCACGCACGTCTCCCGGGTCGGTGCCCACGCCTCGATGCGCACGTCCGCGGTGTGCGGGACGCACCGGTGGCCGTGCTCCGGTCGGGAATCCACAGCCCGATCATCCGGCAGCCCGGCGCCCGGTGGGGCGGGTTGCCCTCCGGGGCATCCCGGAGAGAACCCCGGATTTCGGGCCGATGGGCTGGCCGTCCGGCGGATAGAAAGGGAGACTACAGGTACCGACGCTACTGGAGGTGCCATCGTGGCCGCCCGACGACGACCCCTGGTCCGGCTCCTGCTCGGCCTGTTCGCCGTCAGTCTCGTGCTCTGCTGCGGTGGGGTGGCGGCCGGTGGCTGGGCGTACAGCCGGGCCGGCACCGACACCGTCGACCAGGTCGAGTTCACCCGGCCGCTGGCCGTCCCGCCCCTCGCCGAGTCGCGGGTCGACGAGCGCGGGCGGCGGGTCTTCGACCTGCTCGCCCGCGACGGGCGACGGGATTTCCACGGTGACGGCCGGTTGACCCGCACCGCCGGCTTCGACGGTGACTACCTCGGGCCCACCCTGCGCGCCCGGCGTGGCGAGCAGGTCGTGGTCAACGTGGTCAACCGGCTGACCGGCCGCACCAGCGTGCACTGGCACGGCATGCACCTGCCGGCCCGGATGGACGGTGGTCCCCACCAGATGATCCGGCCCGGCGCCACCTGGTCGCCCACGTGGACGGTCGACCAGCCGGCCGCGACACTCTGGTACCACCCGCATCCGCACGGCGAGACGGAGGACCACGTCTACCGCGGCCTCGCCGGCCTGTTCCTCGTCGACGATGACCGTGCGGCCGCGGTGCCGCTGCCCCGGCGCTACGGGGTCGACGACGTCCCGGTGATCGTGCAGGACCGGAGCTTCTCCGGCGACGGGCAGTTCCGCAAGACCCGCAACATGATCAACGCGATCGGGGTGCTCGGTGACACGCTGCTGGTCAACGGCACGGTCGGGCCCTACCTCGACGTGACGACCGAGCGGGTACGGCTACGGCTGCTCAACGGCTCCACCGCCCGGCTGTACAACTTCGGCTTCGCCGACGACCGGCCGTTCGACCTGATCGCCAGCGACGGCGGGCTGCTGGCCCGCCCGGCCCGGCTCACCCGGGTGCAACTGTCGCCCGGCGAGCGCGCCGAAATCGTGGTGACCGTCAAGCCGGGGGAGCGGGTCACCCTGCGCAGCATCGCCCCGGACCTGGGCGCCGGTTTTCTCGCCGACCGGTTCGCCGGCGGCCGGGACCGCTTCGACGTGCTGCAACTGCGGGCCGCCGACCGGCTCACCCCGTCACCGGCGGTGCCCGGCACGCTGGTCCCGATGGAACGGATCGACCCCGGCTCGGCGAGCGTGACCCGCCGCCTGGAGTTCGCCGGCCGCGCCATCAACGGCCAGTCGATGTCCATGGACCGCATCGACTTCGCCGCCACCCGGGACACCACCGAGGTGTGGGAGGTGGTCAACATCGACGGCACCCCGCACAACTTCCACGTCCACGACGTGCAGTTCCAGGTGCTCTCCGTCGCCGGGGCGGCCCCGCCGCCGGAACTCGCCGGCTGGAAGGACACCGTCTACCTGGCACCCCAGCGACCGGTCCGGGTCGCGATGCGCTTCACCGACCACAGTGACCCGGACGTGCCGTACATGTACCACTGCCACCTGCTGTACCACGAGGACGCCGGGATGATGGGCCAGTTCGTGGTCGTCGAGCCGGGCCAGCGACCGGGCCGCCCGCCCGCGCACAGCGCCCACGCCGGGCATGGCTGACGCGGCCCGCGCCGGCCACCGCGCCGCGGCGGGGCGGCGTACGGTCGGCCGATGCGGATCACCAAGTTCACCCACTCCTGCGTCCGGATCGAGCACGACGGGCGGGTGCTCGTGATCGACCCGGGCACCTGGAGCGAGCCGGCGGCGCTGGCCGGCGCCGACGCGGTGCTGGTCACCCACGAGCACACCGACCACATCGACGTGCTGCGGCTGGCCGGCCTGGGCGTGCCGGTCTTCGCCCCGGAGGGGGCCCGGCTGCCCGCGTCCACGCCGCTGCCGGTGACCCGGGTCGGCGCCGGGCAGCGCTTCGACGCGGCGGGGTTCGCAGTCACCGCCACCGGTGGCCGGCACGCGACCATCCACGGTGGCCAGCCGGCCTGCGCCAACCTGGGCTACCTGGTGGAGGACGCCGTCTACCACCCGGGGGACTCGCTGCACCCGCCCGGCCGGCCGGTGCACACGCTGCTCGTTCCCGCGCAGGCGTCATGGCTGAAGCTCACCGAGGCGATCGACTTCGCGGTCGCGGCGGGCGCGGCCCGCACGGTCGCGATCCACGACGCCCAGCTCAACGACCGGGGGCTGGCCAGCGTCAACGGCTGGTTCGGTGAGACCGTCCCCGGCTACCGGTACCGGAGACCCGGCGAATCGATCCCACCCGAGGAGGAGTGACATGTCGCTGAGGACGTACGCGGCCGACGAGCGGGAGATGCTGCTGGTCTTCCTGCAACGCCAGCGCGACCAGGTGGTGTGCGGCGTCGCCGACTTCCCGGAGGACGCCCCCCGGGTCACCACGCCCAACGGCCTGACCGTCCCCCGGCTGGTGGGCCACCTGCGTGACGTCGAGCGGTGCTGGCTGCGACGGTGGTTCGCCGGTGAGAAGGACCTGGCCGCGTTCGGCCTGGACACCGACGACCTGGGTGTGCCACCCACCCCGGACCGGGTGCCGCTGCCCGAGCTGGTCGCGGCGTACGTGGCCGAGTCGCGCCGCTGCGACGAGGTGGTCGCCGCCCACGGCCTGGACGACGTGGCGGCGAACGGCCGGCACACGCTGCGGTGGATCCTGCACCACCTCGTCGCCGAGACCGCCCGCCACCTCGGTCACCTCGACCTGCTCCGCGAGGCGGCCGCCGGCGGTCCCGCGGACGGCCCGGTCGACGGCGGTGCGACCGTCATCACACCGGCCCCGGCGGTCAGGCCGCGAACCGGGGCGTCGCCGCGCTGAGCAGCGCGCGCCGTGCCGCCACGCCCCAGCCGCGCGCCAGCTCCCCGGCCAGGGTGTCCAGCAGCCGGGGCACGTCCCGGTCGGCGCCGTCGTGCATCGCCTCGACCACGACGAGGACGCGGCCGGTCCCGTCGCGCACCGCCGACCAGCCGCTCTGCCGGTTGGTCCAGCGCCGCGCGTGGGCCCGCCCGATCTCGTCGGCGAAGACGACCTCACCCGGGTCGGGGTGCTCCTCGACCCCGGCGAACGTCAGGTACCGTTCGTCGCCCCGGGCGTGCCGCACCTCGATGCCGCCGCCGACATGGTCGACGTCGAGGATCCCGACCGGGATCGCGTACGCCGCGGACACCGCGTTGCCCAGGTCCACCAGCGGGTGCAGCACGGGCAGGTTGCCCTCGGTCCGCAGCCGTCGCAGCAGGGACTCCGCGGCGCAGCGGTAGCGGGTCGGGGCCAGGCCCATCCGGGCGAACGCCCGCCGCCACGCCTGGATCTCCGGGAAGCCGCCCTCGCTGCCGGTGGCGAGCCGCTCCCGCGCCCGCGCGTGCAGGTCGGCGACGGGCAGGTCGCCCCGCGGCTCGCCGGCCACGCCCTCCGCGTACAGGACGCCGACGACGAGGTCGGGGTGCTCCGCCCGGATCCGCGGCGAGTGCTGGAAGTACACCGTGAACCTCCGGTCAGGCGTCGGCGCGGGCCAGCAGCAGGCCCAGCGCGAGGAAGGAGCCGGCGACGCCCCGGCGCAGCCAGTCGGCGACGCGGGGACGGTCCAGCACGTGCCGGCGGACGGCGGCGGCGCAGAGCCCGTACGCCGCGAACACGACCAGGCTCACCAGCATGAACACGGCGCTCAGCCCGAGCATCGCGGGCACCGCCCCCGGCCGGTCCGGGTCGACGAACTGCGGCAGGAACGCCACGAAGAAGATCGTCAGCTTGGGGTTGAGCAGGTTCAGCAGCACCGCCGACCCCACCATCCGGGCCGCCGACCGGGGCACCGGCTGCCCGGTGGCGGCGATCGCGCCCCGGTCGCGCAGCGTCGCGACGGCCAGCCAGAGCAGGTACCCGACGCCGAGGTACTTCAGCAGCGCGAAGGCCAGCGCGCTGGAGTGCAGCAGGGCGGCCAGCCCGGTCACCGCCGCCGCGAGGTGCGGCACGATGCCGACCGTGCAGGCGAACGCGGCGACCAGGGCGGCGCGGCGGCCACCGGACAGCGCGGCGGAGAGGGTGAACAGCACCCCGGCACCGGGGGTGGCGACCACGACCAGGGTGGTCACCAGGAAGGCGATGGTCATGTGCCCACCCTGCCGGGCAGGATGGTCCGGTGAGCAGAGCCAAACCGGCCCTCGACGGAAGGACCAATTCGTCCGTCGCCGGCTCCGACTTCCTGCACCTCGACGTCACCGACGCCCCGCCCGGCGGTCGCGCGGACTGGCTCGCCGGTCGGCTGCGCGCCGCCATCGCCGACGGGCTGATCCCCGTCGGCGGTCGCCTTCCCGCCACCCGCGTGCTCGCCGCCGACCTCGGTGTCTCCCGGGGCGTCGTCGTCGAGGCGTACCAGCGGATGGTGGAGGAGGGGCACGTGGCCGGCCGGGGGCGCGCGGGCACGGTGGTGGTCGCGGCGCCGGCCGTGCCGCCGACCCCGGTCCCGGCCGCCGCGCCGGTCCCGGCCCGACCGTTCCCGCCGGCTCCCGGCACGGACATCTTCGACGCGGTACGCGCGGCACCCGCCCGCATCGACCTGACGCCCGGCGTACCCGACCTGGCCGCCTTTCCCCGTGCGGCCTGGCTGCGCGCCGAGCGGGCCGTGCTGCGGCACCTCGTCGCGTCGGACTTCGGCTACGGCGACCCGCGCGGCGCGCCGGCGTTGCGGCGGGCCGTCGCCGCCTGGCTCGCCCGCTACCGGGGTGTCACCGTCGACCCGGCCGACGTCATCGTCACCACCGGCGTCTCGCAGGCGCTCGGCCTGCTGGCCCAGGCGCTGCGCGACGTCGGCATCACCCGGGTCGCGGTGGAGGACCCGGGGTCGCTCGGCGTCCGCCAGCACCTCAACAACTGGCGGGTGGAGACCCCGCCGGTCCCGGTCGACGCGGCCGGCCTGCGGGTGGCCGACCTGGTCGCCTGCGGCGCGCCGGCGGTGATGCTCACCCCGGCCCACCAGTTCCCGACCGGGGTGGTGCTGGACGGGGACCGCCGCCGGCAGCTCGCCGCCTGGACGCGGGACGGTGGTCTGGTCATCGAAGACGACTACGACGCCGAGCACCGCTACGACCGGCCCCCCGTGCCGGCGCTGCGCGTGGCGCTGCCGGAGAGCGTCTGCTACGCCGGCAGCGTGTCGAAGCTGCTCGCCCCGGCGCTGCGGATCGGCTGGCTGCTCGTGCCCGCCCGCCACCGGGCGGCCGTGGTCGACGCGAGACGCAACGCCGATCTGGGCAACGCCGTGCTGCCGCAGCTCGTGCTCGCCGAGTTGATGACCTCCGGCGCGCTGGAGCGGCAGCTGCGGCTGCTGCGCCGCCGGCACGTCCGGCGGCGGGACGCGATGATCGCCGCGATCGTCCGCCACCTGCCCGGCGCGACCGTGCACGGCGCGGCGGCCGGGCTGCACCTGACCGTCACCCTGACCGGGGACGTACCGGACACCGACCTGGCGACCGCGGCGCTGGAGCGCGGCGTCAAGGTCCAACCGCTGTCGTGGCACCGGCAGCGACCCGGCCCGCCCGGCCTGGTCCTCGGGTACGCGGCCAACCCGGCCACCGCCATCGAGGAGGGCCTCGCCGTCCTCGGTGATGTCCTCCGTTCGCGCTGATGATCGACTGCTGGCGTGTGATCAACCCCGTGCCGGGGGCACCGGGGTCTTCCGGGCCGGGGAATCCGCGATGCCAGCGGCACGGATTCGCCGGCAACCGGGACTCCGGGTCCATAGCCTGGCAGCAGGAGCAGGTCCGAGGACGGGAGAGCCAGCGTGAGCATGGAGGCGGCCAGGGACGCTTTCGCCGGCGAGCAGGAGGTCGAGATCACCGTGACCGGCCGGAAGACCGGCCGGCAGATCTCCCACCCGGTGTGGTTCGTGCAGGAGGAGCAGAGCATGTTCCTGGTGCCGATCACCGGGTCGGACAGCGACTGGTACAAGAACGTCCGGAAGACCCCGATGATCGAGGTGTCCGCCAACGGCACCGCCGTGAGCGGCCCCGCCACCCCGATCACCGACCCTGGGCGGGTGGCGCACATCGTGGCGATGTTCCGCGACAAGTACGGGCCGGACCAGGTAGAACAGCACTACCCGAAGCACGACGTCGCCGTCCAGGTGCCGCTCGGCTGACCCGGCCCGGCGTGGCGCCCGGCGTCAGCCGGCCACGGAGGACGGCCCGGTGCCGGCCGCCCCGCCGTCCCGCGGGGCGTAGAGCGCGGCCAACCCGGCGGCGGTGGCCGCCAGGCGGGCCCGCAGCTCGGGCGGGGACAGCACCTCCACGTCGGCGCCGAGGCGCAGCAGATCACCGTGCGCGTGGGTGAGCGACTCGATCGGCACCGTCGCGGTCACCCAGCCCGCGTCGTCCGGCGGGCCGGCGGACCCCTCGGCGGCGGCGACCACCACGTCGCTGGCGATCTCCCGTAGCCGTTCCCGGCCGCGGGGCGAGAGCCGGATCGTGGCCTCGTCGCGGTGCAGCCCGGCCCGGAAGCGCACCACGTGCGCCCGCCACCAGGCCGGCAGGTCGAACCCGGCGGGCCGGTCGAACTCCTCGTCCAGCGGGGTCAGCGCGAGGATCTGGCTGACCCGGTAGGTGGCCGCACCGTCCCGCCCCGGGCGGGCGGCCACCACGTACCACCGGCCGCCCTTGAGGACCAGGCCGTACGGCTCCAGCGTCCGCTCGGCCTCCCCGTTCCAGCTGCGGTAGCGCACCGCCACCCGGCGCTGCCGCCACACCGCCTCCGCCACCTCCGCCAGGTGCGGCGAGCCGTCGCCGTCGGCGTACCAACCGGGCGTGTCCAGGTGGAAGCGCTGCTGAAGGCGCGCCGCGCGGTCGGCCAGCGCGGACGGCAGGGCGGCGTGCAGCTTCCGTTGCACGGTGGCGACCACCGCTCCGTAGCCCAGCTCGGCCGCCGGCCCGGGCAGGCCGGCCAGGAAGAGCCGCTCCGCCTCCTCGGCGGTCAGCCCGGTCAGCCGGGTGCGCCACCCGTCGACGAGCTGGTAGCCCCCGGCGTGCCCGGCCTCCCCGTACAGCGGGATGCCGGCCGAGTGCAGGGACTCGACGTCGCGGTAGACCGTGCGGACGGAGATCTCCAGCCGCTTCGCGAGCTGCGCGGCGGTCATCCGGCCGTGCGTCTGGAGCAGCAACAGCAGGGAGAGGAGTCGACTGGCCCGCACTCCACTGACAGTACGTGTCAGTGGACCCCTCGTACCGTCCCGGCATGGCATTTCGCGACAAGGAACTCCGCGTGCCGGCACCGATCACGGTCGCCGGGCGGCGGGTCAAGCGCTACCACATCGATCAGCCGGAACGCCCGCTCGAACCGGAGGTGGAGCGGGCGGCGTACGCCTTCCTGCCCCGCCTGCTGCCGCCCGCCGGCGCCGACGGGACCCCACCGGTGAGCTGGGTGGTGCTGCACCGGGGTGCGGACACCGGGGCCTACCTGCTCGCGTACACCTGGTTCTTCGACAACGTGGTGGAGGCGCACGTCGCCGAGGCGGGCCAACCGGCGATCGGCTGCCCGGACGACGACCCGACGCACTTCGTGGAGATGCGCCGCCCGGTGGTGGGCTGCGTGTGGGAGCTGGGGATGCTGGAGCACGAGCGGGCCGCCTGGATCCGGCACGTGCTCGCGCCCGACCGGCCGGACGTCGAGGCGTACGTCGCCGACACGCGGGCCGAGGGGCCGGTGGGGTGGTGACGGGCGACTTCGACTTCCTGGACCTCACCCGGGCGTCGGGCTGAGTACGCCGCTGGGCGCCGGGCCTCCGGCGGGCGGGGGCGTGGCGTTGCGGTAGATCGCCGCGAGCCAGACGTCGAGGAGGACGTCGACGACGTCGGGCTCGGCGACGGCGGGGCCGTCGCCGGCGAACGTCGCGTACCAGACGCGCTCGTTCATCGAGTTCAACGCGATGGCGAGGTCCCGGGCGGGCAGCCCGTCCGGGGCCGCGCCGCGCTTCCGTTCCGCGTCGATCGCCGCCTCGATGGCCTGGACCCATCCCTCCATGACCGTCGCCCAGAGCCGGCGCACCTCCCCGTTGGTGCCGCGTACCTGGGCGCAGGCCAGCACCACCGCCCGGTGGCCGCCGAACGTCTCGTGGAACCGGTCGATCAGCTCCCGCCACCGGGCGCGCGGGTTCTCGGCGAGCCGGTCCAGCACGTGGCCGGCGGCCGCGTTGGCCTCCTCGATGACCCGGTCGAGCAGGGTCAGCAGGACGGCGTCCTTCGACGGGAAGTAGAAGTAGAAGGTGGGCCGGGAGATCCCGGCGCCCCGGGCCAGGTCGTCGATCGAGATGTCGGCGAACGGCCGCTCACCGAGCAGCCGCTCGGCGGTGGCGAGGATGGCCGACTCCCGGTCGTCCCCGGCGGACCGCGCCGTGCGGCGACCCCGGGGGGACGAGGTCGCGATGGGCGTCATGACCGTGGATGTTACACCCGCTCGACAGGGTGTCGATTGTTCTCGACGGGGTGTTGACGCGTGTCGACGCCGGTGGATAGTGTCCGGCACCACCGCCTCGTCACGGGAGACGACATGGCCACCACCGACCACGTCGACGTGCTCATCGTCGGTGCCGGCCTCTCCGGCGTCGGCGCCGCGTGCCACCTGCGGCGCAACTGTCCGGAGAAGACGTACGCGGTGCTGGAGGCCCGAGGCGCGATCGGCGGCACCTGGGACCTGTTCCGCTACCCGGGCATCCGGTCGGACTCGGACATGTTCACCCTCGGCTACTCGTTCAAGCCCTGGACCAACCCGAAGGCGATCGCCGACGGGCCCGCCATCCGCGAGTACGTCCGGGAGACCGCCCGCGAGTACGGCGTCACCGAGCACATCCGGTTCCACCACCGGGTGGTCCGCGCCGAGTGGGACAGCACCACCGCCCGCTGGACCGTCCACGCACACCGCACCGACACCGGCGAGGACGTCCGGCTGACCTGCTCGTTCCTCCACACCTGCGCCGGCTACTACCGCTACGACGAGGGCTACACCCCCGACTTTCCCGGGGCGGAGCGGTTCACCGGGCGGATCGTGCACCCGCAGCACTGGCCCGACGACCTCGACCACGCCGGCAAGCGGATCGTCGTGATCGGCAGCGGCGCCACGGCGGTGACGCTGGTGCCCGCGCTGGCCGAGCAGGCCGCCCACGTCACCATGCTCCAGCGCTCACCCACGTACATCATGGCGCTGCCCTCGCGCGACGTGGTCGCCCGCGCGCTGCGCCGCGTCCTGCCCGAGCGGGCCGTGTACCCGCTGGTCCGGTGGAAGAACGTCCTGCTCGCCACCGCGAACTTCCAAGTCAGCCGCCGCGCCCCCACGCTGGTGAAGCGCCTGCTGCACCGGGCCGCGCGGCGCCGGCTGCCGGTGGGGTACGACGTCGACCGGCACTTCTCGCCCCGCTACGACCCGTGGGACCAGCGCCTGTGCGTGGTGCCCGACGGCGACCTGTTCGCCGCGATCCGGCGGGGCCGGGCGTCCATCGTCACCGACACCATCGAATCCGTCACCGAGACCGGCGTCCGGCTCGCGTCGGGGGAGCAGGTCGCGGCCGACGTCATCGTCACCGCCACCGGGCTCAACCTGCTCGCCCTCGGCGACACCGTGCTCACCGTGGACGGCGAGGACGTCGACCTCGCCGCCACCGTGGCCTACAAGGGCATGATGCTCTCCGGCGTCCCCAACTTCGCGATGACCATCGGCTACACCAACGCCTCCTGGACGTTGAAGGCCGACCTCGTCGCCACGTACGTGTGCCGGCTGCTCGCGCACCTGGACCGCAGCGGCCAGCAGGTCGTCACGCCGCTGCCGCCGCCCGACGGCGACCTGCACCCGATCATCGACCTGACCGCCGGGTACGTGCTGCGCAGCGTCGACGCGCTGCCCAGGCAGGGGGCCCGGGCGCCGTGGCGGCTGTACCAGAACTACCCCCGGGACGTGCTGCTGATGCGGTACGGCCGGCTCACCGACCAGGGCGTCCGGTTCTCCCGGGCCGGCACGCCGGAGAGGAGCACCGTCCGTGCGTAGGTTCGACTTCACCGCCGCGACCGCTGTGGTCACCGGCGCCGCCAGCGGGATCGGCGAGGCGCTCGCCCACGGGCTGGCCCGCCGCGGTAGCGACCTGGTCCTGCTCGACCGCGACGCGCGGCGCCTCGACACCGTGGTGGCCGCGATCCGCGCCGCCCACCCGGACCGGCAGGTCGACACGTACATCGTGGACCTCGCCGACGCCGCCGCGACCGCCCGGGTGGCCGAGGACGTCCGGACCCGGCACCCCCGGATCCGGCTGCTGGTCAACAACGCCGGCGTCGCCCTGGGCGGCCGCTTCGACCAGGTGACCCTGGACGAGTTCCAGTGGGTCGTCGACATCAACTTCCGGGCGGTCGTGCAGCTCACCCACGCGCTGCTGCCGGCCCTGAAGGCGGAGCCCGGTTCCCACCTGGTCAACGTCTCCAGCCTCTTCGGGCTGATCGGGCCGCCCGGCCAGGCCGCGTACTCGGCCAGCAAGTTCGCCGTGCGCGGCTTCACGGAGGTGCTGCGTCACGAACTGGCCGACAACGGCATCGGCGTCACCTCCGTGCACCCGGGCGGGATCGCCACCCGGATCACCGAGAACGCGCGCGTCGGCAGCGGCGTCTCCGTCGAGGAGTACGAGGAGGGCCGGCGGCAGTTCGACAAACTGCTCAGCATCCCGCCCGCGAAGGCCGCCGAGGTGATCCTGCGCGGCGTCGAGCGGCGCCGCGGCCGCGTCCTCATCGGCTGGTCGGCGAAGCTGCCCGACCTGCTGGCCCGGATCGCGCCGGCCGCACACGGGAAGCTCCTGCGGGTCGGGCTGAACCGCGCCGCCGGCGACCCGGCCCGCCGCCTCACCACGTCGTCCCCACCGGTCCCGGCCGCCCGGCAACCGGAGGCGGCGCCGGCGACCGACCCGGCGGGAGACCGCGCGTGAGCACCACGGAACTCGCCTCCTCGGCGCGCCCCCGCCCCCGCCCCCGCCACGTCACCGTCGCCGGACGGCGGGTCTGCCACCGCGTCGACGGTGACGGCCCGCCGGTGCTCCTGCTGCATGGCATCGGGCGAACCATGCGCGACTTCGACGACCTGCACGACCGGCTCGCGCAGCGGTTCCGGGTGCACAGCGTCGACCTGCCCGGGTACGGCGGCTCGCTGCCGATGACCGCGCCCTACACGCTGCCCGAGCTGGCCGGCTTCGTCGGCCGCTACCTGGACGTGGTCGGCGTCGACCGGCCGGTGCACCTGGTCGGCAACTCCCTCGGCGGGGCGGTGGCCATGCAGTTCGCGGCCACCGAACCGGCCCGGGTGGCCAGCCTCGGGCTCATCACGCCGGCCGGCTTCGGCAAGGAGGTGACGATCCTGCTGCGGCTGCTCGCGCTGCGCCCGTTCGGCCGGCTGCTGCTGCGACCCAGCCGGTGGTCGGCCCGCCGCGCCGAACGCGCCCTCTTCCACGATGCGGCGTTCGCCACCGCCGAGCGCATCGCGTACGCCCTGGAGGTCGCCCGCCAGCCGCACGCCGCGCGGGTGATGCTGGAGACCGCGCACCACCTCGGCACCCTCCGCGGAGTGAGCCCACAGTGGCGGGAGGAGCTGCTCACCCGGGTGGAGAAGCTCGACCTGCCGACGCTGATCGTGTGGGGCGACCGGGACCTGATCCTGCCGGCGACGCACCTGGAGGCGGCCCGGACGCGCCTGCCCCGCGCCCGCACCCACTTGTTCAACGACTGCGGGCACATGCCGCAGATCGAACGCGCGGAGGAGTTCCACCGCCTGCTGGTCGACTTCTGGGCGGAGGGCTCCCCGGCCGAGGCCCCGGGCGACAGCGACGCCGCCCGGTCATGACGCTGCCCGGATCTCCCGTTGCCGGACCAGCACGGTGACCGCGACCAGCGCGACGAGCAGCGCCGCCACCAGGTAGACCGATCCCGGAGCCAGCGGGACGAGCAGCACCAGCGCCGCGGTCACCGGGAACGCCACCACCACCGCGGCGCGCTGCTGCCCCCAGATGTGCAGCATCCAGACGGTGACCAGGAAAACGGCCACCGGCACGCCCACCGCGTACCCCACCACCGTCCCGCCGACGTTCCCGAGGTGGCGCTCGTGGTCCACGGCCACCCCGAGCCCGGCGCCGACGGCGGCGATGCCCGCGAAGATCAGGTAGTGGCCGTAGCCCCAGGTCAAGCTGCGGGACAACCGGGTGGGCACCTGGATCTCGCGGTCGAAGTAGAGCCACCACAGCGCGAAGACGATCACCGCGCCGGCCGCCGCGAGACGCCACAGCCCCGTGTCACCGGCGTCCACCCCGGTCTGCACGGCCAGCGAGGTCGCCAGCACCACCTCGCCCAGCACGATCAGGGTGAACAGCCCGTACCGCTCGGCTATGTGGCGGGGGTGCCACGGCGTCATGCCGGGCCGCTCGGCGATCGCCGGCACGAGCAGGTCGGCCGCGGTCAGCACGACGAAGGAGGCCACCCGCAGGTCGTCGGGGAGCAGCAGCCGCAGCAGCCAGCCCGCCTGCACCAGGCTGACGCCGATCCCGTACCGGAGGTCGGCCGCCCGATGGCCGGGGTCACCGGCCGCCGCCCGCATCCACTGCGAGACGGCCGCGAGGCGCATCACCACGTACCCGTACGTGATGGTGCGGAAGTCGCCCTCGGTGAACGCCCGGGGCACCCCGGCGGCCAGCATCAGCGCACCGCTGATCTGCACCAGGGTGGTGATCCGGTAGACGTCGTCGTCGGTGTCGTACGCGGAGGCGAACCAGGTGAAGTTCATCCACGCCCACCAGATGGCGAAGAACACCATCAGGTAGCTGCCCACCGCGTGGCCGACGTGGTCCGCCGACACGTCGTGGTGCAGGTTGTCCGCGGCCTGGGCCACCGCGACGGCGAAACAGAGGTCGAAGAAGAGCTCCAGCGGGGTCGTCCCGCGGTGCTCCTCCTCGCGCCGGCGGGCGCGCATCGGCCGGTACCACGGCCGCAGCGTGCCCGTCGTGGTCACCCCGGTCTCCTCGCGGTGCTGCGGGCCCCGGCCCTACGGTTCGACAGCGCCGGGCGGCCCCGCCGCCGACAGCGTCGGGCGGTCCGGCGTGCGGGGCGCGCCGGACGAGGCCGCGGCGGGTCCGGCGCTGCCGACGCTCCGTCCCCACCTTACGGCGGCCCGCCGACGCGCCGGGGTCGGTTCGCCGCCGGCGCCGCCGCGGCGACCGCTGCCCGCTCGCCGGCCGGGTCCCGCCAGGCGCCGGCCGCCGCGCGCAGCACCATGCCGGTGGGGCGTCGCAGGGCGGCGGTCAGCACCCGGTTGCGCGCCTCGATCCGGTGCCGCCCGGCCCGGTTCCGGCCCGCCGGCAGCGGCAGGTGACGGGCGAATCGGCGGCCCTGCCACCCCGCGGGCGACGTGTCCATGCGGCAGGTGAGGGCGCGGCCGGGCGGGGAACACGGACCGGATGGGCGACCTGACGCTGCTGCTCGGCGGCGACGTGATGACCGGCCGCGGCGTCGACGCGGTCCTGGCCCGGCCGGCCCCGCCGGATCTGCGGGAGGCGGCGGTGCGCGACGCCCGCGAGTACGTGGCCCTCGCCGAGGCCGCCAACGGACCCGTCCCGAGGCCGGCGCCACCGCACCGGCTCTGGGGGGACGCGCTCGGCCTGCTCGACGCGGCGGCCCCGGACGTGCGGATCGTCAACCTGGAGACCGCCGTGACCGGGCGGGGGACGCACGACCCGACGAAGGGCGTCCACTACCGGATGCACCCGGCGAACGTCGCCGCACTGACCGCCGCGCGGCTCGACGTCTGCGTGCTGGGCAACAACCACTGCCTCGACTTCGGGCCGGTGGGTCTCGCCGACACCCTGGACGCGCTCGCCGGAGCCGGGGTGGCGACCGCCGGCGCCGGGCCGGACGCCACCGCCGCCTGGCGGCCCGCCGTGGTGCGCCGCACCGACGGCCGCCTGCTGGTCTGGTCCGTGGCCGCGCCGTCGAGCGGCGTGCCGCCGCACTGGGCGGCGAGCGACGACCGGGCGGGCGTCGCGTACCTGCCGGAGGTGTCGGCCGCGTCGGCGGAAGCCCTGGCCGCCCGGATCGCCGCCGAAGCGCGGCCGGGGGACCGGGTCGTGGTCTCCGTGCACTGGGGCACCAACTGGGGGTACGACGTGCCGCCCGAACATGTGGCCTTCGCCCGCCGCCTCGTCGACGCGGGCGTGGACGTGGTGCACGGGCACTCCTCCCACCACCCGCGCCCCGTCGAGGTGTACCGGGACCGCCTCGTCCTCTACGGCTGCGGCGACCTCGTCGACGACTACGAGGGCATCGGCGGGTACGAGGCGTACCGGCCGCAGTTGCGCCTGCTGTGGCTGCCCACGCTCGATTGGGCGACCGGCCGGCTGCGCCGACTGCGGGCCGTCCCGGTGCGGATGCGGCGGCTGCGGTTGGAGCGCGCCGGCCCGGACGACGCCCGCTGGTTCGCCGACCTGCTCGGCGGGTTCGGCGCACCCTTCGCCGGCCCCGTCGCCGTCGACCCGGACGGACTGCTCGTGCGGGAAACGGCGCCGTCCTGACGTCGCCGTCGGACGGGCCGCTCCGCGCACCGGCGTGGCCTGAGCCACCGTCCCGGTGGGCGGCGTACCTCGACGGACGACCCGGCCGCATCATGGAGGCATGACGCATCCCTCGGCGCCCGAGGGAGATCGCGCGGACACTGCGGTGATCCTGCCGGTCGCCGCCGGCCCGGTCGTGCCCCGTCGCTCCGCCGCGCTGGTCTGGGGGGTGGCCCTGACCGCGTACGTGGCGGCGGTGTTCCACCGCAGCTCGCTCGGGGTCACCGGCGTCGACGCCGTGGAACGGTTCCACATCAACGCCGCGGCGCTGGCCACGTTCTCCGTCGCCCAGCTCGCCGTGTACGCGGCGATGCAGGTGCCGGTCGGGGTGCTCCTCGACCGGTTCGGCTCCCGCCGGCTGCTGATCGCCGGTGGTGCGCTGATGCTCGCCGGTCAGCTCTGCTTCGCCCTCGCCACCGACGTCCGCCTCGCGGTGCTGGCCCGGATGCTGGTCGGGTTGGGCGACGCGACGACCTTCATCAGCGTGCTGCGGATCGTGGCGTTCTGGTTCCCCGGACGCCGCAACCCGCTGGTGACCCAGCTGACCGGCACGCTCGGGCAGCTCGGGGCGATCCTCGGCGCCGTACCCCTGGTGGCGTTGCTGCACCGCGCGGGCTGGACCACCGCCTTCCTCGTCGCCGCCGCGGTCGGCGCGACCGTGCTGGTGATGGTGGTCGCCGCCGTCCGGGACACACCGCACCGGGAGACCGCGACCGGCCCGACCCCCACCCTCGCCGCCGTGCGCCGGGAGCTCGGCGCGGCCTGGGCCCAGCCCGGCACCCGACTCGGGCTCTGGACGCACTTCGTCACCCAGTTCTCCGGCGCGGTGTTCGCCCTGCTCTGGGGGTATCCGTTCCTGGTGCAGGGCCAGGGCCTCAGCCCCACCGCGGCCGCCTCGCTGCTCACCCTCATGACGGTCGCGACGCTGCTGTCCGGGCCGGTGATCGCGCACCTGTGCGCCCGGCACCCGTACCGTCGCTCGGTGCTGGTCTTCGCCATCACCGGCGCCACCGCGGCGGTCTGGACGGTCGTGCTCGCCTGGCCGGGCCGCGCGCCGGGCTGGCTGCTGGTGACCCTGGTACTGGTCCTGGCCGTCAACGGCCCGGGCTCGATGATCGGCTTCGACTACGCCCGCACCTTCAATCCGGTCAACCGGATCGGCAGCGCCGCCGGCATCGTCAACGTCGGCGGCTTCGTCGCCTCGATCGGCCTCGTCCTCGCGGTCGGCGTGGTCCTCGACGTGGCCACTCCCGGCGGGCGCGGCACACCCGACCTGACCGCGTTCCGCTGGGCCTTCGGCGTGCAGTACGCGCTCTGGGCGCTCGGAGCGGTGCAGGTGCTGCGCTGGCGCAACGCCGCCCGGCGTCGGCACGCCGCCGAGCAGGCCGCCCCGGCGCCGGCCGTCGCGCCGGCGACCTCCTGACCAGCGGCCCGTCCGGTCCGGTGCTCAGCTGAACCGGCGGCGGAGGATGAGGTCGTCGAGGACCAGGGTCAGGCCGGCCCCGAGCAGCCAGGAGTCCTTGGCCAGACCGATGCCCTGCTGGGTGGGCTTCAGGCTGCCGGCCTCGCGCATCCCGGGCGTCTTGAGATAGAGCTGCACCAGGCCGGCGCCGAACGCGGCCAGACCCAGACCGGCCAGCACCGACGGGACGAACGGCGCGAGCAGTGCGACCCCCAGCGCGGTCTCGGCCCGGGAGAGCAGCCGGGCGAACCGGTCCGGGTCGAGCTGCCGGAGCTGCGGGACGGCTCCCACGGCCATCCCGTGCATGCCCTGAGCGGCTTCGCCCTCCAGTCCCCGCTTGCTCAACCCCGAGTTGAGGATGAACGCGCCGATGCTGACCCGCAGCGGCACATGGCTGACCTTCATGGCCCACTCCCGTCGGACGATCGAACCGTGCGCCCGCCTACCCCGCACCGGTGGCGCTAACCCCCGCGCCGCCACGACGATCGGGAACTTCGGCGGTATTTTCACCCGGAAGCGTGATCGGCGGTGCCGGGGCACCGCGTCTGTCGACCGGCGGCGGGCGACGCCGCGGAGCAGGAGGAGATCGTGAGCCAGCAGGTCCGGGGAGTCATCTCCCGCAGCAAGGGCGCGCCGGTCGAGGTGACGACGATCGTGGTGCCGGATCCCGGGCCGGGCGAGGCGGTGGTCCGCGTCCTGTCCTGCGGGGTCTGCCACACCGACCTGCACTACCGCGAGGGCGGGATCAACGACGACTACCCCTTCCTGCTCGGGCACGAGGCGGCCGGCATCGTCGAACAGGTCGGTGCCGGCGTCGACTCCGTCGCGCCCGGCGACTTCGTGGTGCTCAACTGGCGGGCCGTCTGCGGGGTGTGCCGGGCCTGTCGCCGGGGTCGCCCGTGGTACTGCTTCGCCACCCACAACGCGACCCGCAGGATGACGCTCACCGACGGCACCGAACTCGCCCCGGCCCTCGGGATCGGCGCCTTCGCCGAGAAGACCCTCGTCCACGCGGGACAGTGCACCAAGGTCGACCCGGCGGCCCGGCCGGCGGCGGTGGGCCTGCTCGGCTGCGGCGTCATGGCCGGCCTCGGCGCGGCGATGAACACCGGCGGCGTCACCCGCGGCGACTCCGTGGCCGTGATCGGCTGTGGCGGCGTCGGCGACGCGGCCATCGCCGGGGCCACCCTGGCCGGCGCCACCACCATCATCGCGGTGGACACCGACGCCCGGAAGCTCGACTGGGCCCGCCGCTTCGGCGCCACCCACACCGTCGACGCCACGAAGCAGGACGTGGTGGAGGCGATCCGCGCCGCGACCGGCGGTGTCGGCGCCGACGTGGTCATCGAGGCGGTCGGCCGGCCGGAGACGTGGAAGCAGGCGTTCTACGCCCGTGACCTCGCCGGCACGGTCGTGCTGGTCGGCGTGCCCACCCCGGAGATGACGGTCGAGGTGCCGCTGCTGGACGTGTTCGGACGCGGCGGCGCGCTCAAGTCCAGCTGGTACGGCGACTGCCTGCCGAGCCGCGACTTCCCGACGCTCACCCAGCTCTACCTGCAGGGCCGGCTCGACCTGGACGCGTTCGTCACCGAGGAGATCGCACTGGACCAGGTGGAGGAGGCGTTCGCCCGCATGCACCGGGGTGACGTGCTCCGCTCGGTGGTGGTCTTCTGATGGCCGCCCGGGTCGACCACACCGTCACCGCCGGCACCTTCTCCCTCGACGGGCAGACGTTCGACGTCGACAACAACGTGTGGGTGCTCGGCGACGACACCGAGTGCGTCGTCGTGGACGCGCCGCACGACGTCGACGCGATCCTCGCCGTCGTCGGCGATCGCCGGGTGCGGGCCATCCTCGCCACCCACGCGCACGACGACCACGTCCGCGTGGCGCCCGCGCTGGCCCGGGCGACCGGCGCGCCCGTGCTCCTGCATCCCGCCGACCGGGTCCTGTGGGATCTCGTGCACCCGGACGAGCCGCCGGGTGGGGAGCTGCGCGACGGTGCGACCGTCGAGGTGGCGGGCACCAGTGTGCTCGTGCTGCACACCCCCGGGCACAGCCCCGGCGCGTGCAGCTTCCACGTGCCGGCGCTCGGCGTGGTGTTCACCGGCGACACCCTGTTCGCCGGCGGGCCGGGCGCCACCGGGCGTTCGTACAGCGACTTCGGCACGATCATCCGCTCGGTCCGGAACCTGCTGTTCACGCTGCCGCCGGAGACGATCGTGCACACCGGGCACGGCGCGAGCACCACCGTCGGGGCCGAGGCACCGCACCTGGAGGAGTGGGTGGCCCGCGGGCACTGACCGGCACACGCGTCGGTCGCGGGCCGTGGCCGGTCGTTGCGGCGCGGCGGTCGCGGGTGTGCCGGGGCGTTCCGGCGCCGGCGTCAGAGCGGGCGCCGCATGTGCAGGCGTACCGAGGTGCCGGCCGGCGTGGTGTGCACGCGTACCAGGTCACAGAGGGCGTGGACGATCACCAGACCCCGGCCGCCGATGCCGTCGCTCGCCGGGGTCAGCCGGCCCGCGAGGGGATCGCTCAGCCAGCCGCCGTCGTGGATCTCGCACACCAGGTGCTCGGGGGTCGTCCACACCCGGAGCACACCGCTGCCACCCCCGTGGGCGACGCTGTTGGCAGCCAGCTCCGTGACGGCGATCTGCAGGTCCGCCACCCGGTCCGCGGCGAGGCCGGCCACCGCCGCCCGGGAAGCCACGAATCGGCGCAGCTCGGGCAGCGTGTCCACGTGGTACGCGCGGACGTCGACCGGCTCGGCCGGCGCCGGCAGCGGCGCGTTGTAGCGGGCCACCACGTCCGACGGGGCGTACGCGGGACTCGACCGGCGGCCGGCGGCGTCGACGAGCACCGGATGGGTGGCGTACGCGTCGGCCAGGGCGGTGTCGTCGAGGCCCGCCGCGTCGTACGGGCACAGGATCGTGGCGGCTCGGCCGGTGAAGGCCAGGTTGATCATAGCCTCGTGCTGGGCGCACGCCGGGTACTCGGCGGCGCTGCGCCCGACCCAGATCGGCTCGCCGACGATGCGTACCCGCCGGCCGGGGTGCCGGTCGACGAACGCCTGCAACACCCACGGGATGATCCGCCCCGGGTTGCGCCCGGCGTCGGCCATGTCCGCCCAGCACACCGCGTCCGGCTCCGCGACGGCGTCGTGGACGAGGTCCAGGTGGGCGCGGGGCATCGCCACCAGGACCGGTTCCCCGGCGGCCAGACCGCCGGCGACGAACGGCACCAGGCCGGCGACCAGCGCGTCGGTGTCGCGGTAGAACAACCCCTCGTGGACGAACTCGTCCTGAGCCGGCAACGTCCCCGTCACGACGCCATCCCCGCGCCCCGCTCGCGTACGGCGGCCAGGACCCTCCCCGGGCCGGGCGCACCGAGGAAACAGCGGACGTTCTGGTCCCACGGGAGACCGGAGGGGACGAACCAGGCCACGGCGTCGAGACCGCCGGTCTCGTCGTCGTACGTCCAGCAGATGTGGTCACCCAGGTCGACCTGGCCGACCACGGCCCCAGTGGTCACCGTCCTCGCCTCCCAGTCGAGTCCCCACTCTAGCCCCGGCGTTCGGCGGTGCTCGGAGGCCGTCCGGGAGCGCCGGTTCCGCGTACACTCCCGCCCCGAATCGGCACGGGCGCGTTCGGTGTCCGGTTCCGACCCACCCTCGGCGTGCTGGCCGGTCACGCCTGCGCCCGGCCGGTCCGTCGTCCTCTGCGCCGTCGCCGACCGGGTGTCGGAAACTCGGCGTGACCTGGACCGCAGACCCGTCGCCGAAGCTGGTTCCCCGGAATGACCACCTGCCCAACCGGGTTGTGTCCCCCGTACTGCCGGAACTCAAACCCCCTCCGGCGTGGCAGTTCCCCCATGGAGTGCTCATTCCGGAGCGCTTCGCCTGACCGAAAGGGCACATCGTGAAGTACGACTTCACTGGATGGCTCCCGGCCATCGCGAAGGACTCGCACCAGAAGATCGCCGGATGGCTTCCGGCCATCACGAAGGAGCCGAACCGCAAGGTCGCGCTCAGCGTGGCCGGCGTCGCCGCCATCGGCGCCCTGGCCGTCGCCCCGTCGGCCGTGGCCGCGCCCATCACCAGCGGCCCGCACGCGGGTGCCGTGGCCGCCATCGAACTGGCCACCGGCAAGAGCGCCAAGCCGGGCGACTCCGGGTCGGGCACGTCCGACGTGCCCGTCGAGTCGGGCCTGACGACCGGCGGCACCACCGACAAGCCGCGGGCGGGCAAGCCGACCCGCGAGGAGCTGATTCCGCACGGCGTGCAGGGCGCCCAGTCGCGCGTACCGCTCGACGGCGCCCAGCGGGAGAACGCCAAGGAGATCATCAAGGTCGCCAAGAAGACCGGCGTCGGCGAGCGTGGCGCGGTCATCGGCATCGCCACCGCGCTGCAGGAGTCGAAGCTGTACAACCTGGGTCACCTGGGCGTGTACAACGACCACGACTCGCAGGGCCTGTTCCAGCAGCGTCCGTCGTCGGGTTGGGGCTCGCCCGAGCAGATCACCGACCCGGAGTACGCCTCCACGGCGTTCTTCGAGGCGCTGAAGAACGTCGACGGTTGGCAGGACCTGCCGCTGACCACCGCCGCGCAGACGGTGCAGGTCTCGGCGTACCCCTTCCACTACGCGCAGTGGGAGGAGCAGGCGGCCGACATCGTCGCCCAGAACTGGTGACAACCGCATGACGAACCGGCCGGTCCCCGAACGGGGGCCGGCCGGTTCGTCATGTCCTCGTCGTCAGACCAGCGGCGCGCTCTCCCGGCGCAGCCGCGCCGAGCCGGCGGCCACCGACCACCCCGCCACCCAGCGGCTACCGGTCGCGGCGCGCGTCCGGTCGGCCAGGTGGTACCAGTCCATCCGGCAGCGCTGCCGGGTCACCTCCAGCACGCCGTAGCCGTGCCCGTCCAGCTCCGTCCACCGCACGTGCGGGTTGGTGGAGCGGATCAGGCCCGCACCCAGGGCGCTGAGCGCGTTACCCGCCGGCAGGCCCAGGAAGTCGTTGACGTTGTCGCTGGTCACCGACGGCACCACGAACTCGGCGGCGGCCGGGTCGCTGAGCCCGGTCGACCTGGTGGTCACCTCGTTGGCCCAGGACGTGTGGATGTCACCGGTCAGGAAGACGACGTCCTTCGTGCCGTTCGACCGCAGGTGGTCGATCAGTTCGTTGCGGTCGGCGTTGTACCCGTCCCACTGGTCGGTGTTGAGCACCGCCCCGTTCTGCGGGATGCCCAGCAGCGTGCCCAGCGGCCCCAACAGCCACGCCGGCAGGGCGCCCACGTCCAGCCGGGAGATCATCACCGGGTTGCCGACCAGCTTCCAGCGCGCGTCCGACGACGCCAGGCCCGCCTTCAGCCACGCCATCTGCGCGTCGCCGGTGAGGGTCCGCCGCGGGTCGTCGACCGCCACCCCCGAGGCCTGCTGCGACCGGTACGTCCGCAGGTCCAGCATGGACAGGTCGGCGAGCCGGCCGAAGCGCAGCCGTCGGTAGATGGCACCGTCCGCGCCGGTGCGCACCGGCATCCACTCCGCGTACGCCTGGCGCGCCGCCGCCACCCGGTCGGTGAAGCTGCCCTCGGTGCCCGGTGTGTGGTTCTCCGCCCCACCCGACCACTGGTCGTTGGCCACCTCGTGGTCGTCCCAGGTGATCGCCCAGGGCACCGCCGCGTGCAGGGCCTGCAGATCCGGGTCGCTCTTGTAGAGCGCGTGCCGGATCCGGTAGTCCTGCAACGTCAGGGTCTCGTGCGCCGGACGGACCGGCCGCACCACCGTGTCCCCGGCGGCGAACTCGCCGGTGCCGTACTCGTACAGGTAGTCGCCGAGGTGCACCACCAGGTTGAGGTCGCCCCGCTCGGCCAGGTGCCGGTACGCCGCGAAGTACCCCGCCTCCCAGTTCGAACAGGACACCACGCCCAGTCGCAGCCGATCGATCTCGGCGTCCGCCGCCGGGGCGGTCATCGTGCGACCGATGGGCGACCAGGCTCCGGCGTAGCCGAAGCGGAACCAGTACGTCGTGGCCGCCGCCAGCCCGCTGACCGCCACCTTGACGGTGTGGTCACGGGCGGGACCGGTCACCAGCGTCCCCTGCGCGGCCACCGACGCGAAGTCCGGGTCGGCGGCCACCTGCCAGGCCACCGTGACGTCCGGGCCGACACCGGAGCCCGGCTGCGATTCCTCGGTGGGGGTGAGCCGGGTCCAGAGCAGGACGCCGTCGGGCAGGGGGTCACCGGAGGCCACGCCGTGTCGGAACGCGCCGCCGGTGGCCTGGGCCGGGCCGGCGAGGGTGGCGCCGGCGAGCACGGCCGTGCCGGCTGAGGCGCCGGCGACACGCAGGAGGGTACGACGGTCGAGGGTGTTCGTCATGGTCTATGTGTCTACCGTCAAGTACACCCCGTCCGCTGCCCCGCACAGCCAGTGTTCTCCAGTCTTTCCATCGGGATTCGCAATTGCCGTGTCCGGCGTCCGTCTGCTCTGGACGGTCGTACTCCTCGCTCCGCCCGGCTGGGCGGTTGCGGTGGGTGGTATGTCCGGCTGGCCTGTGCCGTGTCACGCCTGATGTCGGGTTTGGGAGGTGTGATGGGCGGCATCCCGGGGGTGGAATGGGGGCGGGGACGGGGTCGTTACATCACCTGGACGATCGAGCAGCGCCCGCCTTGATGGCAGGGCGAGCGGCCCCGGAATGATGGCGGCCGCCCGGTC
>NZ_JBEYSU010000043.1:0-32439 GCF_040704235.1 Micromonospora sp. NPDC047707
TCGGTTGTCCTCACAAACCATCGATGATCAACGCGGTGGCCGTCTTCATGCCCGCGCCACGCCCAACGCCGAAGCCAAGTGACGTTGGAGTATTAAGTTCTGGGTAGGTCAGCGAACGCGAGGCACACCGAGACACTCCGTCCATTGGTCTCGAAACGCAAGACCGGCCAGCCGGCCGCCCCAACCTTTGCGTCCAGGAACTCGCCCCGGGCAGCTAGGGCTTGCCGCGCCTCCATGTGAGCCACACTCGGGTTGGCGAGCGGAACAAAGAACATCAGGACGGCTGCAGTGTCTTTGTTGTCCAGATAACCGAACAGCTGAGTTAGAGCTTCCTGGGCCTTCGACGCCCCACGCCACCACTTACATTCACAAATGAAAACCTTCGCCGGTCCTGCTCCGGCATTTACTGCGTCAGCCCTGATATAGATATCGGACTTTCCTCCGCGACTGTAAACCTCCCGATGAGCTCCCGGCAATGCCGCGTTTAGCGTGGCCGTAAGGAGATCGCTGATCCTATCCTCAACCAGACTGGCGTAAGCCTTGGGATGCCGCTCTACTGCGTCCACCCAGATTCGTATAGTACGTATCACATCGTCGAAGGTTGCGTCAGCTAGTCGTGACCGCTGCTCGACGTGGACATCTTGCGGAGACGGAGCGGCCACCCCTCCGCCTATCAATGCCGGGTCAGCCTCCAGTCGAGGCTCTGGGTACTTCCAGCCGTTCGGCCAAGTAAGGCTCGCTTGGACGGCGCGACGTGCCTCGATTTGCCTTCGTCGTGCTTCAATAACTACACGGAGCTTCTCAGGAAGATCGGAGTCAAAGAAGGCCGTGGTCTGAGCCGCAATAGCAGTAACGATTGGCTCGATGCGGGCCCGTTGCTTGTTCACCTCGGCGTGCAGGTCGAGTTCGCCCCGAGCGACATCCTCCTCGTCCTCTTGAGTCAGATCCAGCCAGGTGTAAAGGGCACGGGGTCCGTGGTCAGTTCGATCACCGAGAAACCACCGCTCCTGAGCCAGTTCGAGCTCGTAAGTGCGCATATCGTGTTCCAGCTCTGGAGGGCAGGCCCGGAAGCCGGCTTCGCCCTCGCCGAGTGGCGCAGCGTCAATTGGCTGCAGCTCAGATTCTGCGGCGTCCGGCCAGTAGTCCAGCAGTTCGATTTCGCCCTCAACCTGGACGGCAATGTAGTGACGCTCCGTCAGGTGCCGTATGCCGCCGCTCCCTGGCCGCCGACGGCCTTCTCCCACCGAGGCTCGCTCTTGGCCGAGCAGTCGCGGCGGCTGGACGCGCATCTCGTCAACCAGTAGGCGAATCAAGGTCTCGTCCGGCTCCTCGATCTCCTCGGCACTCATCCTCGCGATTTTCATCTGCGCCGGGGCAGCATAGGCGGAGTTCAGGAAGTCGGAAAGGAGGCGGTTTTCGCGGTGCCACGAGCGAAATAGACCTTGGATCACCATCAAAGTGTAGCTGCGAGGCGGCCCTTCTGCATTGGCCCACGCCGTGCAACCAGTCCAACTCGGTTCTTTCGACGTCGTTCAGCGCGACCATCAGCCCGCCTGCCGCGTGGGTCATCCATGGCATGAGCTACCCAGGATTACGCGCGGGACTCGATTGATGCCGCGTTAATCAGCCGGGGCAGGGCTGAGACGTAGTGAAGTCGGCAACGTTCATCACTCGAAGGCGATCGAATGTCAGGAAGGCCGGCGGCCACCCCGCAGCCGAGCTCAAGTGTTGGCCGGGTCTTCGCCAGCAGCGGGCAAGTAACAGTCGCTCAAGAGACCAACGGCCACGTGGTCGAGGCTCTTGGTAGTGGTGAGTGTGACCGTGACCGCCGTGCTGGGGTCACGGGCCGACAGCGAGCTTCGGGTGCCGTCGGCGAAGGTGCGGTCCTCGGTGATGTCGTAGCCCTGCTGTCGCAGCGCTTCCCGAACACGGGCGAGCGTGGCGAGCTGCTCGGCCGGAGCGACCCGAAGGTTGGCCGAGGCGCCCAGGTACCACCGACCGTCATCGGCGATCTCGCCGCGCTGTCCCTCACACGGCACGGTGTTGGTGCTCCAGTTCTCCAGCGGACCGCCCGCCGCATCGGCAACCGCCTGCGCCCGGGTCTGCACCAGCTGAAGCACCTCCGCCACCGACTTCGTCTGCAACGGCTCTCCCTTACTCCGCGGGTCGTCGTCGGCCTTGTCGCCAGTACAAGCGGTCGCGGCGATGGCGAACGCGACGGCAGCAAGCGAAAGGCGCCAGAATCTGGCGGTGCAGCGGTTCACGGTCAGGGTGCCTCTCCGTGTTCGAGCGCGACAGCGTCGTAGTCGCCGATGATCACTGCTGCCTGCGAGTTCAGGACCTGGCTGTTCGGTCTCCAGTAGTCACTATGGCCGGAGGTGTCGACATCCAGTACGTTGCCGCCGAACTCGGGGTTGTGCGGCGCCGGCCCGTGGATGCCCACGGCTCCTTCGGCAAACCAGCCGCCGACGATCGGCACACCGGTCAGCCAGCGGGCATTCTGTTCGGGCCGGGCGACGAAGGTGTCGTCGCTTGCGGCGCCGGCCCAGACGTGGCGGGCGTCGAGGTTGAAGTCGCCAGCGTTCTCGACGCGCATCCCGGGGCTTCCGACAGCGATGACGTCGTCCGCGGCGATGCCGTCGCCGCGGCTGGCGGCTTCCCCGAGCACGGTCGAGCCGTAGCTGTGCCCGATCACCGTCAGGTGGGAGGCGCTGGGGTCGTGGGCGGCGCGCAGCCCGTCGACGAAGCCGTCGAGTGCTCGCGCGCCGGCTTCGGACTTACCGCCGAACGGCGCGGTGACGATGTCGGTGTCGACCGAGGGAGTGTCGTAACCGAGCCAGGCCACGACGGCGACCGGCGGTCCGGTCGGGTCGAGCTTGACCGCGGTGTCCTGCAGGAGGCTCGCCCGGTTGATCAAGCCGCGGATGCCGTCGAGCTCGCTGCCGACGCCGGGAACGAGGACCGCAGTGTGGCCGGCCGTGTCCGGGTTTCCGATGGCAACCGCCGCCGTCCCATCACCCGTCGGATCGACGGATAGCAGATACAGGCGCTTGTCGGGTGGGGCGTTCTCGGCACTCTCCAGCTTGTCGAGGAGCATCAGCGCGGTGGCGTGCTGCGGGCTGTCGAGACCGGCCTGCTGGTTGACGTTGTCACCGACGAAGGCGCGCAGCGCAAGCTGGTTGGCGAAGTCACGGTCAGTCGCCGGCAGGCCGTCCAGGGCGCCGAGCCGCTCGGGGTACGCGGCCAGGTACACCTGCCGCTCATCCGCTGACAGGCCGCTCCACCAGGCGCGTACGGCGCCGGGGTCACTGCCAAGCACGGGGATGCTGGCCTCGCTGAGTCCGAGGGCTGCGGCGGCGCTCTGCGCTGCGTCGCGGACCTTGTTGTACTCCCACGCGTGCTGGCCCGGCATCCCCGCCTTCAGCTGGGTCAGCGCCCGGGCGATCCGGTTGTCGACCTCGGTGGCCTCGTTGACGATCCTCACGATAAGGTCGCTGTAGATGCGCGCGTTCTCCATCTCGCGGCGATGCGTGAGGTCGGCGTCCGGGTCATGCCGCTCGTCCGCCGACATCATCGGCGCGGAGACACGACCCGAGTCGTCAACGCGCAGGCCCAAGGAGGCAGCTGCATCGACCGCTGCATCGAGCCGCCTTTGCAGATCCTCGAGCTGCTCGGCCGCCTCCCGCAGCAGGCTGGCGGCAGTCCGGGTCTGCAGGCTTGCGACCTCGAACTCGTCGTCGAGTTCGTTGAGCCGCCGCAGCGCCTCGGTGGCGGCCGGCCCTTGCCATCCAGAGCTGCGGAGCGGACCGGTCAGTTCGACGCCGCACCGCTCTTCCATCTTGGCGCACGCCCGTGCCAGGTCCGCCCACGCCTGCGCAGCGAACCTGACTGGCCCCAGTCGGGCGTCACGAAGGTCGGCATAGGTGACCATCGTGAGTCACCGCCGGCGGATGTCGAAGCGCGTCGCGCTGGCTTCGTCGCTGTAGCGGTAGTCCCTCGCGCACCCTCGAAGCCCATCGCCGACCTTCTCAAGGTAACTGGTCAGCTTGGCCAGGTCGTCCGACCACGACCACCGCAACTGCTCCAACGCCGTCCGCGTCTGCCACCCGGCCAACCCGGCTACCGCGCCATCCGTCTCGTCTCCGACATCGGCCGCGCTCTTCCGCAGCTCATCGCGTAGCTCATCGGCAACCTGCGCTGCCCGATCCAGCAGTTCCGGCTCGACGCGAAGCTCCACGACTGTGCGCCCTCCCCCGAGATGTTGCGAGCCTACAGTAACCACGCCAATCCAAAGAGCAGCAGCAGGAGGTGACCTTCCTGCACTGCGCGCAGTCAACGTGAACGAGGGCGTGCACGCCTCGGTGTCATCTCAGGTGTCGGGCTTGACGACACTCGAGGCAAAGAAGACGTTGGTCGTGGTGGGTGGGGAAAAGCCTGAGCGGCGGCGACGGGCTGACCGCCATCCCGGTCGACGTCATGCTGCTGCAGTAGCGCCTGGGTGAGATCCTGCACCACGTCGTCGTCCTTTACCGCCGGCCGCCAGCGCTCGGTGGTGCCGAAGACGAGGGAGCCCGCCTGCCGCCGCAGAGATGACTCGGCCCGGACGGAAAGCTCCCGCCGTTGCAGAGCAGCGGTCAGCCCCTTGTGGAGCGTCGCGGCCATGAACGGAAGCTCGGCATCGAGACGCGAGATCTGTTGGTGGCGCAGTTCCCCGCGTCCGCCGCGGCGGATCGGCGATCGTGACCGTAGCCAGCGCAGGGCTTCTGCCAACTCCGCTGCAGCGTCCCGGGCCGGACCGACCGGTGGGGTGGCACGAAGCTCCGCGGCCGCGATCGCCGCCTGCCGCCACCCGCCGACCATCTTCGGGTCGCCTCCGCTGGTGAGCATGTGCACGGCCAGCCCAACTTGAGTTCCGAGCTGGAGGTGCTCGCCGGTGAGCTGCGCCGGGTTGTGCCACATCCAGGTTCGAGCGGCGGCGAGGGCCGCGATCGCATCGTCTACGGTGCTGACGCCGGGAGCGGGATTCAGCGGAGACCGAGCGACATTGAGGTCGCTCAGTGGTGCCTGTCCACTCCCTGCGGCGACGAGGTCGCGGGCGACTGTGCTGAGGCGACTGCTGGCGGTCCACTTGGCGGTCACCGCCACCGGTCGGTAGATCTCGGCCAGGGAGCCCGGCGCGTGCTCGAGCCATCTGGGCAGTGCGATATCGATCATTACCGCGCGAGCGGTCAACCTGGCGAGGTCCGCGAGGCCGGACTGGACTCCGCCGCCGGCGCGGATGGCGAGCCCTTCTGGTGTACGCGGTCCTCGGCCAGGCGGAACGTGGCTGGCGAGGATGTCGCCGATCACGCCGATGGCATCCGCAGCCCGACGCAACGAGCGCGCCGGCTCAGTACGGACGATCGCGGGAGTGGATGGGAACTGACGGTCAACGATCGCAGCGGCTCGCAGCCCGACGTAGAACTTGGTCAGCGTCTGCCCGCGTCGCGTCAGGATCGCCGAAGCTTGCGCCCGATCCGGCGTTTCCGGTGTCGGGCGGCCACCGACCAGTAGTTCGGTCGCTCTGGCCAACTGGGCGAAGATGGCGCATCTGGCCGTGACGGCGGTGTTGATGTCGGCTGCGGTGTTTGCGCGCCGTTGGCCCATCGCCACGTTGGCCGCGCTCAGCGCCTCGTACGCCTCCCTGCGCCAGTGACCGAAGGTCATCCCAGGGCCGCTGCCGCGCGCCGAAGTTGCTGGGCGCCGGCGTCGTGACTGAGCCGTCGGGCCAACTCGAAGCGCTCATCGACCGCGCACCGCTCGTGGTAGCGAGCGAGTAGCTCGAGCATGCCGGTCACTGCGAGGCGGGTCTCCGCATCGTCCCGGACCGGGGCCTCAGCTTCGACGACCACCTCTCGGTGATCCGAGTACAGCCTCGCTCGGAGGTCGAGGAGCTCCAGGCCGAAGCGGTCCCATGCGATGTCGCTACCGGCCAGCCGTTTCCACGCCTCACACGCCAGATGCATCGCGGCGGCGGCAGCGAGATCGCCGGCTTCGCCGCGTAGGCGAGCGCTGATTTCCTTCGCCGCCTCGACGTACTTCATGTCGTCTCCATGGTTGATGGTCTGCAAGAGGATCGACCTCGCTCCGTATGTCGTGTCGTTGTGATAGCAAGTCGTGTCTCAGGTCAGTCGAAGATCGTCAGTTGGTAGCCCTTCCCCCGGATCCGCTTACGGAAGTCGCAGCGAACACGTCCGGCAGGAGGTCGCGCAGTAGCGCGTAGGTGGTGGGCGCCAGATCCTCCGGTACCTCGGCTTCCCGTGCGCGCATCAGCTCCCCGAGCAGGTTGCGCAGCTCTGCGGCGTGGCCCTCGGCGTGGGCGGCCCGCATGATGTCGCGCCATGGTTCGTCGTCGGCGCGATCGGGATCGGCCAACCACGCCTGCTGTACGGCCCATCGAGCATTGGCCGTGTCCCCCGCTTCGAGGTACAGCTGCGCGAGGTCGTGGGCGGTGTCCACGATCGCAGAGGTGATGTGCCCGGGATAGATGTCCGACTCGGGCAGCCAGGTGAAGGGGTTGCGGGTGCCGGAGGCGTACGCGCGATCAGCGCCGTCGAGGGGTGCTCCCCGAACGAGTTCCAGCGCAGCCCGTAGGTCCTTGACCCCGGCTGGGCCGCGGCTCTGCCCGCGACTGCGCAGGCGGCGGAACAGATGCCAGTCCAGCAGGTAGCCCGGATCGAGCCGGTACAGGCGGTCGGATCCCATCTCTGGCAACCAGGCGGTGCCGTCCTGCCTCTCCCCCAGCCAGCGACGGGCCCGGGTGATGGCGACCCGGCGGCTGGCATCCTTGACCTGCTGGTCGGGCCACAGCGCATCGGTGAGCTGCTCGGCGGAGGCTCCTCGGGCGCCTCGCTGGGCGAGGTAGACGATGAGCTCCGCGTGGAAGCGGCGGCGTTGGGCTGGCGCCGGACCGGGCGCATCGATGCTCACCGGACCGAGCACGGCGATACGGGGCCGAGTCTCATCCTGCTCACGCCAAGCCCGTAGGTCCGAGTCGAGTTCCGGGTCGGACTGGCGGCGCCGCTGCCGGATCGCCGCGTTGATCTCGCGGCCAGGCGCAGAAGATAGCGCCCGGCCGCTGCCGAACCTCGGCACAGCAGTAATGGGGTCCGCTGATGCCGACGCGTCGGGAACATCGCGATCAGCGTCTTCCGGTGCTTCGGGTGCTGCCTGGTCGGCAGTCTCGGTGGCGGTAAGGAGCTCGAGCACTGAGCCGGCGGCGTCGGTGCCTTCGGCCCAGTGCTCCAGTTCGGCCGCCGGCGGCGTCGGCTCGTAGGTCGCGTTCCGCGCCTGCGCCATGATCTCGACAAGTGGCTCAAGCTCGCGCACGGGTAGGCCGGCCGCCACTCCCTCGACGAGCAGGAACGGCAGTGCGAGTTGAAGCATCCCGTCCTCGTCGATTACGGCTGTGTTCGGGCCGGTCGCTGCGTGGACCCTCGTGGTGGTGGCTACAGCGACAGCGCACCGGCCGGCCTCCCGTAGTTCTCGGCCGAGCTCGTCGAGCAGGTCGAGATCGTCGACGTCCGGATCAGCGACGAGCAGCACTTGAGGTGCCCATGCTTCGCCGTTGTCGGAGATGCGGCCGGCGAGGGCGTCCGCTACTCCGGAGGCGCTCAGAGCGGCGGTCACCGCGGTGCGGCGCCGTCGAAGGCGACTGACGGCTTCGGTGATTGAGGAAGCTGCCCGCACCCGGTCCGGGTTGAGAGCGGTCAGCAGCTCTGTCTCGCGTGCAGGGAACCCCGTGAGGACGATCTCGACCTCGTCGGACCACGCGTTGCAGGCGAGTTCGCAGGCGACGTGGCGCAGCAGGGCCAGGGTGCGTTCGCTGTCGCCGGCGATGGTGAGGCTGCCCAGGCGTTCGAGGTCGAGAAGGAGATGCCGTCCCGGTTGAGACCCGACGGCGACGAGGGCTGGTAGCGGCGCGAGCTGCTCGGTGACGGGCGGGACCGTGGCGTCTGCGGGCAGGGTCCAGTGACGGTGGTCGCCGATCCACGGGGCGGGTGGCTGCGGCGCCGGTTCGGTGAGCACGACGGTGACGCTCTGATCAACGATCCAGGCAGCGGCGATGTCCGGTAGGGGCTCCTCGCGATCGGCCAACGCTGCGGCAAGGCTGCGTAGAGCGAGATCGAGCCGGTCGACGTCGGCAGGTTGTTCGGCGACCCGCATCGCCCGTTCCGTCGCTCCGCCGCGAGGATGCGGCAGGCGGTGACCGGGCTGGCGGTGCTGGCGTTGATGCCTCCGCTGCCGCATCACTGAGGTGAGCAGCAGGGCAGAGAGGAGACCTGCGCTGGCGAGCGCCCCCAGCAGGATGCCCTCGTTGACGTCGCCTTCCACTTCCGGCTGTGTGCCTCCCGGGTCCGTTTCGGCGGTCGCTGGCTGGTCGGTGGGACGTGCCGTGGCTGTCGGGTTGTCAGCAGGGGCGCTGGCCGAGGCGGAGGGGGCGGCCGGAGCAGCCGGCGGGCTTGTGGGCACGGCGGTTGGCGACGGGGCGGCGTCTCCGGGCTTTGGACCTCCGGTCTCCGCCGGGTCCGAGCCCCGGCCTTCGTTCGGCGTACGGGAATCGCCCGCCGGACCGCCGGATTCCATCGGCGTGCGGTCGCCGACGACCCGGCCCTGAGCGTGCTCGACGGGGCCGCTGTCGCGGGCATCCTCGGGTAGGCGAATGTGCCATCCGGGCTCGATGTGGTCGGGGAAGCGGTCGTCACGCCGCTCGAGCTGCGGGTTGAGAGCGGCGATCTCGCCGTAGCGGTCGGCGTCGCCAAGGAAACGCTGCGCGACGCCCGACAGCCAGTCGCCGCGCGCCACCGAGTAGGTCACCGACTCAGCCGTCCCGGCAGGCGCAGCCTGGGTCAACGTAATGGCGGCGGTCGGTGCGACGGATAGCGGAATTCGCAGTGTCCACCCGGCGTAGACCCGTGTCTTGCCCGGTTGCAGGCTGCGCCCGTCTGGTTGCGGTAGCCCCTGGTTCGCCTCGGCCAGGCGCTGCCACGGGACGTTGTACCGCTCCGCGATGGCGAGCAGGCTCTCGCCACGCTCCACGAGGTGCTCAAGGTAGTCCTCGTTGGTCGCCTTGCTGTGTTGAGCGACCGGTGGGGTGATCCGGTCGCTGGTCAGCTGGGCAGCTCCGACCGCGACGGGTTGAACGACGACGCTAGGCACGGCAGCCGAGGCCAGGGCTGGTGCAGCAAACGCGCCGACGATGGCGGCAACCAGCGCGGCGGCGGCTTGCTGCTGCAGGCGCATGCCGGGGATCCGTGTGACGTGGCGTGGAACGCGTCCCTTCCGGAGGCCCTGCACCTGTGCAGCAGCCTCCGCTAGGACGGCGACGAGGAAGGTGACCCAGGCCCACGCGGCCAGGAGAGCTGCCACCCAGCCGACCAGCGCCAGTGCCCGCAGGAACAGGTCGCCGTCGTCGCGGGCGCTGAGTGCCTGCCAGGCCTGGCTGATGGCGGCGCTCGGATCTTCGGTGAGGGTGGCCATCCAGCTGCCGAGTTCGGCGAGCGGATTACCGGCGGCCCAGAGCAACGCGGGTGGCAGGGCGGCGATCACAGCGAGCAGAGCGACCGCGCCAACGCCGGTGACTACCTGTTGGCCGCGGCCAGCGGTGGGTGCAGTGCGTGCCACGGGTGCTCCTTTGCAGGCTGCTACTGGGCGATCAGGTTCGCGGTCGCTCGGCCGGTCACGGTCGTGCCGGTGCCGCCAGCGAAGAGGTCGAGCAGGATCGGGTTGTAGGAGACGGTGACCGTGACGGTGAGTCGCTGGGCGTCGTCGACGGTGACGCTGCCGGTGACCCCGTCGAGGTCGTCGAGATACGCCTGCACGGCGGGGACGGCGAGCGAGGCGTCGATCTCCTTGGCACCTCCGTCGATGGCTTGTCCGGCCTTGATCGCTTGCCCGCCGGCCCGGGCCGCCTCGGCGGCGATGTTGTCCGCTCGCTGGTACGCGCGCACCTTGGCGCCGCCGTCGACGACGAGGCCGACAAGTGCGAGCAGGGCCGGCGCGAGTACGGCGTACCAGATCGTGATCCGGCCCTGGTCGTTGCCGAGCCGGCGGATCGCGGCTCTCATGATCTTCCCCGGTAGGTGTCCAACGGGCTGGTGAAGGATGCGCTGATCCGTACCGAGCCCGGCATGCCCGGTAGCGCGACGTCGGAGAAGGTCGCGGTGCAGGCAAGCCTGGCGGTGACGGTGGCGGGTTGCCCGACAGGTACGTCGAAGCCTGCAGTCGAGACCGTGACGTTCAGGCTCGTGCAGCTCAGCCCCTGGGCATTGAGAGTGGTGTTCGCCGCCGCCAGTGCCTGCGCGCTAGCCTCGCCTGAGGTACGTGCCAAGGAGGCGGTGCGTGCGGCGTCGTAGGCCGCCGCTTCGAGAGCTTGCCGAGCAAGGTTGACCCGGCCACCGATGACCGCAGTGGTGAACAGCGCCAGGATCGCCGGCGCGACCACGGCCATCTCGATGGACGCCGATCCGCGTTCTCCGTCGGTCCACCTCGTTTTCATGGTGCGGTCGGCCGTTCGACGGGTCCGTGCGCGGACTTGCTGATCGTCCAGCTGAATCCGGGAAGCACGGCGATCGCCCGGCCGGTGACGGTGACTCGCACCTCCGTCGTCGTACGGGTGACGACGACCTGGCGGTCCTCCAGGCCGGCCCCGGCTGTGGACAGGAAGTTCACGGCTCGGGCCTCGCCGGCTGCGGCCGTGGACTGGTAGCCACGGGCGCCGTTGACTCCCTGGGTGGCGGCGGCCAAGGCGATGGATTGGGCGAAGAAGACCAGGCCGGTCTGCACCACGGCGAAGGTGAGCAGGAGCATCGGCAGGGCGATGACGGCGAACTCCACCGGCGAGCTGCCCCGGTCACGAAGGCAGGGGCGGGTCCGCCCGCGCCAAATCGGGCGCGGGCGAACCACACGTATCTTCCTCACGGCTGGGTGGGGATGAGTGCGACCCAGCCGTTGGCGACGGCGACGATCGCCCCGGCCACGACCACGGCACCGGCGACGAGGATGGCGGTGATGACGGCGGTGCCGACGGGGCTGTCGCCTCGGTCGGCCTCAGCCGGATCGGTCATGAGCTGCCAACTGGCTGCGAGGTGGGCGACGAGAGCGCGGATGGTGTGCATGGCGGGATCCCTCCGTGAGTGGTTGCGGGTCAGCGGACGAACAGGCGGGCCATGAACGGGTAGCCGATGAGGACGAGGAGCACGAGGATCAGCGCCGCGGCGGGGATGTCGAGCTTGTTGGTGCGTAGCTCGGCTTGAGCGAGGGCTTCGGTGCGGATCCGGTCCCGCATCGAGTCGGCGCGAGCGCGCAGCGTCTGGTGTACGTTGGCGCCCTCGTTGCCGGCGGTGCGCATGATGTCTGCCAGGTCGCCGAGCTCGATGACCTCGATGTCGCGGGCGAGGACCTTCAGTTCGTCCCACGGCGGCCGCAGCTGGAGCTGCGCGCTGAGCAGGGCTTCCCGGATTCGGGCGAAGACCCAGCCCTGGCAGACACTGGCCGCTCGGTCCAACGACTCGACCGGGCCGTGACCACCGAGGACCTGGTGGGAGGCGAGGTCCAAATAGGTGCACATGGCTCGGGTGAACTCCGCCCGAGCGGCAGCGGCCTTGACGGTGACCTCCCGATGGGCCAACACCACGCCAGCCAACGCGGCGGCAATTGTGCCAGCGACGGGAATGAAGACGGGTATCGGCAGTGCCAGGACCGCGACGGCGATCGTGATCAACGCCGGCAGGATGAGGCAGAACAGCGCGGACAGCCCAAGGGTGAGCAGGTACTGGTCGGTGCTGCGGCTGAGCAGCCGCAGGTCGGCGTGCGGCACCGCGAATCGGCGCCGGAGCCAGCTGATGCCGGCCGGCGGACTGCTCGGGCTGCTCATCGCGTGCAGCCGGCGAAGCGCGGGCCCGAGTGCCGGCGGGGCCGGGATCAGCTGGACGACCAGCAGGAACAGCCCAAGCCCCGCCATCGCACCGGCGATGACCATCGCGGTGAGGTGACCGTTGCTCATGCCGACGCTCCCACGGACCCCACGCCGGCCGGCGGCAGTAGGCGCTCCCGCTTGGGTGGAAGGCTCAGTGTGCGTACCGAGGTCATCAGGGCGACGTAGAGCGCGGCGAGGAAAAGCAGGACGAGCTGCCCCAGCCTGCTGCCGTAGGGCTGCAGGTAGTGCGGGTTGAGCACCCCGTACGCCAGGAGCAGGATGGTCATTCCGGTCAGGAACCGCACCGCGAAGCGGGGGCCTTCGCGCTTGGCGTCCACCGTCGCGCGCATCTCGATCTCCGCCGCGATGGACCGGCTGATGCCGGTCAGCACCTCGTGCAGTCCCTCACCGCGGTCGGTGACGTGCAGCATGAGCGGTGCGATGACCTGGTCGGCGGTGTAATCGTTGAGGTCCTCGGCCAGCTGCTGCAGTGCGGCGATCGGGTCTACACCGGCCTGCAGCCGCGCCGCGAGGTCACGGATCTCCTGCTCGATGAGCTGCGGCGCCGTCGCGGCGGTTGCCACGACCGCCTGTTGCAGGCCGATTCCCCGGGCGACGATGTCCGCCAGGCGGCGGGTCCACGCCTCGACGGCCTCCAGCCGCGCGATCGCGTGCTTCTCTATCCGTCCGGCGGCGAACAGCCAGGGTACGCCCGGCACAGCGACGCCGATGATCGCCCCGGCCGCGGGCCAGCCGGTCAGGAGCCAGGTCAAAGCGGCGGAAACGACGGCGATGATCAGCTTGACCTGATGGTTCCGCTGCTCGTGGCGGGTCCGCCCGGGCCCGGTCCACCAACGGCGGGCCTTCTGTTGCAGCGCCGACGGTGGACGGGAAGGCCGGGTAGTTCCCACGACGCCGGCCACACCGACCACGGCGCCCGCGGCCGCGAGCAGCCCCGCGAGCACAGCGGCGAGGTCGAGCAGGCTCATGGCCGCCTCGCCAGCGTCTCGAGGCGGCTGGTCCACGCACCACGGTTGTGCTGCCCTTGCTGGATGTAGCTGGTGAGCTGGCGAGGGTCGTAGCTGACTCGCAGGAAGGACTCGAGCAGCCGTTCAGGCAGGTGTCGCGGTACGGCTCGCCCATCCGGCCCGGGCCCGAAGATCTGCGTGGTGACGAGGTGCTCGCCACTCATCCCACCGACCTCGACGATCTCTGAGACGTAGCGGTGCTTGCGCCCGCCGAGCTTGGTCTCGTCCTCCACGCTGAGGTACACGATGAGGTCGATGGCACCGGCGGCCATCCGTCGCGCCAGCTCAGCGGTCATCTCGGGTCCGTGCTGCAGCGCGAGCTCGATGACGCGATCCATGACGGCCCGAGGATGGCGAGCGTGGATGGTGCAGAGCGATCCCCTGCTGGTGGCCATGGCCTGCAGCATCGGCACGATCTCCCGGGACCGAACCTCGCCGACGATGATTCGCTGGACCGACATCCGAAGGGTCAGCGGGATCATGTCCATGATCGTGACCTCGCCGGCGGGTCGGCCGTCGACACCGCGGGATCCGTGCCCTTCCCGGGTTTCGAGGCTCATCGCCCAGCGGTGCCGCCCGGTGGTGTGCAGGCCGAGTTCGCGCGATTCCTCCAGGGTGACGAACTGCTCGCCGGCAGGGATCTCGCGAGCCAGGCCGCGAAGCAGGGTGGTCTTCCCGGCGTCGGCGAGGCCAGCGACCATGATGTTCAGGCCGGCGGCCATCGCCGCCTTGAGGAACTGGCAGATCAGCTCGTCCATGGCGCCGTACCGGTCGCGAAGATCCTCGAGGCTGACGTCCATCAGGGTGTGCCGGCGGATGGCGGCATAGGGCCGGACCGACACCTGCATGAGTACGGTGAGGCGGCTGCCGTCCGGCAGCTGCATGTCCAACCAGGGCTTGGTGGACGACAACGAACGCTCCGTCGCGCCCGCGCGCATCGCGAGCACCTGGAACATGTCGACCAGTTCCTTGTCGCTGTCGGCAACCGGCTCCCCGACGGTGATCCGTCCGTCGGTGTGCTCGATCCGCACGTTGTCGCAGCCGAGGATGTGGATGTTGACGATGTCCGTACGGTCCAGCAGCTGCTGAAGGCGCCCCAGGCCGAACATGTCGGCGGCGACGGCATCGAGCAGGGCGTCCTCTTCCGCTTGCGATATCGGCTGTCCGGCCTGGTGCAGAGCGTCGACGTGCTCGCGTACCAGCCGCGCGGCAATGCGCTCCGCTTCCGCCTGGCGGTGACCTGGGGAGACGTTGGGTGTCTCGCGGAGCGCGGCAGTCAGCTCGCCGCTGACTCGTGCTCGCAGCAGCCGCACCGCTGCGTAGTCGATCTTGACCGGCATCCTCCCTTGTTCCACGACGGGTGGCGGTTCATCACCTGGCATCGAGGTGACCGCAGTGCCGTTCGCCGGCCAGCGACGGCCGTTCGGTGCGGACCGGTCGACGGACGCCGGCCAACTCGGACCGCTGTACCCACGCCTATCGGACATCGCTACTCCCGCTCGAGGAGGTCGGGGCGAGATGCCTCCGCCTGCGCGCGATGGCCTCCCGTACGGCTGGTTCGGCACCGGCGGCGGCGCGCAACATCCGCTGACTGCCGCGGAGCCGCCCGCCACCATCACTGAGCACCTCGGCGGTACGCCGGTCGTCGGGCAGCTCCATCACGGTCGGCAGCTGCAACCGCTGTTCAATGTCCCGCCGGCTGTAGGGGCCGTCGCCGATCAGGGCCAGCGCGAGTGCACCAGCTCCCTGCCCGTACTCGGTGAGCTCCCGCCGGAGCAGCCCGGCTGCGGCGGCCGCCGGAGCGATGGTTCGCAGCGTTGCCGTCCTCACCACGAGGAGGAGCAGGTCGGCGCGGAACAGCAGAGGCCACGGCGGCGCACTCGTGGTCAGGCGACCGCAGTCGGCGATGACGTCGTAACCGTCCTCGCGCCGCTCCAACTCGCTGAAGAACGCCGCCAGCGGCTCCCAGGTCGGCCGGATGGTTCCCGCCTGTACCGGGTCGTTGATGCCGGGCAGCAGCAGCCGCCGTCCCGGGTGCTTGGCGTCGAGGTCGACCACTTGGTGGGCGAACGTGTCGGCGAGTTGCTCGCGCAGGGCAGCCGCCGCCAGCGGCAGCAGACCGACCGGTGGGATCTCGAAGCCGGAGAGATAGCCGCTCAGGATGCTGCCGCCCGCGGGGTCGCACTCAGCCAGCACAGTGCGCCCGCTCCAGGACAGGGTGCAGGCCAGGGCTGCGGTGGTGACGCCGGGCGATCCCTTGGCCGAGACCATGGCGATGACTGCCACGTCAGTTCTCCGTGGTCAGGGCAACGACGATCCGGCCGGCGGCGGCGCGGGCGGCCACGAGCGGCCCGTCGCGCTCGAGGACCGCGACGTTGAGCAGCGTCGTTCCCTCCTTCACGCCGTGCCGTACGTCCACGACGATGGCCTTGATGCTGATAGGTGCCGCCGTGGCCTGCTGATTCGCAGCGGGACCTTCGTCGGTGGTGATGACGAGGAGGACCGAGGCGCCCGGCTTCACCCGCTCGGCGGGCATCCGCTCCTGCGGGAGGCTGATGCCGACAAGCTGCCTACCGGGACCGGGCAGCGCGGCGTCGGTGAGCTGTGCCTGGGTCAGCAGGGTGCCGGGCACCAGTGCGACTGCGGCGAACTTGCCGATGACGGTGTCGGCGGCGCTGGCCCGGATGGGCTCGAGGGCCGGGTCGACGGTGATGCGCACGGTGTGCAGGTCAGACCGGTCGATCGTGGCGCCGACCTCCACCCGGGCGGCGACCGCCAGATATTCTGCGGTGCTGCCTACCGTGCGGAGCACGGCGGCGGCGATCACTCCCCCGGCGGCGATCAGCGCCACCGCGAGCCAGACGAGCGCTGGCCGCCAGCGCCGTTGCGGCGCGACTCGGGGCACCGCGTACGGTGCGGCGACGGCCCCGTCGGCACGGGGAGATGTGGTCGGCGCGCTTGTCATGACGTGATCACCTGCAGTTCGTCGATGTCGACGGTGGTGGTGGAAGACAGATCGATTGACTGGGAGCCGTTGTTGCCACCTCCACCGCTCCACGTGATCAGCCACGAGGTGGTCGCCGTGATGGTGAACCGCCCGCCGGGTCGCGTGCTGCTTGGCCGGGAGTAGCCGTCGTATCCGCAGTCCGGCGACCTCCGGTTGCCGAACGACGGCTGGTACGGCGTGCCGGGCTTGGTGCAGGTGACGGAGTTGCCGTCTCCCATGCTCCAGACGATCTTCTGTGCCCGGGCGGTGGCGGTGACCGACCGGCCTGGCACTGCCGCGCTGCGGGTGATCGGGCCCCACGTCGTGGGGCTGACGTTGTTCCAGAGCCAGATCGGCAGCCCGACCAGGCCTGAGCCGCTGCTACGGGGAGCGATCCCGATGTCGGGTCCCTTGAGGTTCATCGCGGCGATGGCGCGTTGCGCGAGTTCCTGATAGGTCGGCAGGAGTCCTGCGGGTGGGTCCGGTGACCAGGTCGTCGTCTGCGACGGAAGCCCGCTGTAGATGCCGCAAGTCCGGAGGATCCAGTAGCCGTCGGTCCGTTCGCCCGGCGGCGGTGAGATGCGCTTGATGTAGCACCATCCGTCCCACACGCCGAACTCGTCGACCACGCACGGAACCGGCTGCCCCTCGTAGTTGCAGCCCTTGCCGGCTCCGCCGCCGCCGTTGCTGCCCCCGCCGTCGCCTCCGCCCTCGGTGCCGCCGTTCTCGACCACCCAGTAGCAGTTGCCCAGCGCATCGCAGTGCTCGTAGTCCGCGTGAGCGACACCAGGCCCGAGCAGAATGCCGGCACCGACCACCAGGGCCAGCGTCGCGGCGGCGCGGCTGATCCGGTTCAACATGGCCTCTCCCGTTGAGCGTTGACCTCGCGGATCCGCCACTGGCCGTCGTCGAACAGCTCAGCCTTGGCGATCACGACGTACCTGGTGGCCTGTCCCTCCGTGCGCACCGACTTCTTCGTCTTCTTCGAGACCACGTCCCACCTGCTGGTGTCGAAGCAGTCCTCGATCTCGGCGGTGAAGGGACGCTGCAGCGTGTCGACCCTGCGCACAGCCGGCGTAGAGGTTGGCTGCCCGGTGGTGATGAGCCCCTGCTGGAATTTGATCAACAGATCCTGGCGGACCGTCAGCAGTGCCGGGTCCGCGACGAACCTGTCGAGGTCGGCGTTGTAGTCGCCCTCGTTGGAGGCGGCGACATAGCTCCGGACGTAGTTCCGGTACGCGGTCAATGCTGCCGCCCCGGCCTCGGCCTCCTCAGCGTCGACCGTCGGTGACGGCGATGCCGACGCTGCCGAGGCACTCGTGCTCGGCGTGACGCCAGGCTTCTCGTCCGCGCAACCGGCGACACCGGCGAACAGGGCGCCAGTGAGCCCAACGGCAAGCCAACGGGCTGCCGGTTTCACGGCCTTGCTGGTCATCGCGGTCAAGGCGTACCCCCCCTCTGACAGCTGGCATGGCTCAGGCCCACGCCGGCGATGCTCATGGTCGGGACCGCAACCCCGAGGCACGGCAGTCCACCATCGACCTGCGCGGCTGCACCTCGCGCTGATGTCCACCCCGCGTGTGCGCGTCGCGGGATGGCGATGGCCACGGGGCCGCCAGGAGGTTCCACCTACCTGAGCGGCCCCGCGACCCCCTCGGCTCGACGGCGTGCCGGCCGGTGTCCCGCCATCGGCTGTCTGCCAGCCGAGCCCGCCAGCGAGTGCTGCGGGATGCATCCCCCCGTTGCGCTCCTGATAGAGCTGATCCCTCCCACTGGCAACTCCCCCGTTCGGATCAGTGGCCCGTCACCGTCGACCCCTGAAACACATGCGTTGAGCGGACCGCACCTGCGCTTAACGCCCGTTTCTCAACGCAGAGGCGATGATACGCTCACGTTCGGTGTGCGTGTCAACACCTGTTTCGCCGGCGCCTCCATCTGCGACACTGTTGTTTAGGTCGCTGGAGGGTGAAGGATCATGGTGGAAGATCGGCACGTTGAGCTAGAGTTACCGTCGCTCGACACGCTGGCCGCCAGGCTGGAGTACCTCTTCGACAAAATTCGGCCCAGCCCCGAGGAGCTGAGCGACTCCGACGAAGCTGGACGTCGCTACACGAACAAGGAGATCGCCGACAAGATCAACGCAGCCTCGGGCGCAACCGGGGTCACCATCAGCGCCGCCTACATCGGTGAGCTACGCCGGGGCGTGGCCAACGACCCCCGGATGTCGCACGTACGTGCTTTGGCTGCCGCCTTCGGCGTGAACTCCGGCTACTTCGTCGACGAAGCGGCTGCGCGACGCGTACAGGACCAGATTGGACTGCTCAACGATCTCCGTCGGATGGACGTCAAGCGGGTGGCACTACGCCAGGTGCTTACCGACAGTGGACTCTCGGCCACGGACACCCAACTGATCGAGCAGATGGTGGCGCGGTTGCGAGCCGTGGCCGGAAGCGCAGGCCCCGAGGGGTCGAGCGACGCATCTGACGATCGCAGGTAGCGGTGCTGATCCTTCGGTGGCAGTACACCGATGAGCGGGGGAACGCTGACGTGACGTTGAGTCGACTACGCAAGCGCTGCGAGCAACTGTTGGCCGCGCTGGACGCGCCGGAGCCCTTCGACATACATACGCTGTGTCGGGTTCTGGGCGAACGCCGGGGCCGGCCCATCCACCTGGTACCGATCAAGCTGCCGGCGCACACGGTGTGCGGGATGTTCGTACCGACCGGAGAGTTCGACGCCATCTTCTACGAGCAGGACACGTCGCCCCTGCATCAAATGCTGATCATCGGCCACGAGCTGGGGCACCTCATCGCTGGTCACCAGATCGCAGAGATCCTGGATCAGGACGCCTCGCGGATGCTGCTGCCGGACCTCGACCCGGAGTTGGTCCAGCGCAGTCTCGGCCGCAGCAACTATGCCGCCGCGGAGGAACGCGAGGCCGAGATGATCGGCTCGCTGCTAATTCGGCGAGCGCACAGCGTCGCCACCGCACAGGACGACGCGCCGCTCGACGGCCGACAGGCCGAACTGTACGACCGGCTGCGGCACTCGCTGGAACACCCCGACTGGTAGCCAGGGATGGACAGCGCCCTCTACGCCCTCTGCGCGATCGCCGGCTGGACTGCCTTCGGCTACATGCTGCGGCTCCAACGCCGGCAACCGAGCCACGCACGCGGCGCAATCTGTGTCGCGCTCGGCGCCTTCGCCCTCGGGATCACGCTCGCCGTCCCGCCCCTCGCCAACGCCATCGATCGCGCGTCAGGACTCCCCAATCTGGCGAAGGTTCTCTCCCACGGCTGCGCGATGGCGATCGCCGCGAGCGCCGAGACCATGCTGCTCCATCTCGCGCTTCCACGAGCCAAGGCGGCCTCTCGGACCCGGCTCTGGATCCTGGTCACCAGCGGCGCCTTCCTCGCCATGGCCGGGCTGTTCGCCTACACGCTGACCTACGACACCCCGGTGCTCCTGACCGTCGAGTACGCCACCGACCCCGCGGTGACCGCCTACCTGCTGATCTTCATGGTCCTCGGCTTCTTCGCCTACTGCATCGACATCAGCCGGCTGTGCTGGCGCTTCGCCCGGATCTGTGGACGCCCCTGGCTGCGCCGCGGTCTCCGCATCACCGCAGTCGGCGCAGCCTTCGCCCTGCTTTACAGCACCAACAAGATCGTGTACCTGATTGCCTACCGGAGCGGCTACCAGCCAACCGGCGAGCGGGAGATCGCGGCGGTGCTGGTGACCATCAGCGCGCTGCTCATGATGGTCGGCCTCACCTTGCCGGCCTGGGGTCCCATCCTGACGATCACCAGGCGCTGGGACGATTTCCGCTCGTACCGGCGGCTGGAGCCACTCTGGCGGGATCTCATCGCCGCGCTGCCGGAACTGGAACTCGACGCGAGTCTGCGTCGACCCCTCACCGCCGTACGGGACATCGACTACGCCCTGACGCGCCGGGTCGCCGAGATCCGGGACGCTCGACTCGCGCTGCGCCCGTACATGGACGCCAGGGTGACCGCGCTGGCCGAGCAGTACGCCGAGCAGGCCGGGCTCGCTGCCGAAGAACGGCGAGCCGCTGTCGAGGCGGCACATCTGGCCTGCGCGCTGCGCGAACACCGCGCAGGCGCTGCGGTCACGCTCCCTCTACCCTCGGATGACCTGCACCGTCCCTCCGGGGGTTACGCCGGTGAGATCGCCTGGCTGACGCTCGTGTCCATTACCTACACCCGGTCGTTCGTGGTGGCCAGGACGCTCGCTGCCTCCCGGCACCTGCCCGCCTCGCAGTCCACTCTTGGAGACGCCCACCGATGAGAGCTCGATACGCCAACCTCGCTCGTATCCGCGCCCTCAACCCCGAACATGACTACCTGGCCATCTACCAGACGATGCTGCGGTACGAGTTCCCGTGGGACATGAAGCTCGGGCTGAACCTCGCCTTCAACCGGTCCTTCTCGATCCCGTCGATCGCGGCCGTGCACACAGCGACCGGCGAGCTGACCGAGCGTACGCAGAAGCGCATCGACGACACCGGGCTCCTGATGTACGAGATGGTGCTCAACGGCTTCGACCAGCCGCGGGGGCGGGAGGCACTGCGACGGGTCAACCAGATCCACCGCCCGTACGACATCAGCAACGACGATTACCTCTACGTCCTCGGCTGCCTGGTGGTGATCCCGACTCGCTGGCTGCAGCGGTACGGCTGGCGCCGCCCGTGCTGCCACGAACGGCAGGCCACCTACCTCTTCTACCGAGAGCTCGGCCGTCGGATGGGCATCCACGACATCCCCGACTCCTACGAGGCGTTCGAGTCCTGGTTCGACGCCCACGACGCGGCCCACCTGAGGCCCAACGACGACGCGGCCGCCATCGAGCGAGCCACCCGCATGCTGATGCTCACCCGCATCCCCAAGCCCCTCGCTCCGCTGGGCAACGCGCTGGTCAGCGCCATCTACGACGCGCCCCTCCGGCGGGCGATGCAGGTCGACGCGCCGGCGTGGCCGGTCCGGGCTGGTCTGCACCTAGGGTTGAAGGCGCGCTCGCGGTTCCAGCGTTGGTTCGGAGCACCCCGGACGACGCCGTTGTTCGCCGATGGGATCAAAACCAAGAGCTATCCCGACGGGTACGAGGTCAGCCAACTCGGTCCGCAGGATGCCCATGTGCCTGGCCATCCCGGCGCATGAGCGGGCGGCCGGCGTTGCTATCGGCGCCACAGCGCGTCGGGAAGCCTCACGCGCCCGGCAGGGTTGAGCTGATCCTGCTCGCTCTCTCAGTCACGCCGCTGCTGCGGTGGATGGTCGTTCGCCTGGCCGTCCCCGCGGGTCGGGCCAGCCGGCGATCCTGCGAGAGCTGCGGCGTGCAGGTGAGTCTTTTCGGGCCCGGCTGGGGTGCACTGCTGCCTCGCGGTCGATGCGGCTGGTGCCGGCAACGGGCGGGGGCCCAGCCGTACCTGCTCGAGCTCTGCGCTGTGGTCACGGTGGCCGTCGTGGTCCTCGCCGCTCCCACCATGCCGGTGTTGCTGGCCGGCCTGTGGTGGACCGGTTGCGCGGGGCTCGTCGGTGTCGTGCTGTTGGCCACCGGACGTGTGCGTCGTGGGGCTCACATCCCGATGGGCCCGTTCTTCATCGCTGGCACGGTGGTGATGCTCGCGGTCACAGCTCCGGCCGCGCCCGGGTAACTGAGCCGAAGGGTTCGGTCGGGAGAACATACAGGTCGCCATTGCCTCGATGGTCGCGGTAGGACTTCTGGCGGGTCGGACTGGTGGGGATGGCGCACACGCAGCTCGACCGCGCCCTCTGCGAGAGCGCGAGAAAGCGACCCGCACCATAGAATGTTCGTCCTATGACGACCCTGGACGAGAAGCATGCCCGTATGCGGCGGATCTTCCGCGGCGAAGAGACCTACGGGGAAGGTACCTTCGCCGAGCAGGCGCAGAGGTTCCGGCTCGCGGAGATCTACGACGAGGCCGTCGAGGTGGCTCGGGACAACTCCAGGGACGTCGAGTGCCCACCCGTGGATCTGTTGATCAGTCTATCGGGATTTTCGCCGGAAACGACTCTCCTAGCCTTCGCCCTCACCCGCCCAGCCAAGCTTCTGATCATCTCGTCGGCGAGCACCGAAGCGACGATTAACGCCATCTGGCAGAAGCTCGCGGGCAAGATCGCGTTTGCCGACATTCGGCACGTGTCCTGTGACCCGGTGGATCCGACGAGCATCTACGAGATCGTTCGGAAGGAGGTCAGCTCGTTGCTTAGCGGCGACCGCCCGCTGCGGGCGATCATTGACATCACCGGCGGCAAGAAGGTGATGAGCGCGGGGGCGGCGCTCGCCGCGTCACAGCTCGACCTCCCCATGTGTTACATCGACAGCACGTTCGATCCAGAGATCCGGCAGGCGCTGCCGGGCAGCGAAAAGCTGTGCGTGCTGCCGAATCCGACAGCCCTCTTTGGCGACAAGGACATGACCGCCGCGATGGCGATGTTCCGCAGCGGGGCATACACGGGTGCACGCCAGCGGTTCGAGGAGTTGAGCGGGTCGGTGTCGGAGCCGGTCCGCGTTCGGTTCCTGCGCGACCTCGCCGCGCTGTACGAAGCCTGGTGTGACCTCAATGTCGACGGGCTCCCCGAGCACATCGGCCGCGTCCGGGAGCACCTCCGGGGCAACCGGCCTGGTCTCGACGCCGCGGTCGCCCAGCGGATCGGCAAGCAGTTGGAGTTTGCGGAGTCGCTCGCCAGACGGGCCGGTCCGGAGATGCTGCTCAACTTCTTCCTGCTCGGCAATCACTACCAGGACCTGGGGCGCTATGACTTTGCCGCCCTGCTGTATTACCGCAGCATTGAGAAGGCCTTCGAGGAGCGGCTGTCCGACACGTTCGGTCTCGACCTGGAAAACCCGGACTACTCGAAGCTCGGCGACCCGATCGACCTGGCTAACAGGTACGCGACGTTCACCGGAACTCTATACGGCACGCCGACACCGGCGCTACCCCGCAAGGTCGCCTTGATGGATGCCATGATCCTGCTCTATCTGATGGACGACACCACGCTGAGCGCACTCAAGTGGAACAAGCTTGCCGCTGTGCAGAGCATGCGCGGAGTCGTCGACGCACGAAACCGGTCGGTTCTAGCGCACGGCACCGAATCCGTGTCGCACGCACAAAGCACGGACCTGCGGGGCAGGGCTCTCGCACTGTTGCGGGCGTTCTGGAGCGAGCACTCCCCCGGCCAGAACATTGGTCAGCACATCGAGGCCCTGCAGTTCATTCGCGAGGTCTGATGGAATCACATCTGCTCAAGCCGGAACACCCGCGCTCCGATGGTCCACCGCCGATGAAGATCGGTGAGCTGGTGCTGTCGACGCCACAGCGCCTGTCGCTGCCACCCGGGGTTACGCTGCAAGAATTTGCCGATGACTTGACCGGCGGCGTGTGGATCGCCCGATATCGCTCGTTGGGGCGGTCCAGATATCAGGCCTACCGGCTCGGCAGCGCGCGTTTCGAAGCAAGGGTACGGCGACGCAGAGCCCGACACACCAACGCTTGGCTGGCAGAGCTTACCTTCATCGATGAGACATCCTCGATGGAGCGGCGAGTTGATCGCATCGTCCCAAGAATGGTGTCACTCGAGCCAAACTACCGTGAAGTTCCCTTCGACATGGAAGATCTGCTGACTCAGGCTAAGCAATGGCGAAGTGCGTACCAGGCCCGCGGTCCGGCGCAGGCGTCCATTCGACTGCAAAGTTCGGTGCACAAGGAATACGACCGCCTGAGACGTCTTCTAGGGATCGTCGAACAGCGCCCGGAACCAGCCGAGCGAACCATCGCGGGCACCGTGATCAGCATCGAAGAAATTGAGGATGGTCGGAGCGCGGTGGTCATCGAGGCGGAGCCGGGCTCGGACCTGACAGAGTTCGATCGCCGACGGGTCATGGTCACCGCTCCCGGCGGCCTGACGGTAAACACCACTGTGCAGCGGGTAAGAATCGGACGGCTCGCCGTCCGTCAACCATCGCATTGGACACCGAACATCGGTACGACGGTCAAAATTAATCTGGTGAAGCCGTTCGGGATGCGGCAGAATGCTTCTGCCTTGCAGGACTTCCTCAACCGCGAGGTGGAGGGCTCCTGGGATGACCTCGCCCGCCTTCTCTGCCGGCCCGACGGCCTGACCGCCGTACCCGACACGTTCATCCCTCCTGAGCATTTCTTCTGCGACGACGACCCGGCCGGGGTGCCGTTGAACGAGGAGCAACGCCGGGCGGTCGCCGGTGCGGTCTCGTCGCCGCACACGTTCCTAATCCAGGGACCACCGGGAACGGGGAAGACTGAGGTCATCTGCGAGATCGCGAGACAGCTGACCGCCCGGGGTGAGCGGGTGCTGTTGCTGGCGCCAAGCCACGTCGCCGTCGATGAGGTGCTGAGCCGGATCGGCCGCAAACCCGGCATCAGGCCGCTCCGGATCACATGGAGCGACGACCGTGTCCAAGAGGCCGTGCATGACTTCCTCGAACCCAACGTCGGCGGTGAGCTCGCTGGCCGGATTCTCAAGCCCGAGAACGGCGGCCAGGACGTACGGTGGGCACGCGAGCTGCAAGACGTCGAAGAACTCATCCGCGCTGCCGGACGCGCAAAGTCCGCCATCAGCCAAAAGCGCCGTCAGGCGAATGTCGTGGCGCAGGCGCGCGTAGCGCTGGCGGCTAGCATCGACCGCTGGAACCGGGCTCGGACCCAGGCTGAACAGGAGTCGGGATTGCTGCAGGCCGCTGCGGAGCGGGCGGTCGCCAGGCTCGCTGCGGCCGAGGAGTCGCTGGCCCGCGTCGTACAGCAGTACGCCGGTCTCCTCCAGAATGCTCAGCCCGTGCTCTCGCCACTGCCGCCGCTGGCCAGGCGGTGTATCTCCGCGATGGATATTCTGGCGAGGGCCGATACCGCCCACGCCTCCGCCGAAGCCAGGTTACGGCGGAGGGTGAGTGAGCTGAGTTCCCAGGTGCGACGGGCAGAGCTAGCCGTCACCCAAACGGCAGCAGAGTTGCACACCACTCGGACGATGTTGGCTAGGGAGGAGGCGGCCCTTGAGCAAGCTCGCCAGCACCTCAACGACGCCGTCACCCACCAGACGGGGCTAGGGCGGGTGCTCACGGCTATGCATCTGGGCGGTGTCACCGCGGCGCGGCGCCAGCTCGCCGAAAGTAGGGACCGCACCGCTCGGCTGAGAGTGCAGTTGTTTCGCGCAGCTGCCCGAAATGGCGAGGCCGAACGAGATCTCGCGGCTGCCAGGGCCGCTCATGCCGCCGCCGTCGAGCAGGCACGGGAGCGGGTCAGCAACGCGCGCCGGCAGACGGCGACGGCAGATCGGCAGGCCGAGCTGCAGTGGACCCGTCTCGCGGAGATCGCTGACCGCGGTGGCGCACAGACAGCGGCCATCACCGATCCTGAGGAACGCCGCCGGATCGCGGTCTACTTGGCCGAGGTGATCCCGCCACTGCTGGTGTCGGAAGCTCCGACTTCCCGGAACGCCAGCCGCCCCGCGTCCTTAGGTCCGATAGCAGACCTCGCCGGTCAGCTATCTCGGGTGCTGTACGAGGTCACGAGGGCTCGCAAGGAACACCGAGACGCCGAGAACGATCGGACGTGGTGTGCACGTGAGTGGGAGATCGGCCGGGACCGGATCGAACGGACGCTTACCGACGCCGGCGACGAACGCACCGCCGCGGAAGCGCGACTCGGCGTTGCCCTGCGGCGTCTTAAAGAAGTTGACGAGGCGCTGACTGGGAAATCCGAGAATCCGGCCGATCACGACGCGGCCATCCGGCAACATGTGCGCCGTCGGAGAGTCCTGCAACGGCTGCCGGAGTTGCACCGGCGATGGTGCGAGCTGGCCGCTGAGCAGTCGGACGAGCGTCTCGCCACCGACATCCGACAGTCGCTGGTACGGGCCGCGAACCTCGTCTGCGCGACCACCAAGGGAATCGTCGGGCGAGGCAGCGAGGTGGTGCGGTACGCCGACTACGACACGCTCATCGTCGATGAGGCCAGCAGGGTCACCGAGAGCGAATTCCTCATCGGAGCTACGCGGGCGCGGCGGTGGGTTCTGGTCGGCGATGAGCATCAGTTGCCTCCGCACGTCGACCAGCGTGACGAGTACTTCCTCCATGCTCTGACCGCGCTGCACCGCATTGGCCGTGGCGCCGACGAGACTGTCGAGGCCGCCGTGCGGCACCTGGCGCAGGTCTGGGCCGAGGACGAGGAACTGCACAAGTTCCGGACCCAGAGCGTGCTAGAGGTCGCCGAGGAACTGGTCGCCGATGGTTCTTGGGAGAGCACCTTCCGCGACCAATTCTCCGCGGCGTACGGTCAGATCGTGAGCTCGGCGTCCAGCGATGACGCGGACCGTCGGGTACTGGAGGCCATGCTGCGTCACCTGGTGCAGAGCCTCTTCCAAAGAGCGGTCGTCCGATGTCCCGACCTACTCCGCCAGGAACTTGTCTGGCAACGCCGCATGATCGAGCCGCTCGCACGGATCGTTGATCAACCCGTGTATCAGGGGCGGTACCAAACGCCGCCAGCAACCGACCTCGAACGTGTTGGCGTCACGCCGCTGGTGCTCACCGAAACGCTCACCAAGCCGGTAATATTCGTCGACACGAGCCACTACCAGGACGCCGGCGATGAGCCCCTAGACCACGGTTTCATCAACAAATTGGAGCAGGTCCTCGTCGAGCGCCTCTGCCGCCTTTACGACGAGGGGCTCGGACGGGCGGCCGCCGCCCCGATCACCGTCAGTGTTCTCGCCTTCTACCGCGCCCAAGCCCAGCAACTGGCAGCCCAGCTGCGCGCGTCCGACCTGCCGCGCTTGAAGTGGGAGGTCATCGACGTCGTCGACCGCATTCAGGGCCAACAGAGTGACGTCGTCATCATCAGCTTCACCAGGGCGCGCACCCGGGGACGAATCGGCCCCAACTACGGGCAGTGGCTGCAGGACATCCGTCGCCTCAACGTCGCGTTCACCCGAGCGCGCCGTGCCCTGGTGATCGTCGGTCATGGCCGCACCCTGCGGGCGCTTGCCGATCCCGGCGAGGGCGGCGTGCCCGGCCAGGCGCGGATTTTCTACGAAAACCTGTTCCACCTCATCGATCAAGACGCCGACTTCATGCGGATCCGCCGACTATGACGGTTCGGTTCACCTTTCAACAGGCGCGCGAGATCGATTCCAAGGCCACCGTAGTCGTACAGGAAACCCTCCTCGCCGTCGAAATTTGGCCGGACGTACCGATGACACGAAAGATCGAGGAAAGCCTTACCGCCCTCGATCGCCTGATCATCGAGGCGGCGATCGCGCTCGACCCTGCCTACCCGATCGACATCGAGGAAATCACCGGCATTCCGCAGTCGGCGATCGTCACCATCTTCGGCAGGCTGGTACGTCTCGGCCTGCTTGAGGCGCGCGAGGCCGAGGCGATCGCGACCGAATCGGCCCAGGTGGCAGTAAAGCAGACAGCGGTGGCGCGGCTCCGCCCCACCCAGGTGACGCTGCTGTATCTTGCAGACACCGACGAACTCATAGCCCTTCCCCAGAACTCGGGCCGGCGGGCGCCGAGAATGGACCGGGCAGAGCCGGCCGGATACGTCGACGTAGACCGTGGTGCCGGCCTGACCCCCCGACACGAGATTATCGCCGACCGCATCAGCCGGCAGATGATCCTGGGCCTGCCGAAAGACATCGTGGCGGCGGTTCCCACAGATGATCTCGTCCCAGACTACAGCCCGCAGTATCGCTCAAGTGGGCGCGTGGAGACAGGCGGCGACGGATCGCATCGGGCGCGCTTAAAGGTCGAGGTAGGCGCCACGAAGACTGTAAACCTCCTCGTCCCCCACGCCGACAACCTGACGAGGCGCTGGGCGGAGCTGGCTGAGCAGGCGGCGTACGCCGCCGACGGCTGGGGTCCGGTCGCGGCGAAGTACACCGGCCGGGCTTGGCGATACGAGCTGGGTCATGAGGCGGCCGTCGCCGCAGCGACCAGCGGGATCCGTCTCGGCCATCCCGGCGGCCTGCTGATACAGGGAGATCGGGACGTCGTCTACGTCGACGTCGAGTTCACCCCAGGTGACAGCAGCGCCGCACGCACGTTCGCGCTCCAACACGCAATGGCGGAGGCCGCAATGAAACCCGCCGCCGAAGCCACCTCCCAACGGTTGGCATTGATTGTGGAAGCCAGCGCGACTCGCTACGGACTGGCCCCAGGAGAGTTGACCCCGGCCCACGTCCGCAGCGCGCTCTGGAGCGCCCGGCATTACCAGCATGTCTACGCGTTGCGGCGCGAGGAGGACTTCCCCTTTGAGTGACATCGACCTGGGGCTGCGCACGCTCAAGGGCGGCTACTTCCTCAAACGCGAGGATGCGCCGCAACGAACCCCCTTCGTGTCACAGCACAAGGGACAGGTGAAGGGCTACCGCCACTGCCTGACCTATGCCGGAGGCGGTTCGACCATCCGAGAGGAGCTCATCCACCTGATCGACTCGGCAAAAAAGCGGGTCTTCGTCGCAACGCTGTTCCTAGGTGACGAGGATGTCCGGCACGCCCTCGAGCGGGCTGCCAGCCGCCTCCAAGGCGGTGTCTATGTCGTCTCGGCGCTCGATGACCGCGGCCTAAACCGGGCCATCAACGATGCATCGGATACGATGGACATTGATACGCAGATCGAATACCGCAACTTCACCCGTCTGACGACCAGCGGCATCTACGTCCGCGGCTACCCGGGCTTGCACGCGAAGTTTGTCGTCGTAGACGATGCGCGCGCGCTGGTGTCCAGCGCAAACCTGGTTACCCGCTCGTTCAACACCGTGGCCGAGAATGGCCTCGTCTTCGAGGACGTCGAGGAGGTCGCCGTACTGGCTTGGGTGTTCCGGCGGCTTTGGCGACACAGTGCCTGGGACATGCCTCCGGCACCCACGCATCACTCTGTGCATGACCGGATCCCCGACGACGACGCCCTACCCGACAGCCATCACGGCAGCCGAATCCTCTGGACTTGGCAGGAGCAGCATCGAATTCTCGACTCGATGAGGCGCACCATTGACCAGGCCGTCGAAGAACTGGTCCTCGCGACGTTCAGCATCGGCAACATGACCTTCGGCCTGCCGAAGCAACCGGCACGGCCGGAGTTGCTGTACGAGCCGGTGTGCCGTGCGCTAGATCGCGGAGTCCGGGTCAGGATGTTGCTGCGCGGTCGAAACATCTCCGAGGCCTCGCGGGCGGAGGCCTCGGCGTTTCAGAAGGCAGGGGTGGAAATTTATGCCGACCGCCTGACTCATGCCAAAGGATGCATTGCGGACGGACGAACCGGTTCCGTGTTCTCCGCAAATCTGATGACGGCGATGGGTCTCACCGGGGGCATGGAACTTGGAACTCAGCTGGACGGGACGGGTGCGGTCGAGGACGCGTGGCATTACTTCCAACACTGCATGACTGAGTCGGACCTGGAGTTCAAAGTCGACCCGCCAGCCCGCGCCGCGGCCGATCGGCTGCTGGCGGATTCGTTGCACCATTGGCCACGCGCTCCGCAAGGCGTCGTTACCTGCAGTGACCAGACCTGGATCCAGCTGAGCTCGCACAGCGGACCTGCATTGTTCCAGCAGGATGGCGAGGGTTTTCTGATCTTCAGCGGCTCACGCCGATACCGGCTTTCCGGTGATCGGGCACGGTGGCTGATTGAGCCCGCGTCAGGTCTCCCGAGGCCTCAAGCCAGCGGGCACTTACTCGAACGCTGGATCTCCCCCCGCCGCGGCGAGTCCCCGCCGACGATGGAAGTCTGCGGCATCTTCGCGCCTTTGATCAGCCGGGAGAGAACCGCCTAAGTTGCCAAGGGACCGTCTATGGCTACGTCACGCCGTGAACAACATCCGCTCATCCGCTACATGAGGTTGCGGTGACCAGGGGCGCTACTGCAGTCAGGGCAATCTTCGTCACCTACTCCAATACTTACGGCGAAATGACCTCACAGTCGCAGCGGTCTGCGGATGGCAGCCACCTGCCGGCTCCAACCGCTGACGGCGATGACCTTCCCGACATCGCCGGTCCTCGGCGCCTGAACGAGGTACTGCCGTCCGCTCCGGTCGGTCCCGATGTACATGCCGACGTGGCGGGGTCGGGACATTGTGCCGTCGGAGCCGGGGATGAAGATCAGGTCGCCGGGTCGCATCGCCGCCAGTGAGGGGACCGCGACGCCGGTGTGTACCTGGTCGGCGGTGACCCGGGGGATCTGCACGCCGCCTTTTGCCCAGGCGGCCATCATCAGGCCGGAGCAGTCGTAGCTGTCGGGTCCTTCGGCGCCCCAGACGTAGGGCTTGCCTCGTTGGGCCAGCGCGAAGGAGACCACGGCCCGAAGGTGCGGGTCCGTTGGCAGGACGAAGCCATCGGGGAGGCCTGCGTCGTCCAGGGGCGGCAGCCCGTCGCCGCCGTCGCTGGTGCAGTCGATGTTCAGCCCGTCGCTGATCACCGTAACCAGCTGCTGAGCCTCGGGCTGCCACTTCGCGTACGCGTTGGGGTAGGCCGAACGCTGCACGGCCTGTGCGGCCTGGGTGAGCGGCATGGTTTGCCAGCCGTCGACTTCGACCAGGTGCTCGTAGAACTTCCTGGCGGCGTAGCGGGGGTCGAGGATCTGCTCGGGGGTGCCCCAGCCCTGGCTGGGTCGCTGCTGGAACAGGCCGAGTGAGTCGTGGTCGTTGTCCGCGCCGAGGTGGCCGAGGTTGCGCAGGGTGGACTCCTGCATGGCGGTGGCGACGGCGATTTCCCAGCCGTAGCGCGGCACGTGCATCTCGGCGCCGACCGCGACGATGGTGGCGGCGTTGCCGACCTGCTCGGAGGTCCAGGATCCCTGATCGGGCCAATTCGGCGGCCCGGCTGTCGCGCCGGGCGAAGCGCTGGGCGGGCCGATGGTGCAGGCCATGGCCGGGCTGACGCCGAGCACCGAGAACGCGACGAATACGACGAGCGCCAGAGGTGCCAGGAGCACGATGACGAGCCCGCCGGTGAGGATCAGCCACGGGCGGTTCATCGCAGGCCGGCCCGGCGGATTCCGTACCCGGTGACTCGCCAGCCGGGCCCGTCGGGGCCGCCGCGACGCAGGGCGCAGTCAACGATGCTGCGCTCGGTCCAGCCGCGCCAGCCGTCCTCGCCGACGGGGGTCGCGGTCACCCGGAACGCGCGCCGGGCGCTGACCGCGGTGTCCGCCAGGGGCTGCGGGTCGACGGAGGGCTCCACGATGGCGGTGATGTAGACGCGGTGGTGGGCCCAGGTCGTCCAGCGGCCGTCGCGGTCGGCGGCGGCGCTCTGTCCGGCCAGCGTGCTGCTGGCGAAGCGCATGGCCCGCTGGTAGGCGTCGCCCGGACCCGCGTCGCGGCGGGTGTCGGCGCTGTAGAGGGCCATGACGAACCGCCGGCACACCTGCCCCGGCTCGGCGTACGAGAAGCCGGGCTGTGTCGGCGGCGGCACCGCAGCGGCCACGCCGGCCGGCCGAGCGCTGGCCGCGGGCCTGCTGGTGCTCAGCTCGGCCGGCGTCGGCTCTGAGCCGGCGGCGCAGCCGGTAACGGGCAACGTCAGGGCCAGTGCCGCTGCTGCTCGGATTCGCGCGTCCATGGCGACGACGGTGTCTGGTCGGCGGGGCCGTTACCGCTGCCGGCCGCCGCTGGTAACGGCGGTAACGGAGGCGGCCACACCAGCGTCAACGCTGCCGTCAGCAACGCCTGGTCAGGGTCCATGGCAGATGCCCGACTGGGGTGTCCTGACCTTCGGGAGGCCTGCTGTGCTTGCTCACTACCTGACCACCGTCGCTGCCCTTGTGGAGGGGCAGATCGGTGTCGCGGCCGACGTTCTGGCCGCTCCGCCGAACCCTGGCCCCGCCGCTCCGCCCGGCCTGGAGGCGACCGGGAACCTGTTCATCGGCTGGATGAAGTGGATCCTCATCGTCGCCGGGGTCGGCGGCCTGCTGGTGTGCGGGATCATGATGGCCGTCGGTCGTCGCAACCGTTCGTCATTCGCTGCCGACGGCGCCGCCGGCATCCCCTGGGTGCTGGCCGGGCTGACATGTGGAGCGGTCGCGGCCGTCGTGGTCGGCGCGGTCCTGCCGAGCTGAGCCATGACCTACGACGTCATTACTCGTGCCCGCCGTACCACGCGCCGCTGGCTCACCGCCGTTTGTCTGGCCACCGCTGCGCTGGCCGGCGCTGTGACCGTCGCGGTGGTCGGCGCCGGACCTGACAGGTCTGTCACCTCACCGGCGGGTCCGACGCCGATCCACTTCGACGTCGGCCCGGCTGACGGTAGCCGGGCGGACCTGCCCAGCGACCTGAGTTGGGCCGACGTGGCGGGCGTATCGGTGCCGGTGTCGGGCCAGTCCGGTCCCCGCTTCAGCAGCGGGGGTCAGGCTCTCGGGTTCGCGCACGACCGCGCCGGCGCCGTACTCGCCGCGGTGCACATCA
>NZ_JBEYSU010000044.1:0-29922 GCF_040704235.1 Micromonospora sp. NPDC047707
CGCCAGCCCGGCAGCGGTCAGAACAGTGCTCCGCAGAAGGTTGCCACGCATGATGATCAAACCCTTTCGATCGGGGGAAACACGACCGGCGAAAAGGGGGGGGGGGGATGCCGGCACGCGCTCGGGAAAGGTGGACCAGCCCGGCAGGGGGGTGCTCGAGGGGGTCCGACAGGATCAACCCGGCCTGCTGCTCGGGCGACCAGGGGATGTAACCAACCCGGACCCCGGACCATTCCGGCCGACCGCCAACCCAACCGGGTGCGGCTCAGGGATCCCGACCAGGCGCCGGGGCACCCACGGTCACGGCATGTACAACGACCCGACCCACCCACCCATTCCACGACCAGAGCGCCCCCGACCACCGCGCAAAGGGCCCGAAACCGGACGCAGGCACCCAGCCCGCCCAGCCGGAACCGGACACCGCGCCCAGTGCCGCACGGATGTCACCATGGCGCATGACCGGACCGCCGGGTCTTGGGACGGAAACGGCAACCCTGAAGAGGTCAGACGTCCCGCGATCTCCGCGGCACGGCCCGCCACCTGTCCAGGTGGCGGCGTCAGGCACCGCCCGGCGCCGGTGATCTGGATTACGGCGTGCGGGGCAATACGACACCAATCCGGCCGAAAGCACGCCTTTCCCGGTCCCAGTCGGCGGACCTCTCGAGAGGTTGACGAGGTGATCCGACGTAGGCTCTCAAGTGAGAAACGACAGCGGGCCGGACAACCACGACGGTGGGGTACGGCGGTGCGCCGAGGAGGTCACGTGGCCGGGCAGGGCGAGGTCATGATCAGGTTTGGCGGCCCGGGTGACCGCGCCGACCGAAGCGAGGTGCAGGCGTGACCAAGCAGATCCGTCAACTGGACCGGGTGGTCATCCGGTTCGCCGGCGACTCCGGCGACGGCATGCAGCTGACCGGTGACCGGTTCACCTCGGAAACGGCCCAGCTCGGCAACGACATCTCCACGTTGCCCAACTTCCCGGCCGAGATCCGCGCACCCGCCGGCACACTCCCGGGTGTGTCGAGCTTCCAGGTGCACTTCGCCGACTACGACATCCTGACTCCGGGCGACGCGCCGAACGTGCTGGTGGCGATGAACCCGGCGGCCCTCAAGGCCAACCTTTCCGACCTGCCGCGCGGGGCGGACATCATCGTCAACACCGACGAGTTCACCAAGCGCAACCTGGCCAAGGTCGGCTACCAGACGAGCCCGCTCGATGACGACTCGCTCGCCGGGTACGTGGTCCACCCGGTGGCGCTGACCTCGATGACCGTCGGCGCCCTCGCCGAGCACGAGGTGTCCAAGAAGGACGCCGAGCGCGCCAAGAACATGTTCGCGCTCGGCCTGCTGAGCTGGATGTACTCCCGGCCGTACGAGTCGACGCTGCGCTTCCTGGAGCGCAAGTTCGCGGCTCGGCCGGAGCTCGTCGCGGCCAACGTCGCCGCGTTCAAGGCCGGCTGGAACTTCGGCGAGACCACCGAGGACTTCGCGGTCCGGTACGAGGTCAAGCCGGCGAAGATGCAGCCGGGCACCTACCGGAACATCACCGGCAACATGGCGCTGTCGCTCGGGCTGGTGGCCGCCGGCGTCCGCTCCGGGCTGCCGGTGTTCCTCGGGGCGTACCCGATCACGCCGGCGTCGGACATCCTGCACGAGCTGAGCAAGCACAAGCGGTTCGGCGTGCTGACCATGCAGGCCGAGGACGAGATCGCCGCGGTCGGCGCGGCGCTGGGCGCCTCGTACGGTGGGGCGCTCGGCGTCACCACCACCAGCGGCCCGGGCGTGGCGCTGAAGAGCGAGACGATCTCCCTCGCCGTGGCCCTGGAGCTGCCGCTGCTCATCGTCGACGTGCAGCGGGCCGGGCCGTCGACCGGTATGCCCACCAAGACCGAGCAGGCCGACCTCAACATGGCGCTCTACGGCCGGCACGGTGAGGCCCCGGTCGCGGTGATCGCGCCGAAGTCCCCCGCGGACTGCTTCTACGCGGCGCTGGAGGCGGCCCGGATCGCGCTGACCTACCGTACCCCGGTGATCCTGCTGTCGGACAACTACGTCGCCAACGGCTCCGAGCCGTGGCTGCTGCCCGACGTCGAGGCGCTGCCGGACCTGCGGGTCGAGTTCGCCACGCGACCCAACGGCGAGGACGGCAGCACGTTCCTGCCGTACCTGCGCGATCCGGAGACGCTGGCCCGACCGTGGGCCATCCCCGGCACTCCGGGCCTGGAGCACCGGATCGGCGGCCTGGAGAAGGCCGACCGGACCGGCGACATCTCGTACGACCCGGCGAACCACGACTTCATGGTGCGCACCCGGGCCGCGCGGATCGAGACGATCCCGGTGCCGGACGTCGAGGTCGAGGACCCGGACGGCGACGCCCGGGTGCTCGTGCTCGGCTGGGGCTCGACGTACGGCCCGATCGGTGCGGCCTGCCGGGGTCTGCGCCAGCGGGGTCACTCGATCGCGCAGGCGCACCTGCGCCACCTCGCCCCGATGCCGGCGAACCTCGGCGAGGTGCTGCGCTCCTACGACCGGGTGGTCATCCCCGAGATGAATCTCGGCCAGCTCGCGCACGTGATCCGCGCCAGGTACCTGGTCGACGCGATCGGCTACAACCAGGTGCGCGGCCTGCCGTTCACGGCCAACGAGCTGGAGACGACGCTGGAAGAGGTCCTGAAGAATGTCTGAGCCCGTCGCCCTCAAGCTCACCGCGAAGGACTTCAAGTCCGACCAGGAGGTGCGCTGGTGCCCCGGCTGCGGTGACTACGCGATCCTCGCGGCCGTGCAGGGCTTCATGCCGGAGCTGAACATCCCTCGCGAGCGGATCGTCTTCGTCTCCGGGATCGGCTGCTCGTCGCGCTTCCCGTACTACATGAACACGTACGGTATGCATTCGATCCACGGCCGTGCGCCGGCGATCGCCACCGGCCTGTCCGCGACGCGTCCCGACCTGTCGGTCTGGGTGGTGACCGGGGACGGCGACGCGCTGTCGATCGGCGGCAACCACCTGATCCACGCCCTGCGCCGCAACGTCAACCTCAAGATCCTGCTGTTCAACAACCGGATCTACGGCCTGACGAAGGGGCAGTACTCGCCGACGTCCGAGGTCGGCAAGATCACCAAGTCGACGCCGGTCGGCTCGGCCGATGCCCCGTTCAACCCGCTCTCGCTGGCGCTCGGCGCGGAGGCGACCTTCGTCGCCCGCACGATCGACTCCGACCGCAAGCACCTCCAGTCGGTGCTGCGGGCCGCCGCCGAGCACCAGGGCTCCGCGTTCGTGGAGATCTACCAGAACTGCAACATCTTCAACGACGGCGCCTTCGACCAGCTCAAGGAGCCGGCCACCCGGGACGACTACCTGATCCGGCTGGAGCACGGCCAGCCGATCACGTTCGGCAAGGACGGGCAGTTCTGCGTCGTCCACCCGCCCGGCGGCTTCGGCCTCGAGGTGCGCGAGACGGCGGCCACCCCGGCCGAGGAGATCGTGGTGCACGACGCCACGGTCACCGACCCGGCGTACGCGTTCGCGCTGTCCCGGCTGCCCGGCCTGGACCTGCGGAACACCCCGATCGGCGTGTTCCGCTCGGTCGGGCGCCCGTCGTACGACAGCGTGGTGCAGGGCCAGCTCGACGCCGCGCGGGCGAAGGTCACCGAGACGCCGGAGCAGCAGTTCGCCGGCCTCCTGGGCAGCGGCGACACCTGGACGATCGTCTGACGCGTACGCACTGACACGCGAGAGGGCGGGCCGTTCCGGGGGAACGGCCCGCCCTCTCGTGTCCGGCGCGTCAGGCCGCGGCCGAGGCGGACGCCCACAGCTCGTCGATGGCACGCTCGGCCGCCGCGAGGCTCTGCTCGTGCAGCGGGATCAGCTCGGCCATGGCCGGCATCTGCGGGGCGAGCGTGAGCTCGGCGGCGATGAACCGCGGCTCCAGGCCGGTACGCGAGATGCCGTGCGGCAGCCAGGGCTCGGCGTGGTCCCAGCCCTCCCGCGGGGTACCCGCGCCGTAGCCGCCGCCACGGGTGGTCAGCACGATGAACTCGCGGTCACCGAGCAGGCCGGTGCCGGTGGCCGGGTCGAACGCCAGGCCGGGCGCGATGAGGTGGTCGACCCAGGTCTTCACGCTGCTCGGCGCGCCGTAGTTGTAGAGCGGGAGGCCGAGCAGGACGGTGTGCGCCCGCCTCACCTCGCTGACCAGTTCCTCGGTCAGCTCCCAGGACTTGCGCTGCTCCGGCGTGTGCTGGTCCGCCGGCACCATCCGGGCCATGCCGCCCGCCTCGTCGAGGTGCGGCAGCGGCTCCTTACCGAGGTCGCGGTAGGTGACCGTGCCGTCCGGGTGGGCGGCACGCCAGGCGGCGACGGCGCGGGCGGTGAGCCGCCGGCTGACGGAGTGCTCACCCCGGATGCTGGAGTCGATGTGCAGCAGGTGCGGCATTGCTTATCCTCCACAGATGGTTTGTGTAACGCAAACCATTTATAGCAGAGGGATGTTCGGTGACCCGGGTAAACTCGGTCACATGCCAGGGACAGCACTCGACCAGTCGGAGCACCGGTGTGGTGCGCTGCTCGAGCACCTGGCCCGGCGGATGCGGCTCCGGTCGGAGTCGGTGCTGGCCCCGCTCGGCCTGCGGCCGCGCCACCTGGTGGCCCTCACCGTGCTCCGGGACAGCGGCGGCAGCACGCAGCAGGCCCTCGCCGGCACCCTGGAGATGGACGGCACGAACCTCGTCGGTCTGCTCAACGAACTGGAGGCGGCCGGCCTGGTCGAGCGGCGACGCTGTCTCGACGACCGACGCCGGCACGCCGTGGTATTGACCCCGACCGGCGCGGAACGCCTCGGCGAGGCGGAATGCGCCCTGGCCACGGCGGAGGCCGAGGTGCTGAGCGGGCTGGCGCCGGCCGAGCGGGAGACGCTCTACGACCTGCTCAAGCGCGCCACCGGGGCAGCCGGCACCTGCGCCGACGCACTCAAGGACGACGCCGACCGCTGAGTCACGGGACCGGCGTGGCCGACGTCGGGCGGTCGTCGCGGACGTGCACCAGCATGTCACCGGTCTCGATCACCGCACCCGCCCGATCGGCCAGGGTGACCACCTTGCCCCGCCGGACCAGGGCGATGACCAGGGTGTCCAGCTCGCGCGGGGACTTGCCGACCTCGTGCCGTTCGGCCGACCGCATCGCGAGCGCCATGCCCTGGCCCGGCGTGAGCAGGTCCTCCACGACGTCGATCAGCGGCGGCGCCGACGTGGACAGGCCCAGTAGGCGCCCGGCGGTCGCCGACGACACGATCACGTGGTGCGCGCCGCTCTGCTTCAGCAGCGGGGCGTTCTCCGCCTCCCGGGCGGCCGCGATGATCCGTACCTGGCCGGCGGTCAACTGCCGGACGGTCAGCGCCACCAGGACCGACGCGTCGTCGCTGTCGGTCGCGATGATCACCGCCTTGGCCGTACGGACGTGCGCCTCGTTCAGGGTCGCCGAGCGGGTCGCCGACCCCTCGATCGCCACCAGGCCGGCCGCCGTGGCCTGCCGGAGCGCGCCACCGCTGCGCTCGACCACGACGATCCGGGACTTGTCGAACCCGTTCTCCAGCAGCGCGGAGACCGCGCTGCGGCCCTTGGTGCCGTAGCCGCAGATGATGACGTGGTCCTTCACGGTTCTCCTCCACCGCGACAGGCGACGGCCGGTCCGGTACTGCTCGGTCAGAACTTCCAGGGTGGTGCCGACCAGGATGATCAGGAAGATCACCCGGGCGGGGGTGATGTAGAGGACGTTGACCAGCCGGGCGGACGGGCTGACCGGGGTGATGTCGCCGTACCCGGTGGTGGAGAGGGAGACCACCACGTAGTAGAAGCAGTCGAGGAGGGTCAGACCGTCCTCGTTGACGTCCCGGTACCCGTCCCGGTCGAACCAGACAACCGCGACGGTGGTGAGGATGAGCCCCAGGGCACCGGCCAGCCGCAGGCTCAGCGCGCTCAGCGGATCGCGCCGTTGCGCGGGAAAATGGATCACCGTTCGCCCTGCCCGGACTCCGCTGTCGCCTGCACGCCCACAACATATCGGGTGAGCGGTGATCCGCACGCCGGGGCGGTGGGACGCCGTGACGGCGGCCGGCCGGGCATGATGGGAGTGTCCCCGGACGACGACCGCGAGAGCGAGGCGGAGCATGTCCTTGCTGCGACGAGTGATCGGCGGCGTGCTGCGCCGGCTGCGCCAGCGGCAGGGCCGCACGCTGCGCGACGTGGCCCAGGCCGCCGGGGTCTCGATGCCGTACCTGTCGGAGATCGAGCGCGGGCGCAAGGAGGCGTCGTCCGAGGTGCTGGCGGCGATCTGCCGGGCGCTGGGCATCCGCCTGTCCGACCTGCTGGAGGAGGCCCGCGACGATCTGCGTCGCGTGGAACGGCACGAGCCGGTGGGGTCCGCGCCGGCCCGCTTCGACCGGGTGCCGCTCTCGCGGGCCGAGTCCGCCGGCCCGCGCGTGCGGATCGGTTTCCACGCCGACGGCCCGACGGCGTACGCGGCCCGTCCGGTGACAGCCGGTGGCGTGAGCCTCCCCCTCCCGGCGAGGGCGCCCGAGCGGCTGCTCCACGTCGCCGGCACCCCGGGAACGATCGGATCCGCCCGCACCGGCGGTCCGGCGGGCTGGGCCGGCACCCCGCTCACCGCGTCCGGGCTGCGGGTCCGGTTGATCCCCTCCGCGCCGACCGGTCGCCCCGGTGCGCGTACCGCCAGGATCCTGGCGCGACGGCGGGCCCGCACGGGCCGGCGCCGGCTCTCCGCGCGATAACGCCGGCGCCGACGTCCCGGCGCGGCCGGGCGGCGACCGGCCGCTTCTGCCCTGAGCCGATCTGCCGCCGGCAGAAACGCTCGGAGCCCGACCACCGGCCCGCGCAGGCTGGAAGCGCCGGTCCCCCGGGCGGTGCCGTCGCCCGCCGGCACGGTGGAGGTCGCACGTGATGATCAGGATGTTGGACGACGGGCAGCGGGGTTTCGGCGACCAGGTGTTCGAGCGGCTGCTGAAGGAACGGATCGTCTTCCTCGGCACCGAGGTGACCGACGAGTCGGCCAACCGCATCTGCGCGCAGATCCTGCTGCTGGCCGCCGAGGACCCGGACCGGGACATCAACCTCTACATCAACTCGCCGGGCGGCTCGGTGAGCGCGGGAATGGCGGTGTACGACACGATGCGGTTCGTCCGCAACGACGTGGCCACGCTGGCGCTGGGCATGGCCGGCTCGATGGGCCAGTTCCTGCTCTGCGCGGGGACGGCGGGCAAGCGGTACGCGCTGCCGCACGCGCGGATCATGATGCACCAGCCATCCGGTGGCATGGGCGGCACCGCGGCCGACATCACCATCCAGGCGCAGAACATGCTGCACGTGAAGCGGACCATGCAGGAGCTGATCGCCCGGCACAGCGGGCACAGCGTGGACGAGATCCAGCAGGACTGGGACCGGGACCGGTGGTTCACCGCCGACCAGGCCCGCGAGTACGGCCTCATCGACCACGTGATCAGCCGGGCCGCGCAGCTCACGTCGGGCTGAGCCGCGGCGGTCCGAACTGGACGCGCGGCGGGCGGCCGGCGATGGTCCCGTCGGCCGCCCGCCGCGTCCCTGTGTCCAATGTGCTGGACCAGCGCATGCGCCGACCCCTCCGCAGCGTGCGTACCGACGTCGGACGCGCCCCCTCGATCGCGTCCGACCTCCGCACCTGTGACGGTCTCCGGCAATATGTGCCGCACCGTCGTTACGTCGGAGCCTATTCCCGCCGCACGGAAATCCGCGCGGCGAGCGCGCGCAGCGCCTTTCGAAGCAAATTCGTTACATCCTTGCCTCCCGGCAACCTAACGCCCGCCGTAGCGGGCGTAAGGAAGGGCCCCTTGTTAACGCCTCGCGTTGTACAAGGGACCCCTCTTAACAACACCATCGTCCTACCGCGACCCGGTCAGGACCACCTTGCCGAGCGCGCGGCGTCCCTCCAGGTCGGCGTGCGCCCGGGCCGCGTCGGCCAGGGGGTACGTCGTGACCAGCGGCCGCCACCAGCCACGACCGGCCAGCTCCAGCGATCGGGCGGCGAGGCCCGGGATACCGCCCGGCAGGGCGCGCATCCGCTGCCCGAGCCACCCGACGGTGAGGCCGCGCCCGATCAGGTCCGCGGTCTCCACCCGTGTCGCCTCACCGGCCGACCAGCCGAACATCATGAACCGGCCGCCCGGGTCCAGCAGTTCGAGGGCGCTCCGACCGACCGGGCCGCCGACCCCGTCGTACACCAGGGTCACGCCGCCGAACCGCTCGCGTACCCGGTCCGCCCAGTCCGGGCGCCCGTAGTCCACCACGAGGTGCGCGCCGAGGCCGTCCAGCGCCGCCGTACGCTCCGCGCCCCGCGCGGCCGCCACCACCGTCGCCCCGGCGTGCCGCGCGGCCTGCGCCAGCAGCCACCCGACACCGCCGGCGGCCGACGGGACGAGGACCACGTCGTCCGCCGCCGGCCGTTCCAGCTCGACGATGCCGAGGGCGGTGCGGCCCGTGCCGACCGCGGCCACCGCCTCGGCGAAGCTCAGCCCCTCGGGTACGGGGAACAGCGTCCCCACAGCGGTCACCGCCTGCTCGGCGTACCCGCCGGGGACCATGCCGAGGTGGGCCACGACCCGCCGGCCCGACCAGTCTTCGTCGACGTCGGGCCCGAGGGCGTCGACGATCCCGGCGACCTCACGGCCCGGGACGGTGGGCAGCTCGGGCAGCGGAAGCGGGCCGCCGGCCTCGCCGCGCCGCAGCGCGGTGTCGAGCAGGTGTACGCCGCTCGCCTCGACGGCGATGCGCATCTCGCCCGGGCCGGGTGTGAGGTCGGGCAGCTCGTCCAGGACGAGGTTCCCGGCGGGACCGAATTCGTGGAGCCGGATCGCGTGCATGATCCGATCCGACAACCTCAACCACGGTTGAGGTCAAGGGGGTCCCGGGGTCAGTCACCTCACGCTGACCGCCCGGCCGGCGAGCAGCCGGGTGCTTCACTGTCCGGCATGAGGTGGCGAAGGAGCCGGCCGGTCGTGGCGGTCGTGGCGGTCGTCGCGGCGCTCGCCGGATGGCGCTGGTGGCACAACCGCCCACCGTACGGCCCGGAAGCACTGGACCTGCGATCGTCACTGACGTTCGTCACGTACCAGGAGGCCCAAGCGGCGCTCGGCGCGCAGGTCCACGCACCGGTGGCCAACGACGGGGACCAGCTGGTGCTCGGACGGGTCTCCTGGCAGGCGCCGCCGAAGCCGCTCGACGGCGGCTGGTTCGCGATCTTCCTCATCGACAAGCGGAACGACCGCCGCCCCGGGGTGTTCGGCCTGTCCGCGCCTCGGACGGAGGCGCTCAGCATCGGCAGCCACGGCGCCGAGAACCGGATCCCGGAGCGCTACCCCTGGTTACGCGGGGCTGGCGATGTCCCGGTCGGAGACGGCACCTGGCGTGGCAGCGGCAACCGGGTGGGCGTGTTCGACGAGGCCGCGTCGCCCCTGACGTTCGTCGCGCGGTTCCCGCATCTGGAGGCGCCGGCCCAGGAGACGCTTGTGGCCACTGCTCCGGTGGCGATGTCGGACCTCCTGCTGGCCCTGGCCTACCTGGGGCCCGACGGGCAGGTGTACTGGGCGCAGCGCCTGTCCGGCTGACCAACGGTGATCGACGGTCCGCTGCTGCGCGGGTCCGGCGACCTGAGGCTGATCTCCGGCTGGTCGCTGGCGGCCTCTCAACGCTGACCGTCGTTGACTCTCGGCTCCCACGCCGACGGGACGGCGTCCGCGAGCGGCTCCGGCTGTACGGATGGCTGGCGAATCGGCCAAGGGCGAGACTCCGGGCATCTAGTCTCGAGACTGTGGCCGAGGAGAACGCGGAGCTGTTGGCGATCTTCCGGGACGCCATCAGACGGGTCCGTGAAGGTGCCGTGCGGCATGGTGACGAGGAACTGCACCAGGCGGCACAAGACATCAGCCGGACAGTGTGCGCGGTGAGACGCGGTCGCGGGCAGCCTTGCCTGGAAGCGGCGGAAATGCTTGATTGTCCGGTCTGCGGCAGCCACCCCGGACAGAACTGCATCTCCGTCCCCGGGCACCCGCTGGGCGATCGAACGTTTCACCCGGAGCGGGAACACATGACCGAGGAGCTGTAGCGGATCCCATCACCCTACCGACGCTGCACTTGATCATTTCGCACACGCTTCGCCGTGACGCACCATGGTCGCGTGTCATGGCATCGCCGGACCAACGGGCCGACGCGGCGTGACCCGCGGCTCGATCCCTTCCGGGAGCGTGCGGCGCGTCTGGTTCGCAACGGTGAGCCGGTCGCGACGCTGTACCTACGCGTGGAGACGTGTTGGTGGCAGACAGGCGGACGTCTGTGGTGGCGGACCTGGTCCGAACCGAAAGAGCAGGTCCACGGTTTCGTGCTGACGCAGGCCGGCGTGTTCGACGACTTCATCGTCGACGTTGACGACCTCGACGACGAGCTGCCCGACTGGGCCGACAACAGGTTCCACTATCGCGGCGAAGCCTTGACCGCACAGTGGCTCGACGACCGCTCATCCCGAACCGTCCGGATCGATGTGTTCGGCCTCGACGAGGATGGGGAGTAGACCGCCCACTCCCCTCGACCACTTTGACAGGGGCTTAGGGCCTAGCTTTGCAGCAAACGAACGTGAGGGGCGCACATGGGCGAGGAGAATGCGGCACCGATGGATGTCGTCGAGCGTCTGACGACCAGGCGGCGAGGGTTGTTCCGGAAGGTGGTGACCGGCGACACCGTGGGCCTCGGCGAGCGGGATACGGTCGTACGGTGGCTGCGCGAGCTCCATGAGGAGCGAAACCAAACGGTGATCATCCATCGGCCTTGGGGATCGATCTGCGTGGTCGCCGAGGGACGTGCCCCGACTGACATCATGATGAGCGACGGTGACCGGATGTGGTACGCGGCCCGCCCGGAAAGCAGCCTCCCGCAGAAGCATCCCCAGCTAACCCCGGACCAGGTGGAACACGTCATGCTCGATGCCCTGACCTCAGACGCCTGGCCTCGGTGGCCAGAGTGGCGGGAATTGTGATTGCCCGATGGGCACCTCGCTCGCCCCTGCCACCCCGTCTGCCATCGGCCCTCCTCGTGGGAGCGGGCCGCCGCCCGGCCGCCATGTCAATCGAACCTTGAAGCAGGTTCGGACGCTGGTGGGTCGGGCGACCGCAACGCCAGCTCGCCGAGGCGGCGGGCGTGCGCTCCGCTACATCGCGCGGACTTATGGCCGCGCGGCCCGGCCGGCTAGCCGGCCCACCAGATCACTTGTGACCTATGAGTCCGACCGAGGCGGCCGGGTGATGGGCCGAGGGGAGCCACCCGCAAGCCGGGAATTCCTCCACCACCGGTAGTGGCGCCACGCCGCGACTGCAGCGGCCACGGCAACGAGCAGCGCGGCGGTGCCCTTCCAGGCACGCTCGAACCACGGTCGGTCGTCGCCGAACGCCGCCTCACCAGCCATCAGCAGCCATACCCCCAACCACGCCCACTGCCAGCCGCGTGGCCGGGAGAATTTGTCGGGCGGGTCGGAGACCGCGATGGATACGGCGGTTGCGGCGCAGCAGACGACCAGCAGCGGTAGCCCGATGCGCCAGATGACCTCCCACAGCGACATGTAGCGATCCTGGCACCCCGTTGTACGCATGGCTGTGCGGCGGCCGTCTGAGTTGAGGAAGGTACCGGCACGCCGGACACTCGGACAACGATGACCGTCAGGGCTGGCACCAGGAAATGCGTAGCAGGGTGCACAACGACGTGAAGCCCCATCAGCCTCGGTTCTCGTCCCACGTGGCGACCCTCGCCCCCGTTCTCTTGGTCCTGTCGCTGTTCTCCCTGTCCGGGTTCCTGATCCTGCTCCTGTGGCCGGCGATCGGTTGGCCGGCGTAGTGATTCCGATCCTGCTGGTGGTGCTCGGCTTGACCTCTTGGCGGATCAAGCATCGTGCTCGGCGTGGGAGACCAGACCCACAGTCGGCGCGGCAACTGATGCTTGGCGGAGCAATGGGGTTGATCCTCTGGGCACTGGCACTTGGGACAGTGATGGCAATCGGCAGCGGCTTCCCCCCACTACCCGTGCTGGCGCTCCTGGGAGTGAGCTTGGCGCTGATGTTCTGCGCCGGCCTTCTGGAACGTGCAGCGTCAGATTGATCTGGAAGCGCATTACCAGGGCGACGGCGGGCTGCGAATCGGGGAAGCGCTGGCGATCGTCGTCCAACTGCTCCGCGAGCATCTGGCGACGCTGCCCGAGGGGCCTGGCGCGATCAAGGCTCTGACCTGGTGCCCCCGGCAGGATTCGAACCTGCGACACACGGTTTAGGAAACCGATGCTCTATCCCCTGAGCTACGAGGGCGCGAGGGCCTAGTCTAGCGACCTGGGGGTTCACCTGGGGTGGCAGGGAGTGGCCCACGTTCGCCCATGTCCCCCAGACCGCCGTTCTCCCAGCCCAGGACCACACCCCGAGCACACGAACGCCGGTTTGCGACCGGCGGTCGGCCGCGGTGACCCGCGTTGGCACCGGTTGACCCCGGTCGGCATCCGCTGGAGAGCACACACCGCGCACATCATCGAAGATCATGTGGGGCTACCCGCTTCCCCGGCTGGGCGCCGCCTCCCACGGGGGATCCGGCCAGGTCGCCGTCAGCCGCATGGTGGCTCGGTCGTCGTTGTCGCGGTTCAGGTCCGCTGGGTCGAGGAAGACGCGGTCGATGTCGGACGGCGGGTCGAAGCCGCTTCGTTCGTCAGCGGATCACCCGGGCTCGGCTGGTTCATTGGGCGATGATGAGGTCGGCTACGCCGTAGTGGCTCCACCAGGTAGGCCGGTGTCTGCGGAGTGTGCCCCCGACGCGGGTCAGCAGGAGCCAGTTGCCGTTCTGGACCAGCGCCGCGTCCTCCTGCCGGGCGGCCAACACACGGGCCACGGCCTTCATCATGTTCGGGATCCCCTTGTCGACCACGTCGTCTGCCCGCATGGAGAAGTCGATGTCGACGTACGTCTCCGGCTCCCATTCCCAGCGGGCACCGTTGTCGTCCTCGGCATCGAAATAGCCCTGGTTCCCCGAGTAGACGCTCAGCGCGTACCCGCGCGTCTCGTAGAGCCGAACACTGAACAGCCGCGGGTTGGTGCCGCTCGGCCTCGGCCTCTCGGCGCTGTTCGCCGCCACGAGATCAGCCACGTGTTCCAGGGAGAGGTCACCCGCCAGGGTCAACCTGAACTCGACAGCCATCTCCACGCCTCTCCTCAGTCTCGACGTACGATCTGCACGATCGCGCCACTCGGCGTTACCGCGACGAGTTCTTTCAGCCTCTCGACCGGCCAGGCGTCGAACTGTCTCCGCAGGGCCGCGAGGTCGCCGTGCCAGTCGTGCAGGTTCAGCACCACACGTTGGGTCTGCTCCTTGTCGACCTTGGCGCGGACCTCGCTCCAGACGCCCCGCACCGGCTTGCCAAGAGTGGGCGAATAGCAGTCGAACACATGACCTTCGATCAGGTAATCCGGGTCTTTGTTCGGGTTGCCCGAGTCGCCGGTACGGAGCCGGGCATCGGCGATCTCCTGCCTGGTGGGGTTCTGATGGACCCGGTAGCTCTTGCTGGCGACTATATCGGCGCATTCGTTTTCGAGCTCCAACGGACGCCGCCCTTCGTCGTCCAACCGGTGTGGAATTCTGGTTCTCGGACCGGTCGGCGTCCCGCCCGGGACACCGGTTGGCGGCCTGGTCCAGGGCGTGCCGTGGTCGGGGTCAGCGGACGTGGCGTCGCCGGCGGCATGAGGTGCCGAAGGCGGATCACCGTGCGTGACAGGGGTAGGGCTGGCCGGTGGATGACCGCCAGCCCCCATCAGTTTCCCGACGACCCCAACCGCCGCGCCTCCGCGATCGCCGCTTCGATGGACTGCCGGGCGCCGCCAGTGCGCTGAACGACCAGCACCAGGACCTGCTTGATGCCGTCCAGGGCCTGCAACAGCGGCCCGGGCTGCCCGCCCCGCAGGACCACGGCGACGAGTTGCTGCGCCTCACCGACTCCGGTGATGGCCCCGGCCGCCGCGTCACGAGCGGCGTCCACGGCGCTCTGCACGGGCGCCAGCCCGGCGATCGTCTCCTGCGGAGTGGCTTCGTTCGGCACCGCCGCGGTGGCCTTCGTCGCCTCACCGATCGAACCGGCGAGACTCCTCAGGCCGCCCTGGATGCCCGTGATCGCGTTGTGCACCCGCGCCACGCCCGCCGCCACGGCGACGAAGCCAGCGCCCGCGGCCCGCAACGCCACCTCCTGCGCCTGGCTGTCGGCGGCGGCTGCCAACCCCTGCGCGCGTTCGACCCCGGTCATCAACGCGCGGAGTTCGCCGGTGATCTTCTCGATGTGCGACACGTAGCCCGCATCCCCAATCGATAGACGCAGAAGTGCTCGACAGCTGAAACTACCCGGGTTTCCTGCGAGGCCTACCGTCGACGAGGTCGAGGAGTCGGTGGGCCGCGTCAATCGCGGGGCGCAGGACCTCGGCGGCGGCTTGGTCGACGCGCTCGTCGAGGATCTGCCGCAGCGTGACGATCTCGGCGCCGGATAGAAAATTCAAATGTCGAGTGATGGCGACATGGCGCGGTCGGTCGCCACGGGCGAGGTACTTCGCGGCCAACTGCACCAGGAGCAAAACGCTGGCCGGGTGATTTGAGTCGGCACCGGTGGAGTCCGGGGTGCGGTGGCGGTCCAGCAGCGGCATGAACGCCAAGCCGATGCGCGGTGGTGATGTCGTGCGATACAGCAGGAGCCGACCGTCGGCGGGTCGGGCGGCGGTGGTGATGGGCCACAAGTAGAGATCGATCAGGACGGGTAAGGTGGCCAGCTCGATGCACACGGTCAGGTAACCGCCACCGGCCGGGGCATTGCGGGGCTTACCCCTGGTGAACAGCACCCGGCCGGGCAAATGCAGGCCGGCAACCGGATCGTTGAACACGCTCTGCGCTGTAGTCTCATCGACGGCCACGACGAGGTCGACGTCGCTGTACGGGTCAGCGCTGCCTCGTCCGAGGGATCCCACGAGCCACGCCGCCTCCACAGATTTTCGCTGGTGCAGCGAATCGACAGTGGCAGCAAGCCAGGCCGTACGGGCTTCAACTACGGCTGTCAGCAGCGCAGCCGCTCGGCGCCCTCGCGGCGGTGGAACGTTGGCAGGCATGCGCTGGCTCATGTCTGCCGGTCCCGTCCGTTTGCGGGCACTGCCGCCCCTACGTCCGCACGGCCGTTCCTGATAGTCGGGAGGCGGAGAGACTCTATGACCGCCGCGCAATTGGATTCGGCCGAAATGGAAACGTCAAGTCGCTGCGTTGGCAGGCCCGGCCAGTCGCCAAAGGCATGCATTTCTCTGGCGAAAGCTTGCAAGTACCCCAGGTATCCGGGCGTCACGGTCTGAGACGATGTAAGGCGCGGAAGGGCCACCTGGAGCGCCTCCTTGCCCTCTCCAAGTTCGATCGCCATGCATGGCTGGACGTCGGCGAGTGCTCGGACCGAGGCGGCCAGATGTTCCCGAAGGGGCTCGAATGCCGTGCGTCGTTCGTGGGCGTGGGCGCGGGCGGATGCGTAGACAGTCTTCGGCCCTCGATCAACCAGGTGCACGCGGTCTTGTGCGACGCTCAGGCTGCGGAAATCGTCGAGACGATCAATCATTGCCAAGATGAGCGCCTCTGCAACCTCTACACCTGGTGTGCTGACGACCCAGGAGGCGAACTGTTCCGGCGCGGCGATCGTGGGGAGGTAACGCCACAGTGGGCTGGAGACGGCTGCTTCGGTGCCACTGCGGTTCAGGGCGGTGGCAAGGTGTCTGATGAGAGTCGTCTTCCCGCTACCATCGATCCCGTCGACGAAAATGATCATAAGGATGCCGACTCTTCGAGCATGCTCCTCACGGCCACAAGCGCACCTGGCACCCGTGCGGCGAGCAGTTCGGCCTGTGCTAGGTCGTCTGCGCCTGCACGGCGGTAGGCGTCGTAGTCTTCAAGGAGCGATCTGAGTTCGGTGTCCGGCCAGTCGCGCAGCGCCTCGACCACCTCGGGAAGCCGCAGGCCTACCTCTGGCGCTCGATGTGCGACAAGCAGCCGACCGGCGCTCGACAGCACCGACAACACCCGGCGTGCGGTGTCCTCGCGCCCCGATTCTGTGTGGTGGCTCGCGGCCAGACGGGCGACAGCGAACTCGTACAGCATGGCAACGTCACCAGCGAGATCGGTCAATTCTGAGGCGGCAGCCGGCGTAGGGGCGGCGGCACCTGCGATCACGGCGGTGTCTAGCCCTACGCGGCGCAGCACCATCCGCATCTTCATGTCGTAGAGCGGACCGAGGCGACGGGCGTCGCCCCCGTGGCTGTCGGCGAGGTGCAGTGACGCTCGAGAACCGTGGCATCGGGCCGCTTCACTGACGATCTCGTGGAGCGACGTGGCGGCGGCCGACGTGGAGGGCAGGTTCCAAGCAATGAAGTCGACATCGCTCCAGCCCTCGATGAAGTCTCCTCGTGCGGCGGATCCGCACAGCCCCACCCCGGCATCCGGATGTCCGGCGATTACGGCCTCGGCCTCTGCCGCCACCTGGTTGACCAGGCAACTGAGCTTCCGGCTAAAGGGCAAGGGATGAGCGGCGCGCCAGGTGATGACGGCAAGGGCGCGATTCAGCACCTGCTGGAACTGGGAATGGCTGGCGGCCCGCCGGGCGGCGGAAGCGTCGAGCCAGCGGGCCTGGACGAAGCCTTCGTCCCGGGCCGGCGTCGTGGCGGTGGTGGATGTCGTGAAGAGGAACCAGTCGACGATCTTTGCCGCTGGTGTGCCGTCGTTGTCGGTGAAGGTGTAGGCCTCCTGCCCGAGATACGCGCTGTAGTGCGTGTTGGTGAGGCCGGCTTCCTCGGCCACCTCCCTCTTGGCTGCGAGAAGTGGCGCCTCGCCCGGCTCCAGTCGGCCTTTCGGCGCGACGGTCTGTCGTTCACCGGTCTTTCGGACCTGATCGAGGAGCAGGATTTGTGGAGAGCTGAGGTTGTCGGTCGTGACGACGGCACCGGCGGAGGCGTATCGACGAGTCATGGCTGGATGCCTCCTGAGGATGTCTGGGTGGTCTGGAACGCGTCGCGGAGACGAGCCCTGAAGGTGATGATGTTGGCAGTGTTGTCGACCCAATGATCGGTAATGGCGCGCCAGGTCGGGAGCTGTTCGTGGACGCGTTTCCGCTCGTCTTTGCGTCGGATGATGCGTCGAGCCTCGTCGGTGGTCAGCCCTCGGGCCTGCGCCAGGCGTCTGACACGGACAAGTTCTGGTGCGGTGATGAAGATGATCGAGCATGGCGCCGGCCACGTTCGCTTCACAGTCATAGCCAAAGCGGCGTCGATGAAGCTCTCGACTGCCAAGGGGGACTCGCCGCGGTTGGAGAGTTCGAGGAGTTTCGAGACGAACTCGTCGTACCCGAAGTCTTCCCGCGTCTCCACGCCCTCGTGGTAGGCCTGTCGGCCTGAGGTGAGTCGCACAAGGACCGTCCTGATCTCAACGCGGCGGGCGCCAAGGGCGGCCAAGTACTCGCCCGCGCTCGACTTTCCGGCCTCGCTGGTGCCGGCGAGGAGGAGCATCGATGGCGCGGCTGGCTGCCGCATCACGAATCTCCTCTTATCCGACGCATCACCGCGGCAACGCTGGTGGGTAAGTCGTCTGGTTTGCCGACGCCGACGCGGATGACCGGTACAGCGGCCAGGGCGTCGAGCGCCTTCTCCCCGAAGTTGAATGCGGGAAGACTGCCGCTGATGGTGACCTCGTCAGCCGAGGAGAAGATCGAGACGTGGTCCAGAGTCGGATCGCGTAGCTTCGCCTCGTGGTCGGTCACCGCCACGCGCAGCAGATCGCGGGCTGCTGGAGCAGGCGTCTCGCGCAGTTCGCCCGGCGCAAGGCCCTGATCCGGAATGACGATGAGGCTCAGCGGCAGCGGGCGGTGTCCGGCGGTAGTGGGGGCGGGAAGATCCACCGCGTAGAGGAGCCGTTCGGTGGCGTGAGGTGCCAGCAGCGGCGCCATGTCGGCGCGCACGTGCCAGGGCAGGGTGGGCATCGGCACCACGCAGGGCTGACCGCAGCGGAAAGCGGTGAAGGTGAACTCGTCGACCAACAGGCTGCCTTCGTGAGCGGCGACGCCCAGCGCGAGTGATGTCTTGCCCTGCCCGCGTCCGCCGTCCAGCACCGCTATGGCCGACCGTCCGCCGTCTGCGGTCACCGCACTCCCGTGCAGGAGCGCCAGCTCGCCGTCTCCCATGACGGCCAAGGAACGTGCCGCGGCCTGGAGCACCCCGATCTCCAACGTGGCGGGATCGCCTGCCAGCTCCGCAGCCAGTTCCAGGAGGACCTCACCTCTATTGACGTCGACGGTCAGCCGGGTTCGGTGCCCACCACTTACCTGCATGCCCTGCCCGGTGGGTACGGTCGGCAGTTCCGTGCCAGCGAGTCGGGCGACAAAACGCCGCAGGCAGCGTGGTGCCGACCCAGCGATCCGGATCTCCAGCGCGCGGTTGCCGACTCTTAACAAGCTCATGACCGCTCCCCGGGCTTACGGAGGACAAGCCACATCGAGTACCGGCGGTGTCTGCCGCGTACCGGGGGCGCGGGGGTCGACAGGACACCCTCCTCCGATGTCACGGTCGCGTACTGCCGGATGCCGCACGCCGCCGTGAGGAGGTACAACTCGTGGGCGGTGGTGAGGTGGGCGTAGCCGGGCGCGGCTCGGCTGGTCTTGTTGGCGAGGTAGATGATGTCGCGCGCTGGCAGGGGCCGTGAGCCGCTGCGACGCTGCCCCCGCCATCGCGCGGCGCGGGCGGCCAGGTCCAGCAGATTGGCGATACGCACAAGCCCGAGCCGGCCGGCGTAGTGCCAGTTGAACGTCTCCACCAGGACGGTGCCTCCCGGGGCACACACCCGCCACATCTCGTGCAGGGTCTCCACCCGTTCGGCCTCGGTTGCCAGCGCGTTGAAGGAGAAGCGCAGGCACCACACCTGGTCGAAACTGTCCGTCGGTAGTGGCAGGGCGTTCATGCTGCCGTGCACGAAGGCGCCGTTCGGGCACGCTGCCTGGGCAACGGCCAGGGCCGCGTCGTTGATGTCGACGCCGACGATGTCGCCGCCCAGTGCGGTTATCGCCCGGGTGACGCGACCTGCACCGCATCCCACATCGAGGATTCGCGCCCCCACACCGAGCTGGTGGTAGAGCGCCTCCTCGCAGGGGCGCAGCGGTGCGTTGTTGTAAAACGACGTCTCGCCCGCGTAGTGGACCTGGTTCAGGGCGCGGATCATGGCCCCGTAGTCGATCTCGGTGATGCCGTCGTGGGTAGTCGTCATCGCAGCCCCAGTCCTCCATCGACGTGCAGCGTGCTGCCGGTGATGTACGACGCCTTTGGTGACAGCAGGAACATGATCGCGTCCGCCACCTCTTCCGGTTCACCACAGCGCCTGAGAAGGCAGCGGTGACCGGCGGCCTTGTCGGGGGTCATCTGGGTGGCGATCGCACCCGGCACGACGGTGTTGACGCGGATGCCTCGATCGGCCAGTTGTTGGGCGGTCACCCGGGTGAGCGCCTCCACGCCGCCTTTGGCCACCGCGTACCCGAGTCGCTCCGGGTGCCCATAGTGGGCGTTGACGGAACTGACGTTGACGATGGCGGCAGGAGCGGCGGCATACGCGACGAACTCACGGATCACCAGGAAAGCCGAGCTCAGGTTGACCGCGAGCATCCGCTCCCACTCCGCGACGTCCGCGTCGATGATCGAGGTGCGCTCCACCGCTCCCGCGCAGTTCACCAGCCCACCCACCGAACCAGGCTTGACGTGATCGGCGAAGAACGACCGCACCTGCTGCTCGTCCGCGACGTCGACGTCGTGCCAGGAGGGGCCCTGGTCTCCGCGCGGAACGTCTCCGGGAACATGAATGTCCAACCCGTACACGTGAAGGCCCCTGCTCATGGTCGCCCGCACGGTGGCGAGCCCGATACCCCGCCCGGCACCCGTCACGATCAGGGCGGATGGAACTACTTCGTGCTCCACTGGCACCTCCCAGGGTCGTGAACAACCAGGGCGGATCCGACGAGTGGTCGCGCCCCGTTCTCCTCACACTCGCCCTCAGCGTCGCTGTCGTGAATGCCGGGCATGCGGACGAACGGGTTGTCCGCATGCGGCGCGCCTCATGGGCCGACGGTCATGCGGCGCAGTTCCTGGCGATCCTGGTTGCGCCGCGCTGAACACTGAGTGACCCTATGTGCGCGATGTCCACGCTGCTCAATGCCGCCGGCGGCGAGCAGCCCGAAAGGCGGTGTCATGGGCCAGACCCCGCGGACGCTCCAGCCATCCCTGTCCGAGCGCCACTTCTTCGGCGCCGAACTGCGCCGGCTGCGCGAACGCGCCAACCTCTCGCAGGCGCGGCTCGGCATCATGATCCGTTTCAGTGCCGATCTCGTGCGTCGTGTGGAGACGGCCGACCGGTTCCCCTCCCGCGAGTTCGTCGAGGCCTGCGACAAGGCGCTGGCGACCGGGGGCGCCCTGATGCGCCTGCTACCGCTGCTCGACAAAAACCGGACCAGCGACGGCAAGCCCACCACCACCTCACCAGCCGGCGTCGGCCTCAGCAGCGTGCTGTCCGATCGCCTGGCAGAAACGTCGGGGTTGGCCGAGATGATCGCTCGGGTTCCGTTCCAACCCGGTGTCCTCGATCGCGCCGCCCTTGACTGGCTGAACGCTGCGGCGGGACCCCGGCCGCCCGCGGCCGGACAACCCGGCTCGCCTGACCAGGTTGACGAAGAGGATCTTCACTCAGCGGAGACCGCGCTGGCGATGTTCCGGCAGTTGGACCACACCCACGGCGCCGGACGAGTCCACGCCCAAGTGCAGCGCTACGTCGAGGGTGAACTGAACCGGCTGCTGGCGAACACCCCCGTCTCCGAGGCTGTCGGCCGCCGTCTCTACACGTTGGCGGCGGGATTCTTCGAGCTCTGCGGGTACCAGGCGGTCGACACCGGCGCCCATGGCCTCGCCCAGCGCCGCTACCTTCGCGCTCTGCGTCTGACGGAAGCCGTCGACGACCGCCTGTACGGCAGCTACCTGCTCGCCGTGAACATCGGCCACCTCGCGCTGCACTGCGGGCACCCCGAGCCGGCACGCAGGATGGCGCTGACGGCGGTGAGAGGAAGCGAGACCCAGGCGACGCCCGCTGTGGCAGCCGCGCTGCATGCGGTGGTGGCGCGCACGCACGCCCGCCTTGGACGCGAAGGCGACTGCCTGACCCACCTCGACATCGCGGAGAGGCAACTGGCCCGCAGCAAGCCCGAGGACGAGCCGGTGTGGATCCGGTACTTCGACGCGGCGTACCTCGCCGACGAGATCGCCCACTGCTTCCACGACCTCGGCCGACCGCAGCACACCCAACGGCACCTGGGCAACGCCCTCACCGCGCTGAGCCCCACCCACGTCCGGCGACTCGCCATCGACACCGCGCTCCTGGCCTCGTCGCTGGCCGCCGCCGGCCGCATCGACGAAGCGTGCGCCACCGCCCGCGAGGCAGTCGACTACGCCGCACGAACCACCTCACACCGCTGCCTGCAGCGCCTCGTCGAGGTACAGGCCGACCTCGAGCCCTACCGGTGCGAGCCGGAGGTCCGCGAATTCGGCGAGTACGTGCGTCACCGACTACCGCTGGCCGCTGTGTAACCCCCGTTGGTCGTTGGCCGCATCAGCCATCACGGAGCGGTAGTGAGCCAGCTCCGCCTCCAGCGCCGCGCCCGCTCGACGGGACGACGCCACATAGTGGCCGACCTCAGGAAGGAGCAACACCTCGGGCGCCATACCGAGAGACGCCAACTCGTCGGCGAGCTCGCGGACATCCTCGACCACGGCCACCTCGTCGGCGGTGCCATGAATGAGCAGCACCGGCCGCTGGACAGCGGCGGCATGGACCCGGCCGGCACCACCTTGCAGCCGTATCGCGTGCGCCCGCTGGAACCGGGGCACCGTCTCCGCCCACCGGTCAGGATCCACGATCGCCGACACGGCGGTGGCAGCGGCGAACGGGCCGTCCTGCGCCACCGCGTGCAACGCGGTGTATCCGCCGGCGCTGGCACCACGGATGAACACCTGCCCCGGCACCGCCCGCCCCGTCGACAGCAGGTGCACCGCCACCGCCGCGCAGTCATCGACGTCGTCCAGTCCCCACCGACCGTACAGCGATTCCCGGAACACCCGGCCATACCCGGTGCTACCCAGGTAGTCGACATCAACGACGGCGAACCCGCGACTGGTGAAGAACTGCGCCTGCCAGTCCAAGCGCAGCAGGCAGGAGGCGGTAGGCCCTGGATGGGCCCGGACGATCACCGGTGCCCGCCAGTCCGCCGCCGAGCCCGTCGGCGGGTACACCAGGGCAAGCACCTCCCGATCGCTCGCCACTCGAACGCGCAGCTGCGTCGGCGTCGAAACGCACGCCCCGTCGAGTGCGGCGTGCTCCGACCTGGCAAGCACCTCCACCTGCGGATCGGCGCCATCCAGGTCGATCAGCGCGACCTGCGGGGCCGCGGTCGGTGACGATCCGATCAACGTCACCGTCGTCCCTCGAACGGCCAGGTACGGCTTGATCGACGTGTACGGGAGGTCGACCGGGCGAACAGTGCCGTCGGGATCAATGACGACAAGGCGGTGTCGCGGCCCCTCCTGCACCGCCACAACGAGCCGACCGTCGTCGAGGAAACCGTACGACGCGTAACCCAGCTCCCATGGCTCCGCGGCGCACTCACCCGCGATCGGCGCCACCGCCTCCACCCGGTGGCCGTCCCACCGGTAGAGATTCCACCAGCCACTGCGGTCCGACACGAAATACAACGCCCCGTCGGGTCCCCACCGCGGCTCCACCGCAGACTCATCCGGACCGCCGGCCAGTCTCACCGTGCTCTCGACCGAACCACCCGGCGAGTAGGAGGCAACCCACACCTCACACGCATCCCAAGGCATATCGCGCTCACTCCACGCGGTCCAGGCCAACCAACCCGGACCCGGCCGAGGCGCACCGAGGAACCCCCGGGACGAGGCGAGAGTTCGCATCGGCGGAGCACCGGTGAGCGACACCGCGACGAGTTCGTCGCCCTGCTCCGACTCCCGCACGGCCAGCAACTCGCTGTCGCCGATGGTCAGGTCGCCGAAGGAACCATGGCTGACCAATTCGAGTTCATCGCCGTGACGACGGCTCCGGTAGAGGCCATCTTCGCCGACGCACCACATCGTCCCCTCGACGACAGCGAACGACCCGCCCCCGTACGTGTGAACGCCGCTGGCGACATCGAAGCCCTTCGGACTGACATCACGCTTGCCCTCACCGGGCCGCCACCGTGTCACCGTCGCACGTCCGTCGGCGTCGGGGCGAGTCTCCAACCAGTACAGGCCGTCATCACCGGTACGCAGTTGGTCATAGCTGACCGAGGCGCGGACGGCGTCGTTCACCGACACTTCAGCGATCCCGTCTGCCAGCCTCACGGGTCCTCCTCAAACAACTTCCAGCGGTCGGACGACGGCGGGCACGTCAACCGGTCGCCGGGGCAACGGCAAGGCCAGCGAAAGTTTCGGTCCTTCGGGCCGGCGCGAGTGCTCAGACGTGGCCGACTCTACGCCCGAGCGCCTTGCCCCTGCCGCTGGATGTCCCCTCCCAAACTGCCCGGCGGCCCGTTCGCTCTCGCTGAGGCATGTCGATGCGGACAACAGTTCTTGTCCGCATCGACGGTATCGACCAAGCCATTCGAGTCGGGCCACCATTCGGAATGGTAAGGCCATTCACGGGTGGCGTGGCAATGAATGTTCCGTCCCTCGATAACGATGTCAATGGAAGGGTCTGATGCAGCTACAGGAGGAATTGGCGCGCTACGGCTATCGCCAGGAGTTGGCCCGAAAGCTGCGCTTCCGCGACCTTGTGGCGTACGGGCTGGTCTATATGGTGCCGATCGCGCCGATGGCGATTTTCGGCAGCGTCTACGCCGGCTCGGGCGGGATGGTGGCTCTGGCGTACGCGGTTGGTGTGGTGGCGTTGGTGTTCACCGCGTTCTCGTACGCGCAGATGGTGAAGGCGTTCCCGATGTCGGGGAGCGTCTACAACTACGCCGGGCGGGGCATCAGCGCGCCGGTCGGTTTCCTGGCCGGTTGGGTGATCCTGCTCGACTACGTGCTCGTGCCGGGTCTGCTGTATCTGGTGGCGTCGGTGGCGATGCACTCCACCGTGCCGGTGGTGCCGGTGTGGTTGTGGTTGCTCGGGTTCGTCGCGGTCAACACGGTCGTCAACTCGGTCGGCATCCGGATGACCGCGATGGTCACGCGGGTGATGCTCGTCGGTGAGTTGATCGTCCTGGCGGTCTTCCTCGCTGTCGCCGGTTGGGCTCTTGCCTCGGGCAGGGGCCGGTTCGGTTGGGAGGCGTTCTACAACTCGGACACGTTCACCTGGTCCCTCGTGGCGGGCGCGGTGTCGATCGCGGTGTTGTCCTTCCTGGGCTTCGACGGGATCAGCATGCTGGCCGAGGAGACCAAGGGCGGTTCCCGGCAGATCGGCCGGGCCATGGCCGCCGTGCTCATCCTGGCCGGCGTGCTGTTCATCGCCCAGACGTGGCTGGCCGCGATGCTCGTCCCGGACCCCGGCACCCTCCTGACGGAGGGCGACGTGAACGGGACCGCCTTCTACGACGCCGCGGCCGTGGCCGGCGGGGGTTGGTTGGCGACCCTGTGCGCGGTGGCGACGGCGATCGCGTGGGGCCTGCCGAACTCGATGGTCGCGCAGGTCGCCACCTCGCGGCTGCTGTATGCGATGGCCCGGGACCGGCAACTGCCTGCCTTCTTGGCGAAGGTGTCGATCCGCCGCAACGTGCCGATCGACGCGACCCTGCTCACCGGCGCCGTGTCGGTGGTGCTCGGCCTGTACATGGCCACCCGCGTCGACGGGATCACGCTGCTGTCGTCGCTGATCAACTTCGGGGCGATGGTCGCGTTCCTGGTCCTGCACGTCTCGGTGGTGGTGCACCACCTCATCCGTGAAGGTAGCGGCAACTGGTGGGCGCACCTGGTCATGCCCGGGATCGGGTTCGGCATCCTCGCCTACGTGGTGATCAACGCCAACATCGCCGCGCAGCGCCTCGGCCTGGCCTGGCTCGCCATCGGCATGGTCGTTCTCGCCGGCCTGTACCTGACCGGCCGCCAGCCCGCGCTGTCGGGTCTGGCGCCCGCGCAGCCGCAGGCCCGCCACGTGGAACGGGTGTGACCGCCATGGACACGATCACCTACCGTCCCGCCCGCGACGAGCTGGCCTACACCTTTGGTGGCCGGATGCCAGTGGCCCACGTCCGCTCCGGCGACATCCTGCAGGTGCACACCGAGGACTGCTTCGGCGGCCTCGTCCGCGGCCCGGCGGACCTGCCGTCGCAGGTATGCCGGATGCCGTACCTGAACCCGGTGTCCGGACCCTTCTTCGTCGAGGACGCCGAACCCGGCGACACCCTCGCGGTCCACCTCGCCGCCGTCACCCCCGCCCGCGGCTGGGGCGTCTCCTCGACCTTCCCGCACTTCGGAGCGCTGACCGGTACGTCCCACACCGCCACCCTGCAGCCCCCGCTGGAAGAGCGGGTGTGGATGTACGACATCGACCGGCAGGCCAGCACGGTCCGCTTCCACGCCACAGCCGGCGACCACTACGTCGACCTGCCGCTGGACCCGATGATCGGCACCATCGGGGTCGCTCCCGGCGGGTTCGAGGCCCGCTCCACGATCGTCCCCGACATGCACGGCGGGAACCTGGACACCCCGCAGCTGCGCGCCGGCACCACCCTCTACCTGCGGGTGAACGTGCACGGGGCGATGCTCGCCCTCGGCGACGGACACGCCCGCCAAGGCGAAGGCGAGGCCTGCGGCGTCGGGGTGGAAATCGCCACGACCACCACCCTGGCCATCGAGGTCATCAAGGGCACTCCGACGGTGTGGCCCCGCCTGGAGACCGACCGGGAAATCATGTCGGTCGGCTGCGCCCGGCCCCTGGAGGACGCCTACCGGATCGCCCACCGCGACCTGGTCGGCTGGACCAGCACGCTCACCGGCCTGGAGACCCTGGACGCCTACCAGTTGGTGTCGCAGGCCGGCAGGGCGCCGATCGGCAACGTGTGCGATCCGAACTACACGGTCCTGGCCGCCGTGGACAAGGCGCTGCTCCCGGACCCGACCGCCGCCTACACGGGGGTGCACGCCCGGCTGCGGCAGCATGTGGCCGGGCTGCGGGAGGATCCGCCGCGATGACCGCGTCGATTCCTCAGCTGCCGTTGCGGGACGAGTTGTTCCTGCTCGGCCACAACGACGACACCGGCCAACCCCACATCCACCGCCAGGCCCTCGCGCTCGGCATGGCCGGCGCGGTCCTGACCGACCTGTTCCTGGCCGGGCGGATCGCCCTCGATGACAACGAGGACGCCCGCCCGGGCGGGCGACGGCTGTGGCTGCGCCTTGACCGGCCTGTCGGCGACCTCATCGCCGACACCGCCATCACCTCGGTCCGCTACGCCAACCCTGCCCCGACGCTGCGGGGATGGCTGACATGGTTCGCCGACGACCTGTACGAACGCACCCGCGCCGGCCTGCACGCCGGCGGGATCCTGCACCGCACCAGCCGGCGCCGCCTCGGCGGGCTCGCCCGCACCGAGGTCTACCTCGCCACCGACACCAAATGGGCCGTCGTGGCCCGATCCAGGTTGCGCTACCTCGCCGCCGGACGCGAACCGCCCGACAACCACACCGCCGCCCTCGCCGGCCTCGTCGCCGTTCTCGGCCTGGCCACCCACCTGTGCCTCGACGACACCAACGCCGTCAGCAGACAACTGCGGGCGATCGCCGAGCAGCACCACCGACCCGTACGCGACATCACCGCCGCCGTCGAGGCCGCCGTCGGTGACCTCGCCACCGCCGCCTACCGCTGACCCCACCACAGACTTCCGGAACCATCGACCGTGATCCAGCCACCTCACCCACCATCGACGCCCACGGATCTGCCGGCCCGCTGGCGTCGGCGGCCCGCCGTCAGAATCGCTGCCGCGCTGTCCGTGCTGGGCCTGCTCGCCGCTGCCGCCCTCGTGCCCGCTTGGGCCGCCACTCACACCCCCGCGTCGGAGAGCAGCCGCTGGCAGTCACTTCGCCTGCCCGAACGAGTACCGCACCGTGTGAGATCCCCGCGCCACTGACCGCCGCCCAGCTGCGCGCCCTCGACCGGGACCGGCCCGGCCGTACGCGGCCGTCCTCTGCCGCTCCGGTGGGGGCAAGTTTCACCCCGCCTTGCGGCGCCTCTGGTTGATCTTCTTCGCGACGGCGTCGGCGGCGTCCCGGTGCAGCTGTTTGGTGACGCTCTGGTAGGTGTCGCGGGTCAGGGTGGTGGTGGAGTGGCCGAGTTGGTCGGCGAGGACCTTGATGTCGACGCCGGCGTCGAGGGCGATGGTGGCGGCGCTGTGGCGCAGGTCGTGCAGGCGGATCGGCGGTAGCCGGCTTTGCGGACGAGCCGGCGGAAGCGTTGGGTGACGGCGTTGGGGTGCCAGGGCTGCCCGTCGGGGCGGACGAAGAACAGGCCGGTGTCGGGCCACGCCGGGCCGGCGGCGAGTTGCCACTGGGCGCGGCGGGCTTTGTAGGCGGTGAGGACCTTGACGGTGTCGGTGTCGAGGGCAACGTCGCGGTTGCCGGCTCTGCTCTTCGGGGGTTTCTGCACGGGGGTGTAGCCGTGGGTGGCGATCTGGTTGTTGATGGTGGTCTCCCGTCGGTGCAGGCGGACCTCGCTGTCCCGCAGTCCGCAGGCCTCGCCGCGGCGGGGCCCGCGGTAGGCCATGTAGTGCCACATCGGGTGCAGGTCGGGGGCATGTTGAGCGGCGTAATCGAGGAAGTCGACGACCTGGGCGTCGGTCCACACCATCACCGGTCCGGGGACCTTTCCGGTGTCCTTCCAGCGCTGGACGCGTTCGTCCTCCCACACGATCGGCAGCGGCCGGTCGCTCGGGGTCTTGACCAGCGTGGCCGGGTTGGAGCCGACGATGAGTTCGTCGGCGAGGGCGTCGTTGATGGCCTTGCGCAGGCAGGCGCGGATGCGCTGACGCCGCGCGGGGCCGGTGGGCCGCACCCCGGCGACCGACTGGCGCACCGCGGGGTCGGAGTTGGTTCTCGCCGCGAGGATCTCGTCGTTGCGGCGTCCGATCGCGGCGAACATGTCACGGACGTGGCTGGTACGCAGCTTGTCCAGCGGAATCTCGCCGAGGTGCGGGATGAGGTGCACGCGCGCGATCGACTCATAGCCGCCGATGGTGTTCGCGTCGACGTTGAGGTGGCCCAGCCAGCCGGTGAGGTAGTCGGCGAGGGTTGGCATGTCCGCCAGGGGTCCGTCACCGCGCAGCCGCTGCCGGAGGCGGTCGACGTCGGGCAGGGGCCGCTTGGCCCGCACCGCGGCCTGGAGCAGGTCGGCGATGTTGGTGCGGCGGCGCCGGTCCCGCGGGAGGCGAGGGCGAGTAGTTCCCGGGCCTGGTCGAGTTCGTCGCAGGCCGCTTGGCGGTTGGGTAGGCCGGCGCGGCGTAGTTGGCGGCGTCGGCCGTCGGCGGTGGGTGGGAGTTCGAGTTGGTAGGCCCAGTCGCCGTGCTCGGAACTCCAGGCGCGGTTGGGGCGGCGTAGCTTGGGACAGTCGTTTCCAAAGGGCTTGCCGGTGCCGGGGTGGCGGCAGCCGCAGCGTTTGAAGATGCTTCCGTCAGGCATGGCAGGTGGTGCTCCTCGATCAGGTGGGGTGCATCGGTTTCGTCGATCGACATCCACGCGTGATCCGCGGACACGATCAAGTCGCCGGGACCGTCGTACGACGGTCCCGGCGGCAGGTCTGGGCTGGAGCAGGGCCGCGCGCGTTGGCGCGGCGTGAGGGTTGAACGGGATGGGCCCCCGCTGGCGCGGAAGGCGCCTACGGTGGCGCGCTCGTGGCGCCGGCGGCGCGCTCCGGCGTGGTGACGGGGTCACCCAGGTGCAGGGCGGCGAGCAGCGGCGCCGTCGGTATCCGGTAGTGGGCGCCGACGCGGAAGTGCGGCACGGGGAACGCGTCGCGGCGGATCAGCTTGTAGGCGGCGGAGCGGGACATGCCGAGCACCACCGCGGCGGTGGCCAGGTCGGTGCTGGCGCCCAGGCCGCGGATCCGCTCGGCCGTCCACGTCGGCTCCCGCTCACCGGCAGCCGACCCTTCCACGGACCGCGGTGGCACGGTTCGATTGCGTCTGGACGATCTCATGGTCATCTCCTCGGCGGTGGGTACAGGCGTACAGGTCAGGCCCGTGGCGCACGGCAGTGAAGCTGGATGCCCGGAGACGGGCTCAGCCCTCACCGCCGGATCGCAGGAGCAGATCCGATGGGTGCTCGATCTGGCCCGGCGACATCCAGCACGGCCGGCCGGTACGACTCACGCGGCGCTTGCGTCGGTGCTCGCTCATGTCGATGTCGGCTCCGCGCCGCGCCGGTCGGGGCGCTGACATCTGTAAACCGGCGCCTGTGTGCTCTGGCGAACGCCTGCCTGACTCACCGCCACCCACAGGGGCTCACAGGGCCGCCCGGCCAACCGCTCGCCCGGGCCAGCGCCGATACCACACGGATGCGCCACCGCCTCGGCGCCAACCCACGGACAGTGGCAGAAGTCGATGACACATCGGGTGGTGTGGCGGTTCACGGTGCTCCGACAGCGTGTCCGCCGACGGCTCGGCCGCGGTGCCAACGTGTCACGGCGCAGCGGCAATAACCGAACAGGCACTCAGCTTGTTCTTTAACCTCGGCGCCCGTGTGGGGCGCTGATCCTGTGTGGACTCGGCGTGTCATGGAGACGTAAACCGGCCACCACCTGATGA
>NZ_JBEYSU010000045.1:0-27166 GCF_040704235.1 Micromonospora sp. NPDC047707
GGCGTAGAGAACCTCGATGATCATCTGAACGAGTCATGCCCGCCCTGCTACCAACAGCACGGGCGCGTCTACACCAAGCGGATCAAGCCGGACACGCTCACGACTTTGCCGGGGCCCTGGGTGTGAAGTAGGAGCCACTTCCCCGTCGCACTGCTGGGTCGTACAGCTCCAAGAAGTGTTCGTACAACTGGTCGGACGTGTCGGTCCGCCAATCCGTCCAGTCACTGGCCGCGATGGCGCGCCGCAGCGTTTGCAGCGCCACGCTGCGCTGCTCGATGCTGGGACCACCGTGGTCCTCGGTGAGGATGGCCAGCGCTCGCCCGACGAGAAGGTGGTTCTTTGCCAGCTCTCGCCCGAGCGTCGGCAGTTCCTTGCCCTCGAACTCGATTCCTGACCGGCGCGCCAGAAGCAGCCCGAACGTGACGGTCTGCGCGTAGGCGTCGGCGAACAACTCTTCGCTCAAGTGCGGAAACAGCCAGGTGCGCCAGTCGGCTAGGTGATCACTGAAGAGCCGCACTCTTCCCCCGAGCCGCTCTTGTCCAAGAGTGTCCAACACCTCGTCGCGCAACAGTCGACAAAGTCGTGCCGCGTCCCGGACCAGATGTTCAAGGCGGCGATGTGGACGTGGACGCCACGCAAGGAACGCATGAAGCACGAGCGCCAGGTTGGCGTCTGCGGGGCGAAGCCGCGCACCGGCCCGGTGCAGGTCGCCTTCCATCCGTGCCACCGGCCCCTGCAGCTCTCCCCAGCGATACACCGCGAAGGACTGACCGTCGCTGTACAGGACATTTGGAAGCAGCTGAAGCTGGGCCCATTGCTTACGCTCCCGAGCCGTGGGACGCCAACCCTGGCTGGGCACGCCCCGACCGGGCGCCTTGAGTTCCACATAACCGATCGGGGCTCCGTCGACGTCGATCAAGTAGTCAGGACGGATAGCCAGATCCGGGAGGCGGACCTCGCCATGCGCCCTAACCGGACAGCCAATCGCTCGTCCAGCCGCCCTGAGAAGCTCGACCATTGGCGCCCGCAAAGTGTCCTCCGGAGCAGCCAGACCCCGCTGAAGCACCGGCGCGACGGAAGCACCGAAGCGAGAAACTGCCGCCTCAAGCACGGCGCCATACGCCTCAGCAGAGCCCCGAGGACCGGGCACTTCAGCCGCGTCGCGGGTGCGGGCGCTCCTAGCCATGCGCCCTCGTCTGGGCCGGGTTAGTCGGGAACATGCCGCAACCAACCAGCTCGCCATGGCTACCCGAAGTCATCGACCGACCTCCCGCCGTGTTCTCACAGCATGCGGCACGCAGCGAGAGAGATCAATGCCGGCAGTGCGCATTTGGCCAACCGCATGATGCCCATAGGCACGCACAGCAGATGTCGGCGTACAGGTTGGTGTGGCCAGCCAGGTACGACTGAACGTACCCAACCCGCCGTACCCGCCTACGTGCCTTCATGATCGCGACGGAGCCCTCATAGATCGAGGCACGAACGGCCAGCCGTCGCAGCGTCCGCGAGCGACCAGAGTGGGATCGCCGATCGTGTGGACCTGGATGCATGTGCTGTGTGGATGGCGCAAAAGCGGCGTAGGCGCGCCTCGGTCGTCTAGTCGACGCATGGTCGAATGCACTCACATCGGCCAGTTGCGGATGCAGTCGAGCGCCCGCAGTCGACGGCAAGCTCGATACCGGAATCTGACACCTTTTGCTGAATGCGGTCCCATGCCATCTCGGCCGCGATCTGGCAATGGACGACCCGGATGTCGGCGAGTCCGCCCAAGGGTCGCAGATGCGGGCGCCAGAGCCGGTGCTGGAAGGCTGCCTCCGCCACCGTGGTGACGCCGGCCGTCAGGAGCAGTTCCAGCACCTGGAAGAACGTCGGCAGGGTTCGCAGGGTCAACTCGTCGCTCGGCGCGGCGCTGAAGTCACCAGCCGCATGGACCATGCCCTCCTTGATCTCGTCCCGGCAGATCGCCGGACAGCCTGTCAAGCCCCGGGTTTGGTGGAGTGTCAAGCCCCGGGTTTGGTGGAGAGTTGGTTAGCTGGTTTTCAGGGGTGCGGTGACCGGGTGGGTCATCGCGTGTAGTGCCTCGTGTTCGGCGGGTGGGATGTGGCCGAGTTCGCCGTGCAGCCTTCGGTTGTTGTACCAGTCGATGTACTCGACGGTGGCCATCTCGAGGTCGTCGAGCCCGCGCCACGGGCCCTTGTTGCGGACGAGTTCGGCCTTGTACAGGGAGTTGAACGCTTCGGCCATGGCGTCGTACGAGTCTCCCTTGGCCCCGACCGAGGCGACGGCGCCGGCCTCGGCGAGCCGCTGGCTGTAGCGGATCGCTCGATATTGGATTCCCCGGTCCGAGTGATGGACCAGTTTACGCAGGTCAGCGTCCTGGTTCTCGCGGCGCCAGATCGCCATCTTCAACGCGTCCAACGCGAGGTCGGTGTAGAGCGACGGGGACACCTGCCAGCCGACGATCATGCGGGAGTACACGTCGAGGACGAACGCGGCGTACACCCAGCCCACGGCGGTGCGTACGTAGGTCAGGTCGGCGACCCACAGCTGGTTCGGATGTTCCGCGGTGAAGTCGCGTTTGACCAGGTCACCGGGGCGTCCCGTCTCGGCGGCGGGCCGGGTCGTACGCGGCGCCTTGTCCCGTAGCAGCCCGCGCAGTCCGGACTCGCGCATCAGTCGCTCGACCGTGCACCGGGCCACCGGCACCCCTTGGCGGTGCAGCTCGTGCCAGATCTTGCGGGCGCCGTAGACGCCGTAGTTCTCCTGGTGGATGCGCTCGATCATCTCGGTCAGTTCCTCGTCGCGCCGTGACCGGGCCGAGGCCGGGCGGGTCTTGGTGGCGTAGTAGGTCGACGGTGCGATCTGTGCCGGCGTGTCTTCGAGCGCCTGCAGGACCGGCTGGACACCGTGCTCTGCCTTCTCGGAGTCGACGAAGGCGACCTTCATCGCGACGGGCGGTCCAACTCCGCCGCGAAGAAACTCGCCGCGGACTTCAAGATCTGGTTGATCCGATCCAACCACCCCGCCCGGGTCGTCGCTGCCCTACCGTCCCTCCGCGGGTGGCCGGCGACACGATCGTGCGAATCAGTCGCGACATCACCGCGAGAAGCCTCGCTCCGTGGCTGCTCCGCGCAATGGCCCTCGACAAGAGCCACGAGAACCGCCATTAACGGCGACAGATGAAAGATCAGCTAGGGTTTGCGGGCGATGCCGGCCCAGTAGTAGGCGGCGTGTGGGTCGGCGGGTTTGCCGTCGTCGGGTTGCCATTCCATCACCGGCACGATTCCCGGTTCGACCAGTTCCCAGCCGTCGAAGAACCGGGCTACCTGCTCGCGGGTGCGGGGTACGAGGGTCATGCCGCTGTTGACGGCGGCGGCGACGGCTGCCGCCATGGCTTCGGGGTTGAAGTCGCCGGTCGGATGGGTGATCGCCACGTAGCTGCCCGACGGTAGGGCGTCCATCAGCACGCGTGCCTTGTGCCACGGGTCGTCGGCGTCGCCGAGCAGCATCAGGATCGCGATCATCGTCAGCGCGACCGGCTGGGTGAGATCGATTGTTTCGCGCAGTGTCCGGTGGTTGAGGATCATCTCCGGCTCGCGCAGGTCGGCGTGGATGTACTCGCTGCGTCCCTGCTCGGTGCTGACCATCAGGGCTCGGGCGTGGGTCAACACGATGGGGTCGTTGTCGACGTATACCACTCGGGTCTCGGGGGCGATCTGCTGGGCGATCTCGTGTAGGTTGGGCCTGGTCGGGATGCCGGTGCCGATGTCGAGGAACTGCCGCACACCGGCCTGGCCGACCAGGTAGCGGGCCACGCGGTGCACGAAGTAGCGGTTCTCGGCGGCCATGGACCGGATCGTCGGGATCGCTGCCACGAGGGCTTCAGCGACGGCGCGGTCGGCGGCGAAGTTGTCCTTGCCGCCGAGCCAGTAGTCGTAGATCCGCGCCGAGTGCGGCACCCTGATGTCGATCCTGGGCGGCGCTGTCTGCCGCTGGTCTGCCACGGCCTCGTCACCGTGCCGCACGGACACCTCCTACAAAGGACAGTCTTTGGGCGAGCGGCGCTCAGCCTAGCCCGACACGACAACGGCCGCATTCCCCCACGGCTGTCGAGGGCAACCTCCGGCGGGCGTTCGACCGCAACGTCAATCCCCTCGACCGGTTATGCGGCTTGGGCTTCCAGGGCGTCGGCCGTTGTTCGCTCCCCAGTCGATGGGTGAGTGCCAGTCGCAGACGGAGTGTCGGCGGCGCCGTCGGTGATCCAGGCGGCGGTCTTCAGGCGGGCCTGTTCGCAGCGGAACTGGCGGCGGTTGATGGTGGATAAGGTAGCCTCGGCGACGGCGTTGACGAGGCACGGTCCGACTCGGCCCATCGCCTGGCGTGCCTTGCAGCGGGCGCAGGCGCGGGCGAAGTCGGCCGAGGTGCACTCGCCCTCGCTGCCGCGGTCGCTGTGGAAAATCACGTCGGCGACATCGCCGCTGCGGCGCCACTGGCCCAGCGCCGAACATAAACGGCCATGGTCAACGCAGCCACGACCAGGCCGGCGTCATAGCACTCGCCTATCGCGGCGGCTCATCGCCGTGGGGTTTCGCCGCGCCCTCGAGGTGGCCGCAGGCGGCGGAACCTGGAGGGGCCCGAGGGGGTGTGGTCCCGCCTGCCTGCGGCGGGGCCGCGCGGCGACACGGCTCCACTGAAGGGGCGTCACGGCTGCGGGATCTGTTACCCCGCAGGGTCGCGGCCTGCAGTGGTCAGGTCCGCGCTGGTGGCATGGGGACGACGATCGCAGGTTCGTCTCTGCAGCCGCCGGGGCGTTCGTCAGCGAAGCGGCGTGCGCACTCGAGGGACGGGGCTCGGGGACCGGCAGGCTGTGGGCCACACGGGTGCCCGTTCGTGGGGTTCGGCCGGTTGCTCTCGCTGAACGAGGCCCCGCCGCTGCACGAGCGGCGGTTTCCATTCGCCATCGTGGCCTTGTCGACGTTCCATCATGCCGGATCGGCAGGTCGTTGCCGGCGGGCAAGTTTTCCCTGGTCACGGCTCGGGTAGCGGTGGACCGCGCCAGATGGCGCCGGTCGGCGGAAGGGGATCACGGCCGTGAGCGAACTGACCGCGCACCTGGACCTTCCGATGGGTCCTGACGCCCTGGCCGCAGCCCGGCAGGCGGTCAAGACCGTGCTGACCGGATGGGGATTCCGGCATCCGGAGTGGGTGGGCGATGCAGTGCTGATCGCCGACGAGTTGGTAGCCAACGCGGTGCGCCACGGCGGCGGCTGCCTGCGACTGCAACTCAACGCCCGTGACGGCGACGTGACCATCTCGGCGGTGGACGGCTCGGCGGTGGTGCCGCGCCGCCGGGACCCGGACGGCGACGGCGGCCGGGGCTTGGCCATCATCGAGGCGGTGTGCCACGCGTGGGGCGTGGACAGCCTCGACGACGGCGGCAAACGCGTCTGGGTCCGCCTGATGAGACCGCCCGTCTCGCCAGGTGAGTAGCGCTGCGAGGTTTTTCCGCAGTAGCCACGCGGACGCAGGAGGACTGGGGAGCACTGGGGCGGACTCTATAGCACTCGGCCGGACTGGTGGCAAGACTCGGTGACCAATCAGTGGCGAATTGGGGGTTGACTCGACGAAGGTTGTCGAGGCGTACTGGATACACGTTCCCGCAGCGCCGGCCGGCGCGGTCGGCCACACATGCAGCGGGCAGGCACCCCACGGATGGGGTGCCTGCCGTTGTTCGTATCGACGCCGCGGGGCGTGGAGAGATGGGAGGCCCCACATGAAGGATCGTCTGTCGGCGAGTTGAGCCGCCGCACCACCTGAGCGCTTCTGCGCCGCTGCCAGTGGTGAGTCCTGATCTTTGTGGCTCGGCTTTGCCGTCCGCCCGATGTCCGCGCGTTGACCGCAGCCTGCTGTGCGGGTTGTGGCGACGCCTGCTGCCCTGGTGCCTGCCCCTGCGCGGGGTCTGGCGTGTTCGTTGACTCGACCATAGTGACTTTTGTCGTCCCCTGCACGCACAGGGGTCCGCCCGGCCGGGCGTCACCCGGCAGGGTCGCGCCTGCCCGGGAACTGACCCGAGCCGGGAAGGCGCGACCTGGGACGGAACCCTAACCACCTGAAGCCGAACCCTTCAACCACCTGTTTGGAGCAGAACGTGACCTCACACGACAACCCCCTGGAGGCGGCGACTGCCGTCGCGGCCCGCCCTCACACGACAACGCCGACCGCGGCCGTGCACGGGCCGCCTGAACCCAGGTGGTGGGCCGTTGGCGGCACCTGACCAACGAGACCCCGGCTCACCCGCCCGGGTGGGCCCGGGGCGGGAGCGGTGGGAGGACCGCGCCCAGGTGGCGATCATGCTGTTCATCGGCGGCGCGGCCGGCGCGGCGTCGTTCACGCACGTGCATGACGTCGCCGCCGGGCACGGCCAGCCGGGTTGGCTGGCCTGGGCCGACGCGATCGTATTGGAGCTGATGTCGATCGCCGCGGGTCTGGAGTTGCGGCGCAACCGGCGCCTGGGCAAAAGCGTCGTCTTCCCCGCCGCGGTGCTCGTGGTGGCGGTGTCGCTGTCGCTGGCCGCGCAGGTGGTGGAGGCGGAGGCGTCGGTGATCGGCTGGATCGCCGCCGCCCTACCGGCGCTGGGCTTCCTGGCGATGGTGAAGATCGCCCTCGGCCGCGCCGACACCGCCCCACCCCACCCGACCGCCCAGCCCGCGCGTGGATCGGCGCTGACCGTCGACGCGTCGGTCCCGGACACCCACCCACCGGTCCCCGTCGCCGCTGCCGCGGTCCGGGACTCCACGACGGCGGTCCCCGCCGTCGCGGACCAGCCTCCGGCGGTCCCGGACCGCCGGGACGACGAGGCGTCGACCGGCGAGTGCGGTCCAGAGGTCGCCGCGCTGGTCCCGGCCGCCCGGACCGCCGCCCGCACCCTCACCGCCGAGGGGACACCGCTGTCCCGCAAGGCCCTCGCCCAACAGCTCCGCGCGGACGGGCACCAGTTGTCCAACGCCACCGCCTCGGCGCTCGTGCGCGTCCTACGCGCCGAGACCACCCCACCCACACCCGATCTGTCACCGCGGGAGGCCGCGTGACAGAACCACCCCCTGCGACATCTGTCAGACCGAGCCGCCGCTGTCAGACCAGCCCACCTGTCTGTCAGCAAGCCCGCGACCTGACAGAACCCGACCGACCTGTCAGCGCGTTCCCGCCGCCCCTCCGATATCCCGCAGCGGCGGCAGGTGCGCCCCCCCTCACCCCCACCCACACCCCTGACCAAGGAGCAACAACGATGATCACCCAGCAGAGTGGCCGGCACCTGCACCGCCGGCACCATCACCGGCCAGACTCACAGCGGCTCTCACGGCATCGTCACACCGGATCCGGTGTGGCCGACCATGTCGGTGTCAGCGTGGCTCCCCGTTCTACCGTCCGTCTTGATCCTGACCCCCAAACCGACCCCCCATACTCGCTCACAGCCCAGGTCAACCCCGCTCACACCGACTCCTATCGGCTCCAGACACACCCTCATGTGTGGGGTGTCCCCCCAGGGGCCGCCCATGCGTAGTAGATCGCTACCGGCGGCGGATGCGCTGCTGCGGCTGCAGGCCAGCATCACCGCCCGCGACGACCGGCTCCTCGGCTGGCTCTACGACCACGGCGTGCTCACCACTGACCAGATCGTCGCCGCCCTGTTCCCGTCCCTGGACTTCACCCAACGCCGCCTGCGCCGCCTCACGCTGCTGCGGGCGGTGGACCGGTTCCGGCCCAACAAGCCCGACGGCGGCTCCTACCCGTACCACTACGTCCTAGACCAGCTCGGCTACGACCACGTCCACGCCCAACGCGGACTCGGACCACCCCGCCGGGACCAGGCCCGCCGCCGCAAACAGTCCCTCACCCGCCGGCCGGACCTGCCGCACCTGCTCGGCGGCAACCAGGTCTTCATCGACCTCGCCGCCCACGCCCGCACCCACCCCGACACCAGCCTGGACCGCTGGCAGCCCGCCTTCGCCTTCCACGAGCCAGGTGTGTTCTACCGCGAAGGCGGCAACCCGCAGATGATGGTCCACGGACCGACCGGACTGCCCCGCCCGGACGGCGCCGGGGTGTGGACCGAGCGCGGACGGGCGGTGCCGTTCTTCCTCGAGTACGACACCGGAGGCGAACGCCTCGACATCCTCACCGAGAAAATCGCCAAGTACGAACGGCTCTACGCCATGAGCACCTGGGCATGGCCGGTGCTGTTCCACCTCCCCTCCGCCCGGCGCGAGGCGAACCTGCACCACCGCCTCGCCGCCGTCCCCGGCCTGGAGACGGTCATCGCCACCACCACCGCCGAGCTACGTGCCGCACTCGCCGCCAGCCCCGCAGACCAGGTCTGGCACCTGGCCGGCCGCGACGGCCGTCACCGCCTCATCAACCTGCCCTACACCGACACCCGCCACGACGACGAGTTCCCCACCCACGTCGTGGCCGGCCAGGAAGGGAGAGCCGCCTGATGGGGCCGGGCGGATCAGCGGCGCGTACGGGCGGCCTGACGGCCCCACACGCCGCCGCACCGCCCCCCACCCGCCCAACCCCCTGGGGCGACCGCCATCGCCGCCGTGCGGCCCGCACCGAGGCGACAGCGGCGGACTGGGCGAAGCGGGCAGCAGGGCTCGCGAGCTGTCACAGTCTGTCAGCGGCGTTCTTCGGCGACAGACCCGCAACCGTCCGCGCACTCACACCAGCGGCTCGCGCTGTGAGTTGCTGTCAGTGGCGCACGTCTTCACTTCCACGGCCACCGGAGCTACAGTCCGCGGCCCCTCACCGTCGCCGACCTGCCGCCCGTCCCCGGACGGTCCGATCCGGCGATCGATATCCAGCGAGTCCCTACCACCGAGAAGGAGATGCCCATGGCCCGACACGTCGACCTCACGCCACGAGCCGTCCTGGGAGGGACATGGCCACACGCCGTGACCAGACATCACGCGCGCCCACACCACACCCGTCGCTGTCGACCCCGCCGACGCGGGCAACCGGCGGCGAGGCCCCGACCGCACACCCCGACACCGAACCTGCAGTCCTGCCGGGAACGCTGTCGATGGCCCGCTACCTGACCGACCCCGCCACTGAAACCGAGATCCAAGCACTGGCCGCTGAAGCCGGCCTCCCCACCGTCGACCAAGCCGCCACCCTCGCCCGCCTGCTGCGCCTGCATCAACCCGCACCGCCACGCGCCGCGTGACCTGCGCCCGCCCCCACGGGGGTGGGCGCGGCCAGCTTCACCCGCTAACGATCGTGCACACGCTGCGTCGCTGCGGCGTCCGTTGTCGCGCCGCCCATGGTCTGCCGCCGCCTTTCCGACGTCGGGATTCGGCGATGTTCAGGGACTTCCTACGTCTGGCAAGGAGATGCCCGGGCTTCGGCACTTGGGCGGGCCGCTTATCGCTAGCCGCTGATCGATCGCTCATACACGGCGCGGTGCTTTCCGCGCCCCTTGTAGTCGTAGATCACGGCAACGCCAGCCTCGGTCGTGTCTCCGGCAACGTTGCGGAAGCCTAGAGCGAGCCACGTTCTGTGCGCGGCGTAGTTGTCGGGTTCCGACGTGAGGAACATGCGCCGGCATCCCCAGACAGAGCCTTGCCGGTGAATTTCGTCTACGAGCGCCCGTGTAATCCCCTCACGGCGGTGGCCGGGGTGCGTCATCACGTCTTGCAGGTAGATCTCTGAGGGGTCGACCTGACTTCGGAAGGCGATCACGCTGCCGGCGACCTGCCCGTCGATGATGGCGAGTGGGCACGTGTCGGCGAACAGCGTGGCGTACAGCCAGTAGTCCGATGAGCCCCGCAGCCTGATGTACGGCTCTCCCAACGCCAGCAATTTCTCGAGGTCGGGGATCCGGTCGACCGTGAGCGGGGCAATGATCATGTGCGGTTTCCTTCGGTGAGTTCGATCGATGCGGCGAGGTCCCGCGCGGCGACTGCGGGGTCCAGGGAGTCGGTGACTCCGCGACCGATGACCAGGATGTCCCAGGAGCGTCGTCGGCTGGCCTCAACGTCGGTGGGTTCGAAACCGCCGGAGACCGCGACCGGCAGCTTCGTCCACGACCTGATGAGTTGCGCCTGGTCGAGAGGGTGAAAGCCGGCTACGCCCAGGTCGATGTTCGTGGTGATGGCGAAGCCGTCGACTCCTGCGCGTTCCATGTCCTGGACCCAGCCCTGGACCAGCCGGCCCTCGGGCACGTCGATCATGACGGGGACGCCCAAGCGTTTGCTCGCCTCGACGGCTGCGGACACGCTGGCGACGCTCGCGGGGCCGATGAGCAGTACGACATCGGCTCCGGCCTCGGTCGCGAGGACCACTTGGTCGCGTCCCCAGTCTGCGGACATCATCTCTGCGACGATCCACGCACCTGGGGTTCGCTGCTTGACCGCGCTGATGGCCTGGACGCCGACGCTCTTGATGAGCGGGTCGCCGATCTCGATGAATTGCACTCCAGCGCTGGCGGCGGCCTGCGCGACAGAGATGGCATGGTCGGTATCGCGCACATCGAGTGCGACCTGGAGGGCGCGCCCGTCTCGGAGACGCCGGAAGGCTTCCTTGCTGATGCCCGCGGCTGCGCTCGTGGCTGTGTCGTGGTGTTCGAGCAGGTTGGCTTCGGTGCGGACGAGCCAGTTGGTCGAAGCGACGCCTTGTCGGATCAGGGAGGACTGGACATTCGTGGGTAGCCGCAGTGCACCGGTGCGAATCTCTCGGAGCAGGCCGAACAGGGCGCTGCGTGAGGAGTCATCGTTCTGGAGTGGTTCCCTGCCGCACTTCAGTATGAGCCGCTGGGCGGCCACTCGGACGTTTCGAGGGCCATCACGCCATGCTCCTTGGCCCTGGATGACCAGGTCTGCGACCGAGTCTTCGTCTCCAACTCTGAAGGACAGCCCTTGGAGGAGGCGATCGCGGACATGCCAGTTCCGGTCTTCGAGGAGGGTGGCGAGTAGGTGTTCCAGGCCGGGTGCGTTTGACCGGCCGGCGGCTTCGGCGACGGCGGCGCGGACTTTGTAGTCGCGGTCCGCGGCCAACGACTCCATGATCGAGATCATCATCTGGTGTGGGATCGCGTGGCCCGCTCGGATCCCCTCGGCGAGGGCGGCGCGGGCTCGCCAGTCGGGGTGAGCCAGGAGTGCCTTCAGTTCCTGGGAAGTGCCGTCGTCAGCGGTGAGGAAGACGTAGAAGTGTCGGGCGAGGAATACCGCGTCCTCTACGGTGTCGAGTTGCGCGAGACGGACGAAGTCGTGGATGGCCGCTATGGGAAGCTGCGTCTCGACGCACGCCACGATGTCGGACCATACTGCCGGGCCGAAGCGGCGCAGGACCCGCAGCATCCATCGGGGGTACTCAGCGCCCAGTGCTGTCGCGGCTGCGTTGGTGTGCAGGAGGGCTCTGGCAAGCGGTAGGCCATTGTCGTGCAGGCAGCGGGAGGCGCACACGCGCAGCACCTCGGCGGTGGTGAACACCGGGCTCTCACCGGTGAGTTCGAGCATCAAGGGCAGCGTCTCGGTGATGCTGATCGATGGTGACTGGGCGACGGCGGCCAGCAGTTCCGGCGACGTCGCGTCCAAGCCCTGCAACAGGAATTCCAGGACGCCTCGCAGGTCGCCTGACGTGCTCGTGCGAGCGGCAAGGTCGTTGAGCAACTCGATGGTGATGGTCGAGCGTCCGTGGGCCTCGATGAGCTGGGCGAGCCACCGGGCGAAGAGATACTCACGGATGACGTCGTGATGAAACGTCAGGCCGCCGGACGGGCCGGACCGCACAAGTCTCGCGACCGGAGAGGCGGTGAGGTCTCCGACATCCCTTGGCGGGTCGGCTTCCATCGCGGGAAGCAGGTGATGCGGCCATGCCGCAGCAAGCTGCATCCGCGCGAGTGCCGTCAGGTCCGCCGTGGCGCGTTCGACGTCCAGGCTCGCCGCCTTCAGGATCGAGGCGACGCAGAATTCCACGAGCCGGAAGGCGTTGGTCTGCCCGAGCGGCTCAGTCGACTTGGCGGCCCGGATGAGGCTCATGTACAGCGGCAGTCGGGCCAAGTTGCGAATCCTGGGAGGAAGCGCGTCGAACGGGGGTTCGCTGGACTGCCGCTGCGTGTTCCACACCTCTCGGGCTGTGCGGGCGTCCCAGCGGTCCAGCGGCAGCGACGGGCCGGCACCGTGATCCGGACCAGGCATGACCGCTGCCGACAGGACAGGGTAGGGCGCCAGCTCGACCTCCGGCGGAGTGCGCAGCACGAGGAGGAACTTCAAGTTCCCCGAGAGCACCTGCCGCAGAGTTGCGTCAAGCTGGCGGCAGACCTTGTCCACTACCGCGTGAGAGTGCGGACTGTCGATGATGACGAGCAGCGGCCGGGACAGGTTCCGGCTCTCAACTTCCAGGGTCAGCAGCGGATCCTCGCCGGCCGGTTGGGAGCCGTAGCGGAGGATCTCCCGCGCCAGGTCGATGTCCTCGGTCCACGAGTCCGCGGTCAGCAGCTGAACATCCACTCCTGGGGCTCGCGACGCCAGGTGGCGGGTGAAGCTGGTCTTGCCGCAGCCCGGAGGTCCGGTGACCAGATAGACGCGCGCGGCCGAGACGAGGAAGGTCTCAACCAGGCGCTGGACGTCGACCGGGGGCGTGTACACGAGATCGTCGGGCTGTTGGCCACCGAGCGCCGCGAGGACGGCGGCCGTCCTTTCCCGGGAATGAGCACCGAGATCCTGCCTTGTGGGTCGGCTGCCGCCTGTAGGCACGGTTGAGGCGTCCGGATCTGTGGTCGCTGACGCTTTGAGGGTCTGGGCAAAGCGCTGCTTGACCTCGGTTGGTGACCGTGCCAGATCGACATCGAGCATCTGCTGTGTCTCGTAGCGCATGCGGGCCGCGGCACCGCGCTTTTCCCAGTTGGAGATGGCCGCTGGATTGACGCCCAGGTGTTCGGCGAAGCCGCGCACGCTCATGCGCAGAGCCAGGCGTAATGCTTTTGCCTCACGGCCGGTCCACCGCCGTACCGTCTCCACGGGATCGCCCCCAGGCCGTGCACTCAGCGTCGTTGTCGCAGTCGGCAGCGTAGTAGACGACGGCGGGCGCAGACGAGCTGAAACTAGGACAACACTAGAACGTCCACGCGTCGTCACCGGGCGGGCCGGACCCGCAGGCTGTCGCATAGACAACCACGGCGATGGATTGGTCGGACCTCGCGCCACCTTCACCGCTGTGGCCAGCCCTCGCGTTGCGAACAGCGGTGGTGGTGGAGGTGCCGTGCCATGGACCTGCGAAGCGACATCGTGCGCAACCCCGTTCGCCTCGTCATACCCGGCCGCAGCGGTGAACGGCCGGCGCAGTCCGAGTCTCCTATCTCAGGGGCCTACACCCTCACGGGGCTACTGCGCTGCCGCGGTTGCGGCACGTCGCTGCAGCCCGTTCGGATGCTGGGCCGGCGCGCCTACCGGGGGCCCTGCGGCTGCCGGTTGACGGCTGTGGATGCCGAGGACATCGAACAGTTCGTTCTGGAGGCGGTGGCGGCGCCAGCGCCGGGGTTGGTGGCGGACGCCGCGCCTGAGGAACTCACCCGAATTTTCCGCCGCTTGTTTGTCGCCGTGCGGGTCGGCGGCTGCGCTCAGGACTTGTCCATCGTCTGGCGTCTTTAGCACCCGATCCGGCAGCTCCCAGCTCCGCCTCTGCCTACTGAGCCACCACAGTGCGAGCTACTCCATCACGGCCGGGACCGCGCCGGCGTCGATGACCGACAGGAAGGAAGGAACAGTATGTACACGAGGCAGACAGCGCCTCCACCGGAGATCGGCGTGGCGCAGGTGCCGCCGGACTCGTCGCGGTTCGGGTACCGGCCGGAGCTGCGCCGCTCACTGGGCTTCGCTGACCTGCTCTTCTACGGGCTGGTGTTCATGGTGCCGATCGCGCCGATGGGCATCTTCGGATCCGTCTACGCAGGTGCCGGCGGGATGGTCGCGCTGGCATACGTCATCGGCATGGTGGCGCTGGTGTTCACCGCCGCCTCGTACGCCCAGATGGTCAAGGCGTTCCCGCTGGCCGGCAGCGTCTACAACTACGCGGGGCGAGGGATCGGCGCACCCGTCGGCTTCCTCGCGGGCTGGGCCATCCTACTGGACTACGTGCTGGTGCCGAGCCTGCTCTACCTGATCGCGGCGGTAGCGATGCACTCCACCGTGCCGGCTGTTCCGGTCTGGGCTTGGCTGGTCGGCTTCGTGCTGCTCAACACGCTGGTCAACTACCGGGGAATCCGGATGACCGCCCTGATCACTCGCGTGATGCTCATCGGCGAGGTCATCGTGCTGGTGATTTTCCTTGCCGCAGCCGGTCGTGCTCTCGCACGAGGCCAGGGACAGGGCTTCTCCTGGACGCCGCTCTACAACCCTGACACCTTCACCTGGGCGCTGGTATTCGGCGCGGTGTCGATCGCCGTGCTCAGCTTCCTCGGCTTCGACGGCATCTCCATGCTCGCCGAGGAGAACAAGGGCGGCGCGGGCCAGATCGGCCGGGCCATGGCCGCCGCGCTGGGCGTGGCCGGACTGCTCTTCATCACCCAGACCTGGATGGCCGCGCTGCTGGTCCCCGACCCGGGCGGCCTGCTCGCGAACGGCGACCCGGACGGGACGGCGTTCTACGACGCCGCGCGGCTCGCCGGTGGACCCTGGCTCGCCACCCTGTGCGCGATCGCCACCGCCGTCGCCTGGGGCGTGGCGAACTCCCTCGTCGCCCAGGTCGCCACCTCGCGGCTGCTGTACGCCATGGCCCGCGACCGGCAACTGCCGAAGTTCCTGGCCACGGTCTCGGTGCGCCACAGCGTGCCCACCCACGCCATCACCCTCACCGCGCTGGTGTCACTGGCGATCGGCCTCTACATGAACTGGCGCACCGACGGCATCACGCTGCTGTCCAGCCTGATCAACTTCGGCGCGATGACCGCGTTCCTCGTCCTGCACCTCGCCGTCGTCTGGCACTACCTGGTCCGCCGCCGCAGCCGCAACTACTTCACGCACCTGATCCTTCCGGGCCTCGGATTCACGATCCTCGCCTACGTCGTCGTCAACGCCAACGTGGCCGCCCAACGCCTCGGCTTCGTCTGGCTCACCCTCGGCCTGCTGACCCTGGCCGGTCTGTACGCCGCCGGCCGCCGTCCCCAGCTCTCCGGCCTCGCCAGCGGACGGGAGTCGGCATGACTAGCACGGTCACCTACCAGCCGAACGAGAACGAGCTGCGCTACACCTTCGGCACCCACCCGGCGGTCGCCGAGATCACGCCCGGCGGCCTGCTGGTCACCAGCACCGAGGACTGCTTCGGCGGCGCCGTCCGCACCGTCGACGACCTGCCCTCGAAGGTGTGCCAGGCGTTCAACCCCGTCACCGGCCCCTTCCACGTGGCCGGCGCGGAACCCGGCGACACCCTCGCCCTGCACTTCGCGACCATCACCCCCGCCCGCGACTGGGGCATGTCCGCCACCTTCCCGCACTTCGGAGCGCTGACCGGCACCCACACCACGGCGATGCTGCACCCGCCGATCGAGGAGCGGGTGTGGCGCTACACCATCGACGCCGCCGCCGACACCGTCACCTACCGCGCCCGCCGCTCCGACCACGCGATCCTCATGCCCCTGGAGCCGATGCTCGGCACCGTAGGAGTCGCCCCGGCCGGCGGGGAAGCACGATCCACGATCGTGCCCGACGCGCACGGCGGCAACCTGGACACCCCGGAGATCCGCCCAGGAGTCACCGTCTACCTCGGCGTCAACGTCCCCGGTGCGCTGTTCGCCATCGGCGACGGCCACGCCCGCCAAGGCCAGGGCGAGGTGTGCGGCGTAGCGGTGGAGACCGCCATGAACGTCACCATCGCCGTCGACCTGATCAAAGGCGTGACCACACCATGGCCCCGCATCGAGACCGACCACCGCATCATCTCGGTCGGCGCCGCCCGGCCCTTGGAGGACGCGTACCGGATCAGCCAGCACGACCTGGTCACCTGGACGGCACAACTAACCGGGCTGGAGCTGCTCGACACCTACCAGCTCGTCTCCCAGGCCGGCCGCGCCGCACCCGGCAACGTCTGCGATCCGCTCTACACCATGCACGCCGCCCTCACCAAAGCCGTCCTGGCGGGCGCGAGCCCTTACGGCGGGATGCACCACCGGCTGCGCCACATCGCCGAGCCGACCAGGTGACTCACCATGAGCCACGCCGCATTCGACACCCCACCGGTCCGCCTCCCGCTGCGCGTCGAGCTGTTCGTGCTGGCCCACAACGACAGCGGCGCTCCGCTGGCTCACCTGCCATCCCTGTCGCTCGCGCTGGCCGGGGCCATCCTCACCAACCTGGTCGCGCCGATCGAACGGGTCCGCGTCGTCAGCGACGCTGCCATAGCTGTGCACCGGCAACCCACCGGCGACCCGGTCGCCGACTGGGCGCTGACATTCCTGGCCCGCCACCACCGTTCGCTGTCCGTCCGTGAGGCCGTGCGGCTGCTCGGCGAGCACGCCTACGACAAGGTCACCGCGGGACTCATCGCCGGCGGCCTTGTCGAGCAGGTCACCAGACGCCGCATGCTCGGCCGGGTCACCGCGTACCCACCGACAGACCCTGCGGTCATTCACCGCGTCCGTGGGCGGCTGCGGTACGGCGTCCTCGGTTACGACGACCCCGACCTGCAGACCGACGCTCTCGCCGGTCTACTACGGGCCCTGCGACTCGAATCCGAGCTGTACCTCGACGGCTTCGACACCGACCTACGCGACCGGCTCCGCCAGATGCTCGCCCGCGCCGGGCACCACACACCCGCCACCGAAAAGATCATCTGCGCCGTCGAAGACCTCATCGGCGAGACCGCCGTATCGGTGTACCGATGAGCACCCACGACACCGCCACAAGCAGCGGGCAGCCACCACCACCGAGGGCGATCACGAGCGCCCCAGTCGGCACCAGGGGAACGACCATGGGAACTGAGGCGATGAGCTGGGCGCCCGCCGAGCTTGATCTGAGCCGCCCGAACGCCGCGCGGATGTACGACTACTTCCTCGGCGGCAGCCACAACTTCGCAGCCGACCGTCAAGCCGCCGACGCGGTCCTCGCCGTCGCACCCCACGTCGCTGACGCTGCCCGCGCCAACCGAGCGTTCCTGCGCCGCTCCGTCCGATACGCGCTGCAGCAGGGCATACGCCAGTTCATCGACCTCGGCTCAGGCATACCGACCGTCGGCAACGTCCACGACATCGCCCACTCCGTCAACGCCGATGCGCGGGTCCTCTACGTCGACGTCGAGCCGGTGGCCGTGGCGCATGCTAGGGCCCTGCTGGGCGTCGACCCGCGAGTCGACGTCATCCAAGCCGACATCTGCTTCCCGGACTTCATTCTCGACAACCCCGCCACCCAGCGGCTGATCAACCTCGCCCGCCCGGTGGCCATCCTGTTCGTCTCGGTCCTGCACTTCATCCCCGGCGATGTCAACGCCATCGTGGAACCCTTCCGCGCCGCGGCGAGTCCCGGCAGCGCCCTCGTCATCTCCCACGCGACCTCCGGCACGGCCACCAGCCAGACCGAGGAGGTCCAGCGGCTGTACCAGCGCACCCCCACTCCACTGCAACTCCGCCACCTCGCCGATGTCCAGGCGCTGTTCGGTGACTTCGCCATGGTCGCGCCCCAACCTGGCGCAGCGTCGCGCCCAGGCGGCGCCGTACTCGTCCCGGTGTCTCACTGGCGCCCCGACCCCGAGGACCACCTCCCGGCGGAGGGTTCGTCGGCGAGCCCCTTCCTCGCCAGCTTCCTCGCCGGAGTTGGCATGAAAGGACCCGCTGTCATGACGGAACAGCCAAGGTCAGAACCGGCCGGACAAAGCGCATCCCGGCCATCGGGCAGGCGCTGATGTTCATCGGACTCGCCGGGCCGACGGGTGCCGGCAAGACGACCCTCGCACAGCGACTCGCCGAGCGTCTCGGAGCGCGTCTGATGCGCGACCCGTTCGTCCACAACCCCGCTCTACCGAAGCTCTACGACTCGGGGAAGACCTACCCAGTGGCCCTGGCTCTCCAGGTCGAGTTGACCTTCCTGGCGCTGCGCGTCGCGCAACTTCGCGAGATCCACGACCTGCTCGCCCGCGGCACCCCCGTCGTGGCGGACTGGTCCATGGCGCAGCAGGTCATCTTCGCCCACACCACCCTGCCGCCCGAGGACGCGAGTCGGGTGAGGAAGACCTGCGCCACCTGGAGCGACGCCGCCGCACGACCCGACCTTCTCATCGCCCTGACCGCACCAGCGTCGGTCCTGGCCCGCCGAATCGCGCAACGCGGCAGACCCATGGAATCCGCGCTGTCCACCGCCTACCTCGAACACCTCACCCGAGCCTTCGACACACCGCTCGGTGACTACGCCAGCCGAATCATCCGGCTCGACACCAGCGAATTCGACGCCTTCAACGACGAAGACGTCGACGCGCTCCTTGCCCGCCTACCAGCCCTGGAGAGGTCATGACCGAAACCGACGTCGCACAACCCCGCACTGCCCACGCGCCTCCCTGCAGCAGGGTCATGATCACCGGTCCGGGCCAGGTGGAGATCGTCCGCGAGCACCTGCCCGCACTCGGCCTCGACGACGTCTACGCCGAATCGGTCGTTTCCGGCATCAGCCACGGCACCGAGATGGCTTGGGTAGCCGGAGACGCCGCCGCGCTGCACCGGTCGTGGGACCCGCAGCGACGCATCTTCCTCGACGGTGCCGGCAGGGACTTTCCGGTAGCGCCCGGCTACGAGACCATCGCGCGGGTCACCGCCGTCGGTGAGGCCGCTGTCGGCAAAGTCAACATCGGCGACCTCGTCACTCTCGACCGCCCGCACGGCACCGCGCACATCATCCCCGCAGACGCCGCCGCAGCGAGCCGTCTACCGACTGGCATCGACGCCGAACGCGCGGTCTTCTTCATCCTGGCGCGCGTCGCCCTCGGCGGCGTCCACGACGCCGAGGTACGCCTCGGCGACACCGTCGTCGTGGTCGGGCTCGGCACCGTCGGCCTTCTCGCCGGCCAGCTCGCGCGGCTCGCCGGAGCCGCCAAGGTCATCGGGGTGGATCGTTACCCGCTGCGTCTGGACACCGCCGACTCCCTCGGCATCACACCCGTGCACGCCGCCACCGCTGACGACGTCGCCGTGCAGGTTCGCAAGCTCTGCGGCCCCCAGGGCGCGGACGTCGCCGTCGAAGCCTCCGGCTCCTACCGTGGCCTGCACGAGGCGATCCGCTGCGTCCGGGTGGGCGGCCGGGTCGCGACGGTCGCCTCCTACCACGGCGACCAGGACGGCCTACGACTCGGCGAGGAGTACCACCGCAACCGCATCACCCTGATCTCCTCCATGACCGTCAACGGCTGCCCACAGCGCGCCCACCCCGCCTGGGACCTGCCCCGACTCAGCGCCTCGGCCCGAGATCTGGTCATCAGTGGGCACGTTCATGTCGACAGCCTGGTGACCCACCGCTTTCCCTTCAGCGAGGCGGCCAAGGCGTACCACCTGATCGCCCAGCGCCCCGAGGAGACCATCAAGGTGGTGCTGACCTATGACAAGTAGCAGCCACGACGTCCTCAACCCCGTCGACGACCGCTACACCCCTGCACCCTGCGGTGAACTCGACGAAATCCGCGCCACCCTCGACGACGGCCGCCTCTCCGGCGGCGCCCCCGTCCTCGCCCTCTACGAACAGGCGCTCGCCAAACGCTTCGGTGCCCGCCGCGCCATCGCCGTCAACTCGGGAACCTCCGCGCTGCACGCCGCGCTCATCGCCCTCGGCGTCCGACCCGGCACCGAGGTCCTCGTTCCGGCCACCGCGCCCCTGCCGACCGCCATGCCGGTACTCACCTGCGGAGCCACGCCCGTCCCCGTCGACACCCTGCCCGAATCCCTCGCCCTCGACCCCGCCGACATCCAGCGCAAGCTCACCGGACGCACCCGCGCCGCCATCACGCTGCCGCTCTGGGGCTACCCCAACGACGAACGAGCCAGCGCGGACCTCCTCGCCCAGGCGGGAGTTCCGGTCATCGAGGACGCATGCCAAGCCCACGGCACCCGCGTCGGCAACCGGTTCGCCGGCACCCACGGCGCAGTCGGCTGCTTCTCCACCCACGACCGCAAGCTCCTATCCACCGGGGAGGGGGGCTTCGTCCTCACCGACGACGAGGAACTCGGCGAGCGCATCGACTGGTACACCCACCTCGGCCACCTGCGCGGCACCACCCACGGCGTCAACTACAAGCTTGCCGGCCCCCTGGCCGCCATCGGCCTGCGCCGTCTCAAGCTCCTCGACGGTCAACTCGACCGACGCCGCCGCAACGCCCAACGCATCCTCGCCGCGTTGCCTCCCGGCGGCCTGCTGCGGGAACTGCCGTACGGCGTCCAGGACAAGCCGAACTACTACAACCTCGTCCTCACCATCAAGGACCACATCCCCCAAGTCGTCGCCGCGTTCGAAGCCGCCGGACTCCCACCCGACTCGATCCGGTGGCGCTACCGGCCGCTGTACCACCAGCCCATCTTCCAGCCCTACGCCAACCAGTGCCCCAACGCCGAACACCTCGCCACGACCACCGTGCAGCTCCCCGTTCACCCCGGAATGACGGACGCGACCGTAGCGTGGATGGCCGACCGCGTAGCCCAGATCGCCCAGGGAGAAACCCGAGCATGATCCGCCATTTCACCAGCTCAGCCATCGTCTTCAACGACGAGGGCGACGTCCTGCTCGTGCACCACAACAAGATTGACCTGTGGCTGTACCCCGGCGGACACGTCGACCCCAACGAAGACCCCGCCGAAGCGGCACTTCGCGAAGTCCACGAGGAGACCGGGATCATTGCCGACATCCTCGGTCCGCAGCCGTTCCGGCACCCCGCCGTACGAAGCATCCCGAGCCCGTTCGCCATCATCGAGATGGACATCGAAGACCGCAAGGTCGGACCACACCGGCACATCGACTTCGTCTACGTCTGCCAAGCCACTGGCGGGAACCTGACTACCCAGGTCGAAGAGGTTGGAGGCGCGAGGTGGGTGCCCGTCGAGAAGATAGCGGCTCTCCGCACGCCTGCTGAACTTCCCGCTCTCATCACCGAAGCCGCCAGGTTGATTCCTCAACCGGCTTGAGAACTGCGGTGGCGAGAACCAAGTGGAGGACGCCGGCGCAGTTTGCCCGGCGTCCTCCGGGCCAGCTCGTGTCACCCCCTGATGGTCGGTCACGAGGAGGATGCAGAGAGTAGGATTGATCGACTAGCCTCTACTGACTGTGGGGGCAATGGCTGACGATCATCGGCTTCAGGCGGAGCAGCGCGCCCGGGTCTTGATCGACCGGCAGCTTCGAGATGCCGGCTGGGTGGTGCAAGACCGCTCCGAGACCAACCTCTTCGCGGGCACGGGTGTGGCCGTCCGTGAGGCGATCATGGCGAAGGGCCACGGCCGGGTCGACTACCTTCTGTATGTCGACCAGCGGGTCGTCGGGGTGATCGAGGCCAAGCCGGAGGGAACCCCGCTATCGGGCGTGGAGTGGCAGTCGGCCTTGTACGCCGAAGGCCTACCGCCCGCGGTACGGCTCAAGGCGCTGACCCGCGACGGGCGGCTGCCGTTCGTGTTCGAGGCCAGCGGCTCGGAAACTCACTTCACCAACGGCTACGACCCTCAGCCCCGGGCACGGCGGATCTTCGCCTTCCCGCAACCCGGCACCCTAGCCAGGATCGTCCGCGGAGCGGAGGCCGATCCGAAACGGCCGACGTGGCGGGCGAAGGCCCGTCACCTGCCACCGCTGGACGTCGCGGCACTACGCCCGGCGCAGATCACGGCGATCGAGGGTATCGAGCGGTCGCTGGCCGAGCAGCGGTTCGACCGGTCGCTGGTGCAGATGGCCACCGGCGCCGGCAAGACCTACACGGCCGTGACCGAGTGCTACCGGCTGCTCAAGCATGGCGGGTTCACCCGGGTGCTGTTTCTGGTCGATCGCAACAACCTGGCCGACCAGACCTTGGCCGAGTTCCAGAACTACCGCACTCCGGGTGACGGGCGGCGGTTCACCGAGTTGTACAACGTCGACAAGCTCACCAGCGCCGGCATGTTGGGCAGCTCCAGCGTGGTGATCTCCACGATCCAGCGGGTCTACAAGGTGTTGGCCGGTGACACCGCTCCCGAGGGCGACGACCCGGGCCTCGACGGGTGTGTGCCGGACGCCCCGGTCAGCGTCGTCTACAACGCGGGGATGCCGCCGGAGACGTTCGACCTGGTGATCGTGGACGAGGCGCACCGCTCGATCTATGGGGTGTGGCGGGGGGTGCTGGAGTACTTCGACGCGCACATCGTCGGCCTGACCGCTACCCCCGGCAAGCAGACCTTCGGGTTCTTCCGGCAGAACCTGGTGTCGGAGTACACCTACCCGCAGTCGGTGGCCGACAACGTCAACGTCGACTTCGACCTGTACCGGATCAAGACCCAGATCAGCAGCCAGGGCTCGAAGATCGACGCCGGCACGGTCGTGCCGAAGGTCGATCGCCGCACCCGGGTCCAGCGACTGGAAACCCTGGACGAGGATCTGGAGTACACCCACAAGCAACTCGACCGGGCAGTGACGGCTACCTCGCAGATCCGCCTGGTGCTGGAGACGTTCCGTGACAAGCTGTTCACCGAGATCTTCCCCGGCCGGCACACAGTCCCCAAGACGCTGATCTTCTGCAAGGACGACGCCCACGCCGAGGAGGTTGTCACCACCGTCCGCGAGGTGTTCGGCAAGGGCAACGACTTCGCCGCGAAGATCACCTACAGTGCCCGCGACCCCAAGGGGCAGCTCCAGGCGTTCCGCAGCTCCGCCAGCCTGCGCGTTGCGGTCACCGTCGACATGATCGCCACCGGCACCGACGTCAAGCCCCTCGAATGCGTGTTCTTCATGCGGGACGTGCGCTCCGCGGCGTACTTCGAACAGATGAAAGGTCGCGGCGCCCGTACCATCGCCCCGGCAGACTTCCAGGCCGTCACCCCGGACGCCAGGGAAAAGACCCGGTTCGTCATCGTCGACGCCGTGGGCGTCACCGAACACGACTTCGTCGACCCACCCCTGAACCGGGAGAAGAGCGTCTCGCTCAAGCAACTGCTCGACAAGGCCGCCACCCTCACCCTCACCGAGGCCGAAACCGCCACCCTCGCCTCCCGGCTGGCCGCCCTGGAACTGCAACTCACCCCCGACGAGCGCAATGAACTCGACGCCGTCGCCGGCGGCCCGGTACGCGACATCGTCCGCGGCCTGGTCGACGCCGTCGACCCCGACAGCCAAGCCCGCGCCACCGCCGACACCGCCGACCCAGAAGCCGCCGTCCAAGCACTGCTCGACACCGCGGTACGACCCATCGCGGCGAACCCACAGCTACGCCAGCGGATCCTGGAGCTACGCCGCACCCACGACCGCATCATCGACGAAGTCAGCGTCGACGTGCTCGAAGACGCCTACGGCGTCGTCGACACCTCCCGCGCCCGGTCCATCGTCGATTCGTGGAGGGCGTACCTGGAGGAGCACCGCGACGAGATCACCGCGATCCAACTGTTGACCGAGGCGCGCGAACGGCGGATCTCCTTCGTCGACATCAAGGAGCTCGCCGATCGCATCCAGCGCCCGCCCCGCAACTGGACCATCGACCTCATCTGGGCCGCCCACGAAGCCATCGAGAGCAATCTCGTCCGGCACAGCGACCGGCACACCCTCACCGACCTGGTGTCGCTGATCCGATACACCATCGGGCAAGATAGCGAACTCGTGCCCTACGCGGAGAAGGTCCGCGAGCGGTACGCCGGCTGGCTCCGCCAACAGGAGCAGGCCGGAGTGACGTTCACCGAGACGGAGAGGTGGTGGCTAGACCGAATGGTCGAAGTGATCACCGCGTCAGCGGGCATCAGCCCCGACGACCTGGACAACGCCCCGTTCACCGAACGCGGCGGCATCGACGGCGCTATCCGCGATCTCGGCCCTCGCGCCGCCAGTCTTATTGATCAACTCAACACGGAGTTGACGGCGTGACCCCATCACCGGCTGGCTGGCGGCACGTCACGTTGAACGACCTGCAGGCCGATGAACCTCGCGCCATCACCGATGGCCCCTTCGGTTCCAACCTGACTAGCGCCCACTACACCGACAGTGGCCCGAGAGTGGTGCGCCTGCAGAACATTGGAGACGGCGTCTTCCACGACTTGCCCGCACACATCTCCGAGGAGCACTTTCAGGCGCTTCGACGGCACGAGGTACTACCCGGTGATCTGCTGGTGGCCTCACTCGGCGAAACTCTTCCGAGAGCTTGTCTTGCGCCGGCAGCTCTCGGACCGGCGATCGTGAAAGCGGACTGCATTCGGGTGCGCCTCTCGCCGAAAGTGGACAGCCGCTGGGTCATGTACGCGATGCAGCGGCCACAGGTCCGTAAGTGGGCGGATGAGCATCGGCACGGGGTGGGGCGACCGCGGCTTGGCTTGAAGGTCATTCGCCAGATTCCTATCCCGCTGCCACCGCTCGACCAGCAGCGGCGAATCGTAGACATCCTTGAAGACCACCTCTCTCGCCTCGACGCCGCGCGTGCTGCGGTTGACAACTCCGGGCTCAGGCTGAGTCGCTTTCGTCAGGCGATGTTGCAGTCAGTCCTTAACTCAGCGGCGTCTGCACCGGGATGCAGCATTCGGTCGATCGGTCAGATTGCCCTGGTAGGAACCGGCGCAACTCCTCTCAAAGCTCGACGAGATTTCTATGAGGGTGGGACGATTCCGTGGGTTACGAGTGCGGACTTAGCGCACGGCCTCATCGAACATCCGGCTCAGCTCATCACGCCGCGCGCTCTTGATGAGACGAATGTAAAGATCTTCCCGCCGGGAACTCTACTTGTTGCCATGTATGGAGAGGGAAAGACGCGGGGCACGGTCGGAGAACTGGCTGTGGCCGCGACGACTAATCAGGCGTGCGCAGCAATTCAACTGAATGACCCCACTCCCTCTAACCGTGCCTGGGTGCGAATGGCACTGGAAGCGAATTACTGGCAGATGCGGCGTCTCGCATCTGGCGGTGTCCAACCGAATCTCAACCTGCGCCTGGTTCGGCGAATAAGGATTCCGTTTCCGGACACGGAAACCCGCGATTCCATTTTGCATGTACGCGCCGGCCTTGAGGATGCGCGTCACCAACTGGCAATTACGTTGGAACGTGTCAAGAAACGCGAATCAAGCTTGCGGCGGGCGTTGCTTGAGGCAGCCTTTTCAGGCCGGCTTAACGGGCAGGCGAGTGACATGGACAGGGTTGAGGAGATGGCCGGTGTCTAACGCGCGGCGGTTGGTCGACAAGCTGTGGTCGTACTGCAATGTGCTGCGCGACGACGGTGTCGGCACGATTGAGTACACCGAGCAGCTCACGTACCTGCTATTCCTCAAGATGGCGCACGAGCGGGAGACCCGGCCGCTGAAGCCGGAACGGATCGTACCCGCGCACTGCTCGTGGCAGCGGCTGCTGGACGCCGAGGGTGACGACCTTGAGCTCACCTACCGGCACATCCTCGAAGACCTGGCCCGCCAGCCGGGCACGCTCGGCACGATCTACCGCAAGGCGCAGAACCGTATCCAGGACCCGGCGAAGCTCAAGCGGCTGATCGTCGACCTGATCGACCGGGAGAACTGGTCGGCCGCTGGCACCGACGTCAAGGGCGACGCGTACGAGGAACTGCTCTCCAAGGGCGCGGAGGACATCAAGTCCGGCGCCGGTCAGTACTTCACGCCCCGTGCGGTGATCCAGGCTATGGTCGACTGCGTCCAGCCGACCGTCCGCGACAGTGTGGTCGACCCAGCTGCCGGCACTGGTGGCTTCCTCTTAGCGGCGCACGAGTACGCGTCCCGCCACGCCGAGACATTGACGCCGACCGAGCGCGCCCACCTGCGCGACACCTTCGTGCACGGCGTGGAATTGGTTGACGGCACCGCCCGGCTCGCCGCGATGAACCTGCTGCTGCACGGCATCGGCACCCCGACCGGCGACAGTCTCATAGAGGTCAAGGACGCGCTGATCGCCGACCCAAGCCACCGGTACTCGGTGGTGCTGTCCAACCCGCCATTCGGCCGCAAGTCCTCCCTCACAATGGTTGGCGCGGACGGCCGCGAGGCCCGCGAGGAGCGGGAGATCGAACGGCCGGACTTCGTCGTCACCACCGCCAACAAGCAGCTCAACTTCCTTCAGCACATCGCCACGATTCTCGACATCAACGGTCGGGCCGCAGTAGTCCTGCCAGACAACGTGCTGTTCGAGGGCGGGGCGGGGGAGACGCTGCGGCGGCGGCTGCTGCGGGACTTCGACCTGCACACCATGCTGCGCCTGCCCACCGGGATCTTCTACGCCCAAGGCGTCAAGGCCAACGTGCTGTTCTTCGACAAGAAACCCGCCGCCGAAAGCCCCTGGACCGACCGGCTGTGGATCTACGACCTGCGCACCAACCAGCACTTCACTCTCAAACAGAACCCGCTACGCCGCCAACACCTCGACGACTTCGTCGCCTGCTACCTGCCTGGCAAGTCCCGACCCGAGCGCGTCGAGACCGAGCGGTTCAAGTCCTTCACGTACGACGAGCTGCTCGCCCGAGACAAGGTCAACCTCGACATCACCTGGCTGCGCGACGAGTCCCTGGAGGACATGGAAAACCTCCCGGCACCCGAGGTCATCGCCCGAGAGATCGTCGAGGATCTCACCGCAGCCCTTGCCGAATTCGAGGCTGTCGCTGCCGCGTTGGAAGCCACCGCCACGGCCGACCCCATGCCGTCATCAGGGCCGTTAGTTTGAGATGCTCACCGCGTGAGGATGTTCTTGGCGCGTTGAGCGCGTACCAGTCGGATGACGTCCGGATTGGTCTGGCAGTAGCAGTCTGAGCGCGGTCGACGATCGTCGACCATGTCGGGCCGGGGGCCGTACAGCGTGTCGTACTCGATCTGGCGGATCGGGACACGGTTGCCTCCGGGGTGGGTGCGGGCGATCAGCGCACCGACCATGAGGCTCGCGGCTTGCTGAGCGACGAATGCTGCCGATGGCTGATACAGATCTTGAATGGCCAGGTTTGTCCACTGTGGCTCGGCGTGTCGGCGTGATCTTTGGGACGCGGAGGCGTAGGCCGAGGTGATGAGGTATCC
>NZ_JBEYSU010000046.1:0-25362 GCF_040704235.1 Micromonospora sp. NPDC047707
ACGCTCACGCAGCTCATCGTTGTACTTCTTCTGTGCGGGCATCGCTGGTGTTCCTCCCAGGTTTCGATGTCTCCATCAAACCCGGTGCGGAACAGAGGGCTACCTTGCACGCCTCCAGCGGCGTGAAAACGGTCGATTAGTGCTGCGGTCAGGCCACCACGTTGCCACCACTTCTCCGATGCCCACCCCCCGCGGGACTCCGGATAGGCGCGAGGGTAGCTCTCGCCCCACCGCCACTTGGCGAGGTCGTGCCGCTCAAGCGTGGCAAGTAGACGCCCGGTCATAAGGTAGCTGGCGCCAGCTACCTCGGCGAGTGTGGGCTGTTGGGTCACCATCGGACCCTGCCGGTCAGGGTGATCCCTCATCAAGTACTCGATGATTCGCAGGTGGGGTGCGTCAATGTCAGCCATAATGGCAACCCACAGTTGCTCCTCATCAACGCGTGCGTCGTCGGCAGCCAGCGCGCCAGAGGCGAGAGCACGTCCCAGAGCCCGCACCCGCTCCTCGTACGTCGATTGCGCAGCGGCGTTAAGTGCGCTACCCAGCAACAGCAGCCGAGCCGGAGTCTGCGTGAGCCGGCCGAGGAAGTCTTCAGGGGTGAGAGCCGACGCCTCCACGGCTTCATCCAGCGCTTTGCCTACATTCCTTGCCTGTGCCGCCTGCCACCGGCCTACAGCCTGATCCAGCACTGGTATCAAGCCTGCCGCGGCCAAGCCCGCCAGGGGGTCGGCGAGTGCGACACCACCAGCCGCAATCGCTGCCGATGCCCGAATCGTCAGCATCGCGAGATCCCTAGACTCCACCAAATGATCATTCCAGACGGGCACAACCCCGCGCGGTTGGCGTCACGGTTGCCGGCGCGGTTGAGGCGGTGCCGTTGGTCTTGCCGGACGAGGCCGGATCGGCGCGCCGCGCAGGTACGCGAACGGCACTTACTCTGCAGCCTTTCGGGGTTGTCGCCTTCTGCGGCCAACAGTGCGCCGGCGGTCGACGCCGACGCCTTCGATGGCCATGAGGGTCCCGCCCTGGCCAGACGAAACATCTCTCAGGCGCAGCCAATCGGGCCGCATCGGCGGACCGGGTGTCACCGGCGGACCGCGTTCAGTTCACCTGCACGCGGAAAGCGCGCCATCGCCAATCCCGTCCATCCGTTCGGTCCGCACCTGCCAGCCGCGGCTCGCCGCCAGCGGCCCATGCTGCTGACACCGCCCAGACTCGCCGTCGCTGGCGTTGAGCGTCGTGGCTGGTCACACATCGCCCAGCGGCGGCGCGGACGCAGCGTCATCGGGGCCGAGTAGCCGCAGGACGCCCGTGATGCCCAGGACGCATCCGGGCGTGGCTGCGGCTGGATTGGGTGGGCGAGGGCTTGGACGCGGCGCTTTGATGGCAGCCGTTACTGACTTGCAAGGGCTCGCCGGGTCTAGGCCGCCTGCTGATCTTGCGGGCCGAACTTCCAGGTCCAGTAGAGGCGGTGGCGGCCGAAGGTGCGCCGTTCGCCCTTGAATCCGGCGCGGAGGAGTTTGATGTCGGCGACGGTGCGGATGATCTCCCGCTTGACGGGGATGTCGTCGCCGAGTTCCTGCCACGCCGTCACGGCCTGGTCGCCGATGCGTCCGCGCAGCACGGCGGGGATGCCGGCGTCGGCGGCGCGTTGTTCGTGCTCGGCGATCTGTGCCAGGAGGCCTTTCTCGGCGCGGGCGTAGGCGATCGCGGTGACCTCGCCTTCCTCGCCCAGCTTGCGCCAGTCCTCCAACTCCCCCCGCAGCCGTTGCGCCTCCGCGCGGGCGTGCGCGACCTCCTCGTCGGTGGCGCTGGCGGCGGTGAGGATGTCGTAGACGTCGGGGCGCGACAGCCACGCCACTACCGTGCGCTGCACGTACTCGTCCAGAATCGGAGCCTTCACCGCCGTACACCGCTTGTGCAGGCAGGAGTACACCTGGCCGGTCCAGCCGTGCCGGTTCTGCCGCTGCGACGACAACGGCCCGTCGCACACGCCGCAGCGCACGATGTACGACAGCAGATGCACCGCCCGCGCGGGGCGGGTCGTCGTGCGGGACGGGTCGCCCAGCATCCGCACCACCGACCAGTACGTCTCCTCGCTGACCAACGGGGGCCAGATCCCGTCGCCGACGATCTCTCCGCGCAGTACCCGCTTGCCGATGTAGGCCGGGTTCATCAACTGCTTGCGCAGGATCCCGCGCCGCCAGATCCCGCCCTGCGAGGCGGGGATCCCAAGCCGGTTCAGCTCGGCCTCGCGAACGGTGAGGGGCATGCCTTCGGAGATCTTGCGGAAGTTGTCCCGCACCACCTGCGCGTGCGAGTACTCCGTCACCGTCCCATCCGCCGCCACAGCCGTGCGGATCTCAGCGTCGGGCTCTTGGCGCAGCAGGGCCTTGGTGCGTTGGTCGTAGATCCGCCGGTACCCGTAGGTGATCTTCCCGTGCGGGCGACCGGCCTCGGCGGCGCCGACGATGCCGCGCAGCACGTTGTCGCGGATCGAGTCGGCCATCCACTCCGCCTGCACCGCCTGGAAACCGAGCATCATCCGGTCGTTCTTGTCCCGCAGGTCATACAGGACCCCGCCGACCAGCCAGAAGTACAGGCCGACCTCGTGGCACATGTCGCGGATCTTCACGTACACCGCGAGGTCGCGTTCCTTGCGGGAAATCTCCCAGATCACCAGCACGTCACCCTTGCCCGCCCGGATCTGCTCGATCAACAGCTCGAAGTTCTCCCGGTCCTTCGTCGCGTGCCGGCTCGCCGAGCGGTGGTTGTCGGTGAACGACCCCGCGTCCGTCCACGACCGCTTCGTGATCTCCGCCAGGTTCAGCACGCCCTGGTCGTGGACGCTCTTGCCCTGCTCCTTCTTGTCCTGGCTGGCGCGCTGATACCGCAACGCCCGCACATCCGCGCCACCGGCCAACAACGCGTCCTTGCTGTCGAACCGGCCCCGATTCCCCGACCGGGCCCTACGCCGTACCATCAGACCGTCCCCTTAGATCGACGTTCGTGTCGGCAACATCGACCCTAGCTTCTAACGATCCTTGACCGTGCCCACACGGCAGCCGAGGCGGGCCGCGGTCTCGGCTTCGCTGTGGTCTTCGTAGTAACGCAGCACGAGCACCGCGCGTTGGCGTGGGGTCAGTCGGTCCAACGCCTGACGCATCATGATCGAAAGTTCCAACTCCGGGCCTGCCGGCGCTTGCAGCTCGGGCACCTCGGCGGTAAGTGTCTCGACAACCCTGATCCGCCGACGGCGCCACCAGCTCACGAACTGTGTGTACAAGGCACGACGCACATACGCGGCCGGGTCGCTAATCTTGTGCCAGCGGACGACGGACCGGGCGAGCGCGGATTGCACAAGGTCTTCGGCATGATGTCGGTCACCGGTGAGCAGGTACGCGGATTTGATCAAGGCGTCGGTCTCGGTTCGGACGAAGTCATCAAACTGCCGCCGCGCCTCATCTTGCTGCTGGGCCACTGCGCCTCCCTCACCTGCTATGACGCCGCACCGAGCACTGATGGAGGGAAGCGCACAGCCACCAAGTCGGCTGAACACAGCGTGCGGCTGGCGCTAGAGGACGAGCGTCTGCCAGTAATCCATGATCCCTCCTGCTGGGCTGCAGCAGGCGGCCCTCTGATACGGCCGACCCTGGCCTGCTGGCGGCACTCACGCCGGCATCGGCCAGGCCGGCGAAGGCCGGGATGCGGTTGAATTGCAACGACGGAAGTGGGCCGCGTGCCCGGCACGTGCCCGTTCTGTTGGTCAAGAGGGGTCAGCAACGGCATGCACCGACCGTCGCCCGCCCGCACGGCGTGGTAGGGAGACCAGGTCGCCCGTTGTCGGAGCGGTGCCGGGGACAAAGTTCAAGGCACCTTCCAAACTGACGGTGTACCCCATTCGCTTTGTGACGGGGACGACCCACCGGACCGCAACGTCCCGGCAGCTAAGGGCTTGCGGGTGTGTGCTGCCAGGATGACGAGCCTTGGCCCCCTGGATCGGCCTCCAGGTTACGTCGGGCCTATGCTCCGCCGGTTGGTGCGCTTGCAGCGAGGAACGGAGAGCGCAAATGGATAGTCGACACGCGGATGTCGTGGCGCGCAGTGAGAAGTTGTTCGCGGACCTGAGCTCCCGGCCTGAGTCCTAGGACGACCTGCGTGCGTCGCTCCCAGAGTTGAGTGAGGCGGCCAACGCAGGTAGGCATGACGCGCAGGCGCTGCTTGGCGGCATCTGCTTGGACGTTCTCGGGGACACTGGCAGCGCCCTCCGTTTGTTCGAAGCGTCCGCCGCAGGTGGGTGGCCAGCTGGGCTTCGCGGGTTGGAACACATGCTGGCTTCGGGCGTCGGCGTCGAGCCGGACCTGATACGCGCAAGCGCGCTGTTCGAACGGGCGGCGGCTGCGGGTGACGCGTTCGCCGCGTTCAACCTGGCTTCGATGCTTCGACGAGCAGCCGGTGACGGGGACCGGGTGGTCGAGCTGTTGCGCCAGGCCTCAGCGGGCGGGGTGGCGGAGGCGTCCCTGATGCTTGCTACGCGGGCCGCCGACCGGGGCTTTGAAGCTGAGGCACGCGGCCTCTACGAGCTCGCGGCGACTCAGGGGTCCGCCGAGGCGATGCCTCTGCTTGCCGTGCGGTATCGGGACGGGATTGGCGGGGCGGTGAGCCGAGTGGAGGCCCTGCGCTGGTTCCTCAAAATGCTTGACCACGGTAATGGCGACGGTGTCCACGAGGCGATGTCGCTCGCCCGCATGATGCACCCTACGGACATCCTCCGTGCGGCCGAACTCGCCGGGCGATCAGCTGACGCGCCCATGCGAACCGGAACCCGACCGCCATGCCCCAGATGGACCTGTTCGCAACCAGTCGGACAGGCCGGGACGTGAAGGACGCTCGTCGTACGAGCACCCACCGAGCACCCAACCATCCACAAGGGACGGAAAACCAGAAAGGCCCGACCCACATTACCGCAGGTCAGGCCTCTCATGATCTTGCGCGCCCGAAGGGACTCGAACCCCTAACCTTCTGACGCTTCTATGTTTGTCAAGGTCGGGTTGGCGGTGTCATGGACCGGTTGAGCTGCCGGTAGAGCTCGCGGGCGATGTACCGCTTGAGGCATCGGCGGATTTCTCGTGGCGTCTTGCCCTGCGCGGTGCGTCGCTCGATGTAGGCGCGGGTTCGGGGACAGCTGCGTATTCGGGTGAGCGCGATGGCATGGATAGCGCGGTTCAGGGCTCGGTCACCGCCGCGGTTGAGCCGGTGTCGCACGATCCTGCCGCTGCTGGCGGGGATGGGGTTGGTGCCGGCCAGGGCCGCGAATGCAGCTTCGTTCCGGCATCTGCCGGGATGGGAGAAGCTGACGACGGCTTGCGCGGCACTGACCGGTCCGACGCCATAGCGGGCCGTAAGACCGGGGGCGATGTCATCGACGATGGCGAGCAGCTGTTTGCGGTTGGCGTCAAGCTGGCGCCGGGCCTGCTGCAGCGCGAGCGCAAGACGCTGGATCTCCGCATGACGCACAGCCTGGTCGCGGCCGGCCGCAGCGGGCAGCCCACGTCCGGCGAGGTCCGCCAGGACTGTAGCGGTCAACGCGCCACGTGCTGTCCGACGGTCGGTGTCGTCGCCGGCCAACAGCAAAGCGCGCAGCCGGTTGGTCTGCCCGGTACTAACCGCCACGATCTCCGGACGTGCGCCGAGCAAGATGCGCAAGGCCTCCCGGTCACCGTCGGCGCGTAGACCCGGCAGCCGGTCGGCGTCCAACCGCAGCGCGGCCAGCACCGCCAGGTGGGCGTCGATCGGGTCAGACTTACCCCTGCCGCGGCGCTGTCTACGGGCAGGCTGCTCACACTCGATCACCAGCAGGCCAGCGGCCGACAGCGCGCGGGCCAGCCCTACCCCATAGCTGCGGCTGCCTTCGAGCGACACGGCCACACGCAGTCCCGGCGCCAGCCCGGCGACCGCGGCCAGCAGTTGGGTGAACCCGGCGCTGTCGTTACTGATACGCATCGTCGCGATCGGCGTTCCGCGGGCGTCCGCGATCTCTACCTCATGGTTGTCCCGGTGAGTGTCGACTCCGATGACGGCGTCTACCACCTCTGCCAACATGGGCATACGGCTCGTGCTCCTTCCAGGGTTCGGGCCGAAGGTCGGCACCGGCCTGGGTGGAGTCACCGAGCGGCACATCTGTGAGGGGTCACGCCATCGGCGGACAGGCTTCTGATCAGGCCAACAAGGTGGGCCAGGGCCGGTGCCGGCGACCGAGGACAGGTCAGAAGAAGGGCACGCACACGCGGCCAGATCCGTAGCGAGTCACCCGGTACGCCGGCACCGATCCTGGCGGCAGTCCACCCAGAACCACCGCAGTGACACTCACAGATCCGTAGGGCGCACTCATCCGAATAACACTCTATGCCAAACCCGGTTCGGCCACAACCTCCACAGTCCGCTCACGTCCGGCTAGGTTCTGGCTGGTCCAGGTGCTGCGTGTGGCCAACATCCGTAATCATCGATCGGCGAGGAGGTCTCGGGATAGCCGTGAAATCCGGCTGGGTCCTGGTACGTCCGTGCCAGTTCCCCGACGTCCGAGCAGCCACCGGGCAGCCATGGATCGCCACTCACGCCGCACGTGTGGCGCGGCTCGGCCTCACCCCCGGCGCCAGCGGCCCGTATCTCGTCCGCCCCGATAGTCACATCGGCTGCCGGGCCGGCGGCACGACCTGACCGGTCTGGTGACCTACCTGCAAGGCTGGCTCCGCGCGTAACTGCTCTCACGACCGCCCTCGAGTAGCTGCAGCCCGCCGGTCAGCCCCGGGAGCTCACTGCGCGGCGGTATCGGCGGCCTGTCTGAGCGCCTGGCGCAGGCGCCGGATCGGTGGCATACCCGAAACGCCGGTGTCGTCGCGGTAGAGCCGGCACGCCATCGCCGGACGGCGGTTTGCTTCGGCGAATGGATCCCGACCGTCGACGAGGACGCTGGGCGAGCCGAGGAAACCGAGTTGCTCTGCCTCAGCCTGGCTGGTTACCAACCGGACGGTGATCCGCACCGTCGACAGGCCCACCTCGTCGAGCGCTCGGCGCACCACGGCGGCGGCCGGTCCTTCGTTCGGGCAGTCCTCAACCACCAGCAGCTCCACCTTCACCCGCCCATCGTGCCCGGCAGCCGAAGGGGTCGGCCAGTACTGGCGGGCGAACCGTTCGGCGAGCAGCGGCAGGTAGTTCGGGATGCTGCTGCCGGCGGCTCCTGGCCAGACTTGGTTTCACGCCGCCTTGAGGGCAGCAGGCTCAGCCAGGCAGGCGCCGGTGCTGTCGATCGCGGCGGTCGTGTCCACCCGATCATCCACCGGCCCCGACACGCCGACAGCCGCTATGGCGCAGATCACGTTTAGCCAACGCTCAAAATCCACTGTGGCAAGTTATCCACAGGATGCGACCACCTATCCACATCCAAGGATCGAACATCTGTCCAGCAAAGTCCCTGGCCAGAGACACAGTCGCATACCATGCGTAACGGCCACGCTGAGTTATCCACCGCTCTACACACAAGTCCTTCCACAAGATGGCAGGCCAGCGGGTGCCGTGCGAACCAACATCTTGGGTGATGACCTGCTTGAGATGCGACTACGCAGCGTGCTCTACTGCTGAAACACGACGACCCGGCAAGGTGCCGGGTCGGGCACCTCATCCGGGTCGGCGTTCTACTTGGCGGTAGGTCGGCGACGATACCACTGTGCCCCGGTTTGTGCGAGCGGACCGGGGAGAGTGAGTCCTTTCTGGGGTGCCGTGTGCGGACCTGGAAGGACTGAGCATGGCGAACCGAGCCATGGGGCCGGCGACGCCGGCCGAACCCAAGCGGCATACCGCTGAAATAAAGATCGCCGGAAGCGTTCAAGTGCATGTCGACGTTCCCGACGAGTGGGCGCTGATCACGACGGTGGGTAAGCACCTTGTCCGGCGCCTCCATCGCCCCGGCTTCTCGCTGGCTGGCGAGGCGGAGTCGGTCTCGGTCGGTCGCGGGGACCGGCTGCTCCGTCTCGATTCCGGTCTCGTCATCGTCAACCGTGCCGAACACGCGCCGGCGGCCAGTGAGCGCGTGCTCGTCAGCCGGGTGCCTCTGCGCGAGGTCACGGATGGCGCGTCCTTGTCGCGCGATGACCTGCGCTGGGCCACTGGGGCATCGCCGCAGCCAACCGCTGCGGATCTGACGGCGGTCAGGGACAAGGTTCTTGAGTCTTGGCGCGATCAGTTCCGATTCCGCGACGCTACTGGTGAGCGGCGTGGACTGCGCGGTGCGCAGCTAGGGGCGCTGCACGGACTGCTGGCGCACTGGAGCGTCTCGGACGAGACGGCTACGGTGGTCCTGCCGACTGGCACCGGTAAGACCGACACGATGATCGCGTCACTGATCGCGGCAAGAGCCGCGCCGCTGCTGGTCGTCGTGCCAACACGATCGTTGCGCGGACAGATCTTCCGCAAGTTCGTCACGCTCGGGGTGCTGCCCGAGGTCGGCGTGGTCCCAGCGGACATTGCCCTGCCGACGGTAGCCCTGCTGCAGGGTCGCATCGTTGACCTTGCTGAGGCCGATACTCTGCTGGCCGGCTGCCACGTGCTGCTGACCACTATGGCCGCGATCGTGAAGAGCCCGGATGAGGTACGCGAGAAGCTGGCAACCGAGGTCAGCCACCTGTTCATCGACGAGGCTCATCACGTTCCGGCCCGGACCTGGTCCGACTTCCGCGAGGCGTTTCCCGCCCGACGCGTGGCGCAGTTCACCGCGACACCGTTTCGGGGGGACAACAAGCTGGTGCCGGGCCGGGTCGTATACCGGTATCCGCTGCGCAAGGCCCAGCAGGATGGCTACTTCCAAACGATCCGGCTCCGGCACGTCTTCGACTACGACCCCGGCGAGGCCGATGCGAAGATCGCGGAAGCGGCTGTCGACCAGCTTCGGCGTGACCTCGCCGATGGTTTCGACCATGTGGTGATGGCCCGGGCTGCGACCATCGCTCGGGCGGAGATGCTCGTCGAGGTGTATCGGCGAGTCACTGACCAACCTGTGGTGGTCGTGCACAGCCGGATGGGAGCCCGTGACCGGAAGGCGGCGCTGGATGCTGTCGCGTCACGGTCAGCCCGGATCGTCGTCTGCGTGGACATGCTCGGTGAGGGCTACGACCTACCGGCGCTGAAGGTCGCCGCGCTGCACGATGCCCACCGGGGGCTCGGCGTGACGCTGCAGTTCATCGGGCGGTTTACCCGCACCGCCGAGGGCATCGGTCCGGCAACCGTCGTTGCGAACACCGCCGACCCGAAGATCAGTCAGGCGTTGGAGGAGTTGTACTCCCAGGACGCCGACTGGAACGTGCTTCTTCGGGACCTCACTGACGGTGCCGTCGGCCGGCACCTGCGCCGGGCCGAGTTCCTCGACGGCTTCGACGACGCGCTCGGCAACATCGCCATGCAGAACATCCAACCGCGGGTAAGCGCGGTGGCGTACCGCGTCCCCGCTGGTACCTGGCACCCGCGGCGGCTCGTCGATGCGATAGGCGCAGACCGGTTGCACTTCTCGTCGATCAACGCGGCCGAGAATGTGGCCCTCGCCGTCCTGCGTGAGCGTGAGCCGGTCAGATGGGGCGAGATCGGCACGCTGCAGGACGTCGTCCACGACCTCGTCATCATGTTCTTCGACCGCCAGAACGGCCTGCTGTTCGTGCACAGTTCCGACACCCGCCGGTACCACCGCGACTTGGCCGAAGCGGTGGGAGGAGAGGACGTCGAACTCGTCCAAGGCACGCAGGTGTTCCGGATCCTGCACGGAATTAACCGGCTGATCATCGCCAACCTCGGGCTGCGACACGCTCTGGGCCGCTCCGTGCGCTACACCATGTACGCCGGCGGCAACGTCCACGAAGGGCTGACCGAGCAGAACTTCCACAACAAGATGACCTCCAACCTGTTCGGGTTCGGGTTCGCCGACGGCGACCGCGCGAGCGCCGGATGCTCCTACAAAGGCCGCATGTGGTGCTACCGGATCGCCGAGGACATCTCCGAGTGGGTCGCCTGGTGCCGACACGTCGGCCGCAAGTTGGTCGACGCGTCCATCGACCCGGCGGCGTTCCTCCGCACGACCATGCGGGTCGAGCCGATCACGACCAGGCCGGAAGGGCTGGTTCCGCTGGCCATCGAGTGGAGCGCCAACGTCTGGATCCGCAACGAGGACACCCTCATCTTCCGGTTCGGCGAACACACCACGACCTTGCTGGACGTCGGCATCGACATCGTCGACCGCTCTGCCGACGGCCCCCTGCGCTTTCGCGTGTACACGAACGAGCAGGAGTCCCGCTTCGAAGTCGTCCTCAGCGAGCGCGGCGCCGCATTCACCCAGCTGTCGGGTCCTGCCGTCGCCGTCCGCCACGGCCGAACCTTCATCCCGCTCGCAGCCTGGCTCGACGAAGAGCCGCCGATGATCCGGTTCCACGACGGTGCGCAACTCGTCCGAGACCTACTCATCTCGGCCCCCACCGTGGAGCGCCCATTCGACGACAGCCGGATCGACGCCTGGGACTGGACCGGTATCGATCTGACCAAGGAATCCCAGCGAGCCGAACGCCGACCCGACTCCATCCAACGACGCGTCATCGAGCACCTCATGGCCCAGCCCTACGACATCATCTTCGATGACGACGACACCAACGAGGCAGCCGACATCATCGCCCTCCGCGTCGCTGACGAACGGCTCGTCGTCCGCCTGTTCCACTGCAAGTACGCCCACGACGGCCGACCAGGCGTCCGCGTGGGCGACCTCTACGAAGTCTGCGGCCAAGCCCAACGCAGCGTGCACTGGAAGGGCGACCGAACTCGCCTCATCCAACACATGATCCACCGCGAAAGCCTGGCCCGCCAACGCCACCGCACCCGCTTCGAACGCGGCAGCCTCGAACAGTTGGCAGCCATCGCACGGCGCCTGCGCGACCTCGACCCCGACTTCGAGATAACCATCGTCCAGCCAGGGCTACAGAAAAGCAGCATCAGCGACGGCCAGCGAGATCTGCGGATGAGTCCGGCTGGAGTGGCGAGGCGCTGTTCCAGCCGGCCGAGCAGTACATGACCATTGGCTCGGTCGCAACCGATGACAGCGACGCCGCCATGGTGGTGGAGATCCTGCGTCGCGATGCCGGGATCCAGCAGGCCGGCGAGCTGAAATTCGGCCACTTCGCCGGCCGGAGCGGTGCCCAGCGGCGACGGTTCGACGTGCTCACCGCGACGCTCCGGTCCGGAGGCGCACTCCGGTGACGTCGAGGACTCCCTTGGCGCCGGTGTCGACGTTGCGGATCCGGACGCCGGCGACGGCGCCGTCGTGGCCGCAGATCTCCTCGACGCTCGCCGGCTCGCCGCTAGCCGTCGGCCAGCCATTCGTGAACGTCGCATCGATCCCCCGCCTGTCCTAGGCTCCGTCCATGACGCGATCCGGATCATCGGCGCGCCGCCGGGCCGGTGTTCCGCGCCCTCGCCGACCAGCTGCGCAGCCTGGAGCAGGCACTGCGCGCGACGGACCAGCAGAAGGCCGTCACGGCCATGGAAGCCCTGCGCGGCCTGAGCCCGGACGTGGAACGCATGCAGGACGCCGCCAAGGGCGCCGAGGAGGTGGTCACCATCGCGCCCGCCCGGTGGAGCCGACGGCAGGAGTTCGAACGCTACGACTGGGGCGTGCGCCACCTCGTGCATGTCATCGACGACAGCCAGGACCTCGCCCGACGCGCCGCCACCGCCCTGCAGTACCGCGAACGCCTGCCCGACGACCTCGCCACAGCCGTCGCCGCGTTGGCCGACGCCGTGGACCAGTTGCACCGCGACGTCCGGCAGGCCCGGCCCCACGACCAGACCCGCCGCATCGCTCTGCACGCCGCCGCCCAGGCCGGATGCGCGCAAGCCGCAGGCCTGGACACCTTCGGCGCGGCCGTGGCCACCCAGATACGCGTCGCCGCCAGCGACATGCTGCGCACCACCGGCTGCTCCATCGACGCTGCCAACCGCCGCGTCCGACTGGCCACCCACCTCGGCCGAACACGCAACGGCCGTCACGGGGGCTGACTCGGCGAGGTGACAGCTGTCCCAGCGCTACCGGTCGGCTGGAGGGTCAGTCGCACTCGGCGTCGTGGGCGGTACGGCAGCACCGATGGGCTCAGGCTTGTCGAGCACCGTGCGGTCGAGACTGACCTGCGCCGTGCCGGTGCCGCCGACCCGGATGTCGTCGTACGCCTGGAGCTGCTGGTCCGGGCCGAGGTACAGCACGGACATGGCCAGCGGGGTCGGCTCGTCGCCTTCGAGTCCGCGCAGCCCTGCCCCGCCCGTCGAGCCCTGCACCGCCAGCCGCGTGGTCATCCCCTCGGTGGGTGGCAGTAACGTCACCTCTCGGCGGTGGGTGTGACCGGCGAGCACGAGCGGCGCGACACCGTTGAGCGCCGGCGCGGACGCCGGGTCGTGCACCAGCGCGATGTCCACGGGCGTATTCAGGCCGCGGATCGTGGTGGCCAAGAGGTCCCCGGTGCCTTCGACCGTCGTCGGCGACTCCTCCCAGGGACCGGAGGCCGCGTCCCTCTTGTCCGGGGTGAAGCGAGGATCCGCGATGCCGGCGATGGTCACCCCGGCCACGACCGTGACCGAGTTGTCGAGCACGACGGCGTTCGGCTGGCCGGCCACCGCGGCCGCGGTGCGGGGCGAGTCGTGGTTGCCGCGGATGTAGACGTACGGCACGTCGAGTCGGCCGATCATGGCGACGTAGTTCGTCTCGGGTTCGCTGCCCCAGTCGGTGATGTCGCCGGTGTCGATCACCGCGTCGATGTCGTACTGCTCGATGACGGTCTGGATCACCGGCCAGGCGGCCGGGTTCAGGTGCAGATCCGAGACGTGCAGCAGTCGGGTGGTGTCCGGGGACGCCTGGTAGATCGGCAGGCTGGACACGGTGGCGTACAGCTTGCCGACGTTGCCCGCCAGCCGTTGCAGTTGCTCGGCGTACCGGCCGTAGTCGTCGGCGATGCGCTGGGCGTCACCGATCAACGCGGGGGCGTTGGCGAGCAGTCCCTCGTAGCGCGGCTCCGCCAACGCCTGCGGTCGCAGTGTCACGGCGGCCACGCCGAGGGTGCTGCCGGTGATCAGCAGGGCAAGACCGCCGGACCAGGCGACCCGGCGGACGGACCGGAGGGTCACGGCCGCGAGCAGCATCGAGGCCAGGACCGAGACCCCGAGCGTACGCAGCCCGAGGCGCACCAACGCGTCGCGCAGGTCCTGCGGCGCGGTGTCTCCGGCCTGCGCCAGGGCGGCGGGATCGTTGATCAGCGCTTCGGTGCGCCGTTGGTCGAGTGAGTCGAGGCGGACGGTCAGCTGGGCCGGGCCGTCGTGACTGTCGACGAAGAGTGAGCCCAGGGGCGGCACCGCGACCTCGGTGCCTCCCTCGGTGCCGAGGGTCAGGTGGAACGCCACCCGGAAAGGTCCGACATCGCTTTCGCCCCGGGCACCCAGCAGGACACCGACCGTGACACCGATGACGGTGACGGTCACCAGGGCGGCCGCGGTCACGATCCGCTTGGACCACCGGGACCGGACGACCCTCCTGGCGCCCGTCGTGGTGCGCCGTAGGACCGGTAGCACGACTCGGTAGGGCAACCGATGGGCACCGGGATGTGGGGTCACGGCGGGTCCGATCTGTCACGGGAAAGGAGGGCGGCGGGAGGCGCCGTACCGCGGCTCGGGGGGTACCGGCATGCGTGGGGAGATCCGTGAGACTGTCAGGCTACCTGCGGCAATGAGCACCGGCCAGGTCGCGTCGGTGGGCGCAGCGCCTCTTCCGGCCGTCGACCCGCGCCGCCGGCGGGATCGTCACGCAACCGTCACGGCTTCGCGGTCATAACGCCATATGCGTGGCAAGTCCTTCAGTCGGCGACACAACGGAAGGGAGGCGCGGCGGATGAACGGGCGGTCCGACCGGGTATGCCCGGCGCTGGCAGCGCTGACGGCGGTGGCCCTGTCCACCGCCGGCTGCACAGACCCACCTGCGGCGCCTGCACCGAGCCCCGAGCCGGCGCCGACCACCCGACCGGGAACGGTCGCTCGGGCGCAGGTGGGCGACCGGCTCACCGTGACCGCCACCGTCGATCGAATCATCACCGACACGGCCTTCGTCATACGCGACGTGGACCTCACTGACGGGACCCTGCTCGTACTGTCGGCAGGCGCGTCCGCGCCAGCCCCACCGCACCTGGTGACCGTGCAGGGCACCGTGATCCGGTTCGCCCATGGTGACCTCGCCGACCGCTACGCCCTCGGGCCGTCGGGACCGTACCAGGCCTTCAAGGGCGGGCCGGCACTCGTCGCGCAGGCGTTGACGGCCTGGTAGGGGACCACCCCAGCCGCTTACCGTAGGCCAACTCCAGCCCGATCGAAGGAGCAGGATGACAGTCAGTGCGGTTCTGGGCGCCATCGCCGTCGGTCTGGTCGCCGGCGCGCTCGGTCACCTGGCAGCGCCGGCGCGTGAGGCCATTCCGCGCTGGCTTGCCGCGATCCTGGGCGTCACCGCAGCGCTGCTCGCCACCGTCCTCGCCGCACTGAGCGGAATCGACGTCCGCGGCATCGGCCTTGCCGGCGTCATCGCCCAGGCGGGCTGCGCCAGCCTCACCGTCATCCTGATCACCACCGGCACCGGTTATCGCTCCTCCCGTTAGCTCCCGCTTGAAGACGTTTCCGGGACTCTGCCGCTGGCGGCTGCCTATGGTGGAAACGACGTGACGGCCCCCGCATCGCCGGTCGCCACCGGAGACGATGGGCACTAAGCATGGAGCGGTTCCTGGAGGCGGTCTGGGACACGAGCAGCGTGGGCGGTCGCCTCGTGACCAGCCTCGTGCTGATCGTGCTGGCCCTCGTGATCGCCGTGCTGGCCGGACGCCTGGCCACCCGCCGGGTGGAGGACACCACCAACCGGTACTACCTGCGCAAGGCGGTGCACTACCTGACCGTCGTGGCGTTGCTGTTCGCGCTGGCCCTGCTGTGGCGACCGTTCGCCGGCCGGGTCGGCGTGGTCTTCGGTCTGCTCGCCGCCGGCCTCGCGCTGGCCATGCAGGAGGTCATCGGCGCGTTCGCCGGGTGGATCAGCATCCTCACCGGCCGGCAGTACCGCGTCGGCGACCGCATCCAGATGTGTGGCGTACGCGGCGACGTCCTGGACATCACTCCGCTGCGGACCCGCATCCTGGAGAGCGGCTCCTCCTCCGACCCCGAATCCTGGATCCGCGGCCGCCAGTACACCGGACGGGTCGTGTCCCTGTCGAACCGCCTGGTGTTCACCACACCGGTCTACAACAGCAGCACGGTGCTGGACCATCTGTGGGAGGAACTGGCCCTGCCCGTTCCCTACGAGGCCGACTGGCACCTGGCGGAGCGCATCCTGTGCGAGGAGGCGCAGAACATCTCCTCGACGGTCGAGGCGCGGCGCGCCATCGAGCAGATGCGTCACCGCTACCCGGTCGCCGAGGCGGAGGTCGATCCTCGCGTGTTCGTCCGCGCCACCTCGAACTGGGTCGAGCTGTCCGCACGGTTCGTCGTGCCGGTGCGCGCCGCGCGGCAGGTGAAGGACCAGGTCACCCGGCGGGTGCTGGACCGCTTCGCGGAGAGCGGCATCCGGGTGGCGTCGATAACGCAGGACATCACCATCCACCCACCCCAGGCCTCGCAAACCCTCACCGTTCAGGCGGACAACCGGTGACGGTCGCCGCCCTTCCCCGGCGGACTACGACGACCGTCGGGCGTACCAGCGCCGACCTGGCGTGGCGGTGATGCCGTGCGCCACCGTGCTCGCCACCACCACCAGGCTCCCGGCGGCCCACAGCCGGGGGTCGCGGGCGCCCTCCTCCTGACTGTGGGTGAGATAGAAGAGCGCCGACACGCCGATCGGCCCGAACCAGCCCAGGAACACCGCACTCCGCCAGGACATCCGCAGGGCAGGCTTGAGCGCCAGGACCACCGGCAGGCGGCGCAACACCAGCACCGCGGCCCCGAACGCCGCGAGTGGCCAGCCAAGGTCGAGCCAGTCCTGCCACGGCACCTCGACGCCGAGCAGGAAGAACAGCGGCAACACCAGGTAACGGGTCAGCGCGTCGTCGAGCCTCTGCTCCGACGCCCGCGACTCCTCCCCGATGATCGCGTTGTAGGCCAGGCCGGCGACGAACACCGCGAGGATCGCGTCCGTGTGCGCCACCCGGGCGACTCCCAGGGCCGCGACGGCGAGGACGACCGTGAAGATCAGCAGGGAGCCCTCGTCCACGTCCTCCCGGGCCTCGGCCGCCATGACGGCCCGGCCGGCGGCGAAGCCGACCGCCACGCCGACCACGACGGCCCCCAGCACTCCCCACACCGCCTCCCGCACGTGGCCGCCGAAGGACCCGGACGTCACGGCGGACAGCGCCAGCACGACGAAGACGAACGCCAGCCCGTCGTTGGCGCCGGACTCGCCGCTGATCACCTGGCGCAGGCGACCCGGCAATTGGCGCTCGGCCGGCCCTCCCGACACGACGCTGGAGGCCAGTACCGGGTCCGTGGGCGTCAGGCAGGCGCCCAGCAACACCGCCAGGGCCACCGGCAGGCCCAGAACGACCCATGCCAGGCCGGCGCTGACCACCGCCATACCGGCCATCGCGACGGCGAGGAGCACGCTCACCGGACGGATCACCGACCGGTACGCCGTCAGCGGGAACCGCAGCGCCACCGCCATCAGCGAGATAGCCAGCAGCACCCGGCTCGCCTCCAAGGTCAGGACGGACGCCTGATGGTGGGACAGGTCGATCATCCCGAGGACCGGACCGGCCAGTACGCCCACCAGCAGCGCGAGCAGCGGCTCACTGACCGGCACCCGCCGGATGGCGCTGGACCAGAAGGCCAGCAACACCCCCACGACGCCGACCAGGGCGTAGCTGAGGTGCAGCGTGTTCATCCCCGGCCGCTACCCTGTCGTGCCAGCTTCACACTCGTGTGGGCTGCTGCCCGGAGTCGGGCAGGCAGCGGAGATGACCCGCTACCGGTCGTGCTGCACATCGGCGAGGCTGCTGCCGTCGCCCAGCCGAGATCGGGTGATGATGCTCAGCGTGCCGTCGGTCTCCAATACGACCGCCGCGAGGCTGCCGACATCGCCCACCCCCTGGCTCCGGGCAGCCTGCCGGATCTCGCTCTCGGTCACCCGCAGCCGCCGCATGGTCGCGTGCCGCATCTGCCCGTCACGTAGCAGGATGGTCGGTCGCGCCTTGATCAGCCGCTGCGACGGCGGCCAGCGCACGCCGATCAGCGCGACACCGTACTGCAACGCCACCAGCAGCACCAACGCCAGAATCCCCTCGACCAGGGAGACATCGCGGGACAGCAGGATCGTGGCCAGGGTCGAACCCAACGCGACAGTGACCACGAGATCGAACGCGTTGAGCTTGGACAGGGTCCGCTTACCGGACAGCCGCAGGATCAACACCAGCGCCGGATAGACGACCATCGCGACGACAGCCAACCTCAGCAGGTCGGCGGGGTTTCTGAGCACCATCGTGGTGCCGTACCCGCGACGCCCGTCTGGCACGCGTAGCCAGCCTGACCGTAGGCCGCACCGGCGGCCCGGAGAAGAAGACGGCCGTACGCGTTAGCGGTTTCCCGGACGGGTAGGGGCGCCAAACCAGCCGCACAACGGGCGCACATGCCGCATCTTGGGTACGAGCCGCTCACCTGCGAACAGGGGACGTCATGCACACTCCACGCCGTCGAAGCACCCGTCCGGAGGCGCCGCCCCGCCTGCGCAGGTACCGGCGGCGCGCCGCCGGTGTCGTCCGGATGCTCCTCGCGCTGGTCCTGGCCGGGGGTGCCTACACCCTGTTCGCGCCTGCCGCGCAGGCGCAGGAGGAGCCGGGTATGAGCGCCGCCGCGGCCGAGGGCGAGGCGCTGTTCGAGGTCGGTTGTATCACCTGTCACGGTCGCAGCGCCGGGGGTGTCGAGGGGCGCGGCCCCAGTCTGATCAACGTCGGTGGCGCGTCGGTGGAGTTCCAGGTGGGCACCGGACGGATGCCCCTGGCTCGTCAGGAGGCCCAGGCGCAGCGCAAACCCCCGCTGTACACCGACGAGCAGGTACGCCAACTCGCCGCGTACATCGATTCCCTCGGCGTGGGGCCGGTGGTTCCGGACAACGTCGACGAGCTGGTCGACGACGCCGACCTCGCTCGTGGCGGCGAGTTGTTCCGGATCAACTGCTCGCAGTGCCACGCCTTCGGCGGAGGGGGTGGGGCCCTGTCCTCCGGCAAGTACGCCCCCAGCCTGTACCCGGCGAGTGACCGGATCATCTACGCCGCCATGCTCAGCGGCCCGCAGAACATGCCGATCTTCGGCGACAGCACCCTGATTCCGGAGCAGAAGGCGGACGTCATCGCCTACATCCAGCAGGTCATCCAGACCGACCACGATCCCGGCGGATTCAACCTCGGCCGCTACGGTCCCTCCACCGAGGGGCTGGCGATCTTCCTGGTCGGCATCGTCGCGCTGGTCTTCGCCAGCCTCTGGATCGCGGGCAAGTCATGACCGAGCACCGCACCCAGCAGAGCCGTGAACCGGTCGACGTGACCGATCGGGCGCTGTCCCGGTTCGAGGTGGTCCGCGAGGGTGCCCGCCGCGACGACATCGAGATCGTCCACTACGAGCCCCAGGTTGCCGCCGGTTCCAAGGCGGAACGGCGGCTGGTCCGCACCGTCGCGGTGCTCTTCCTCACCGCGGGCCTCGCCGGCATCGCGTTCCTCGCCGTCTTCATCTGGTGGCCCTGGCGCTACCGCCTCCTCGGCGAGATCGAGGAGTACTACACCCCCCTGCTGGGGACGACGATGGGCATCGCCCTGCTGGCCGTCGGGTTCGGCATCCTCGTCTGGGGCAAGAAACTGCTGCCCAAGGAGGTGTGCATCCAGGACCGCCATGAGGGCGCCGTCTCCCCCGACGACCGGGTCATCACCGGGCAGACCAAGCTGCACATGGCTGACGAACTCGGGATCAGACGTCGTCCCCTGCTGGGTGTGTCACTGCTCGCGGGCCTCGTGCCCGTCGGCGCGGTCGCCGCCGCCCCTCTGGTCGGCGGTCTCATCTCCGACCCGCACAAGGACAACCAGTTGTTCCGTACCGGCTTCGCTCCCGCTGACGAGCAGGGCGCCATCACCCAGATCCGGTTGGTCCGCGAGGACGGCCGGCCGGTACGCCCCTCCGATCTGCTCCCCGGTGGGCAGGTCACCGTCTTTCCCGGATCCCGCACGGCGTCAGCAACCAGTACGCCGACTCGGTCACGCTGCTGATCCACCTACGCCCCTTGGACGCCTTGCAGGCCCGGGAGAACAACCGCGACATCGGGCGGGTGGACTGGATGTGGGGCAACTACATCGCCTACTCCAAGATCTGCACCCACGCCGGCTGCCCCGCCAGCCTCTACGAACAGCAGACCAACCGCCTGCTGTGCCCCTGCCACCAGTCGCAGTTCCTCATCACCGACAACGCCAAGCCCATCTTCGGCCCGGCCAGCCGGCGCCTGCCGCAGCTGCCCATCGAGGTTGATGAGGAAGGGTTCTTCGTCGCCACCTCCGACTACCAGGAACCGATCGGGCCCGACTTCTGGGAACGGCCCTGACCCTCCCGCCGCCACTCGACTTCCCGGTGCGCCGGCAGCCGACCAGGCCGACCTCAAGGAGGAGGCATGACCGGCGGTCCGGGGCCTGCTGGCCGCGCTGGGCGACGTCAACCAGACCGTCGCCGACCCTGATCAGGACGTCCGCAACAGAACGGTCGTCGATGTTGGCGGTGAAACGCTGGGTACCGTCGACGAGCTGCTGATCGACACCCGCACGCACCAGGTGCGGCTGCTGCGCGTCACCCGTGGCGGTGTGCTGGGTCGGCAAGGCGACGACGTTCATCCCGGTCGAGGCGATCAGCCGGGTGACCGACGCCGAGGTCCACGTCAGCGTGTCCCGGCAGAAGGTCTCCCAGGCGCCCGTCTACGACCCGGATGTCGTCGGTGACCAGTCCTACTACGAGACGCTGTACGGGTGCTACGGGTACCTGCCGTTTTGGAACCCGACCTACCCGGTGGTGCCGCCACGACCGACCCCGTGACGATGCGGGGGTCGGCGGTCGAGCTTGGCGGAAGCGGTAGCGGCGGCGCGCATCCTCGGTCTACGGGTCAGGAGCCGGCACGTCGGTCGTGCCCCACCGTGCCGGCCCCGCGCCGCCCGGATGGGGTCACGGCGTCGGCCATGTCCACGAGGTCGGCGACGAGTCGTGGCCTCTCGTAGGGCAGCATGTGGGCGCCGGGGACGTGCACGAGCCGTCCCCGGCGGGCGATGGAGGCCAGGTGCCGGCTCCACCGCGCCGGGGCCAGGTGATCCTGCTGCCCGCGTACCACGAGGGTGGGTGCGCTGACCTGGGCCAGCCGGCGCGCCAGCGGGTATCGACGTCCCTCACGGAGCTGGGCCGCGGCGTGCCGGATGCCGGAGCGGCGCAGGTCGCGCAGCGCCAGCGGCACCACATCGGTCGGCTCACGCAGGGCCGTCATGGCCCACCGTGTCAGCAGGGCCGGTAGTCCGCTGCTGGCTGGGGTGGCGGTGGGACCGGTCAGGATCAGGGCGTGCACACGGTGGGGGTGCCGGACGGCGAGTTCCACGGCGAGGTGGCAGCCGAAGGAGTTGGCCACCACCACGGCCCTTCTCACCGTGGCGGCGGATCACCCGTTCGGCGAGGTGTGCCAGGGCCGGCCAGGGCAGCGCGGCATCGGGATGCGGGCTGCGGCCGAAACCGGGTAGATCCGGGGCGATGACCGGTCGAGTGTGGGCCAGCAACCGCGCGGTGGGAAGGACAGCGGCGGAGGAGATGACCAGTCCGTGCAGGAGGAGCGTCGGGGTGCCGCCGTGGTGCAGTCCGGTGCTGCGGAGGTAGAGGCGGGCCCGTCGATGGTGGTGGGCCGGCCGGTGATCATGGGCGGATCCCCGCGTCGACGGTGTCCGGGGTTGATCGCGGTGTCGCGGCCTGCAGCGGGGCGACGATGCTCCAGCAGGCGGTGAGCCAGCAGGCGGCGAGGAGGACGCTGCCGGCGATGTCGAGCGGGTGGTGCACGCCCCAGTACATGCGGGCAGCCGCCACGTAGGCCGGTGCGGCGACGGCCAGCGCGACGGCGGCCCACCGCCACCAGCGGGAGGTGAGCTGCCAGGTCAACATGGCCACGGCGGCGTACAGGCAGATCGTGGCGGCCACGTGCCCGGACGGGAAGCTGGCCGTCGGGGGGATCTCCGGCCCGATCTGCGGCACGGCCGGCCGGGGCCGGCCGATGAGCGTGGAGGAGACCAGAAACAGGGTGACCTCGCCGATCATCACGACGGCGAGGAACAGCACGGGCCGCCACCGGTGGCAAAGGGCCAGCAGCAGAGTGGCGGCAGTCAAGGTGCCGGCGAGGATCCAGTGGGTGTTGCCGAGCCTGCTGCCGACCATCGCGACGGGATCGAGCATCGGGGCGCGGTGAGCGACGATCCACTCGACGACGGCAGCGTCGGCCCGGGTCAGCGCCGTGTCGGCGAGGACGGTCGTGAGCAACCACCCGGCGGCGGCCAGCACGGCGACGGTTCCCGCCCAGGCCGCCAGTAGGCGCGTCGTCGACCTGCGGGGACGCGGGAGGACAACCTCGTCGGCGGGCGCGGGGCGCAGGGCACGAACGGTTCGCGGAGCCAGGCCTTCCCTCGCGGTGGCACCGAGGCGGGTTGAGGTGACGACACGGCCGTACGCCGCACTTGAGATTGCCAGCCACAGCGCGCCGAGCAGCCATCCTGCGGCCAGGTCGCCGGGCCGGTGCCCGTCCAAGGCGATGCGCGCCGCGCCGACCGCTACGATCAGTGCCGCCAGCACCCCGGTGAGGAGCCGATGTCGCGGTGGCGGCACGGCCGGCAGGAATACCAGCAGCAGCATCCCGTACGCGACGACGGTGGCGGCGGCGTGTCCGCTGGCCACCGGCGGTGTCACCGCACCGGTCAGCAGCAGGGCGGCGCCGCCGGTGGCCGCCACGTAGCCCGCCAGCGCGTACACGTGGCGGATGAGCAGGTACATCGTCGTGAGCGCGGTGACGCGGACGAGCAGGGTCGGCCCGCCGAAGTCGGCCAGCCCTCGCAGGGCCTCGATGATGGTCGCAGGCTGCGAGGACATGCTGGGCGGCGGTGTCGGTAGTGCGGGATCCGCGTAGTGTCTTGCCGTCGACCGCGATCGCCCGCTGTGTGCCGGGGTGGTAACCGCGGCACGTGAGGCCAGCCAGCAGCTGATGGCCGCGGTGAGCAGGTCCGGGTCCAAGGCCTGCAACAACCGGCGGATCATTGCTTCCGATGGGCGCCGGTCCGGAGCGATGCCCGGCGCGAGCGCGGTCGGGACATCAGCGACCCACTTGGCGATCGCGGTGTACGAGCGGTAGCCGGCCACCACGGCACAGACTGCCGCGGTCACCACGACCGTCAGCCGGTGCCGCACACCCCGACGGGCACGGGGATCGGGGAGATCCACCAGCGCTGCGGGGGCGGCCCAGCGGCGGTTTCCGGCACGGTGATCGCCGGTGCGCCGGACAAGGACGAGATCAGCGATGATGGCAGAGCGGGCATGACTCACTTCGGACGATCAACAAGGCGTAGGAAACTCGATGATCATCTGAACCGGTCAGCCCACCCTGCTACCACCAGTAAGGGCGCGTCTACACCAACCACATCAAGCCGGGCACTCCACGACTTTGCCGAGGCCCTGGCGTGAGATGTGCTCGTGGCTCAGGATGAGGCACCAACTCGGCACGTCGCGCCAAGCGGTCTCCCAGCACCCTGCCGTGCTGGGAGACCGCTTGGCTGGTCGAGAGCCGACCCGGAGCGCCGCGACAAGTTCCATGACCTGAACACAGCACCGCTGAAGCGCATCGCCGAGCGGTGGATCAGACCCGACGAATCGGAGGGCAAGTCATGCCATTCGATCGCCGGTCAGGTGTCGGGCTACCGGATCATCGTTGACCGGCACGCAGAGCCGCCGCCCAGCGCCGTCCCGGCGTCGGGTCGACCCCGAAGCGCTCGGCGTAGCGTTCGTGAATTTGCTCCCATGGCTCGTGTGCTTCCTCTTCGGAGAGGTGCTCGCCGGTGAGATGGGGCTCGAGCCGCAAGAGGTAGGTCTCCCAGCCGGTTGCGGTCTGCGCTGAGGGAAGGTCGTCGATGACGTGGGTAAAGATCAACCGGCAGCCGTCTCCATGAGCGGACAGCTCGAAGCTGTACGGCTGGTCGGCGTAGGTCCAAGCCAGGCGATTGGGTGGATCGACCTCAGTCACCTCGCCGGTCGCACCGGCGGCCTCGAAGGTCTCACCCGTCGCCGGTGTCCAGTCGGGGGCTGCGGGAAACCAGCGCTCCAGCTCTGCCGGTACGCTGATAGCCCGCCACACGCGCTCGACTGAGTGGGCGAGCGTGCGTTCGAAGCGCAGCGCTGGGCGGCCGTTGATGGTTTCCAGGGTTCCGTGGATCATGGGTTCCCCTCCGGGTGTCGCTTCCAGGGCTCCGTCGGTCATGGGTTCTCCTCCAGGTGTCGTTCGAGGGCGTCGAGGCGCCTCGACCAGAACGCGCGATAGGGCTTTAGCCATTGGTCGACCTCGGCGAGTGGTTCTGGGCGCAGCGCGTACAGACGCCTCTTGCCATCCGCGCGCACCACGACGAGCCCTGCCTCGCGCAACACCTTGAGGTGCTTGGACACGCCGGGCTGACTGAGCTCAAGGCGCTTCACCAGTTCTCCGGCCGGCTGCTCACCATCACGCAGCAGGTCGAGAATCTGTCGGCGGTGCGGCTCAGCCAGGGCGGCATAGGCGCTCATGCGCTCATATTACCAAGCGGCTATATGAATGTGCAACCCAGAGCTTGAGTTAGCGACGGGTCGTCGGGATCCTCGCTGCATACGGCGGCATCTTCATCGCCGGCTCCTTCGCCAGGGAATGATCATGGACGGTCACCGGCCGGACCGGTGAAGCACCGCCGGCGCCTCCACTGCCTCCCCGGAGTCGCCGTGATCATGTACGCATCACCCAACAACACCGAACTCGCGATTGCCCGCAAGACTCTGCTCAGCCTGACCGGCCACGCCGATTCGGCGGCACCCGCTGACCCGACCATCGCCAGCCCTGCTTACCAGCAGATCCTCGCTGTCTTCTTCACCGCCAGCAGCGCGATGCGTGCTAGTAGTGCTTTGTTAGGTCGTTGTGGCGTGTCGCTTGTCCGGGGATCGTGGTGGTGTTTGGCTGCGGTGCGTGGGTGAGCGGGAACTCGCTCGGGTGCGCGGGCAGTTGGAGGACTTCGCGGCGGGGTTGCGGCGGTCGGATCAGCGGGCGACTGGTCTGCGGTATCTGCGTGGGCTGATGCTGGACGGCCGGCGTAAGTCGATGCAGCCGATGGCGCAGCGGCTTGGGGTCGATCACCAGCAGTTGCAGCAGTTCCTGACCTCGTCGACCTGGGATGTGGCCGGTGTGCGACGGCGGTTGGCGACGGCCGCGGTGGACGTGGTGACGCCGCGGGTGTGGGTGGTCGACGACACCGGGTTTCCCAAGGACGGCAAGGCCTCGGCGTGCGTGGCCCGGCAGTATTCCGGCACGCTCGGTAAGGTCGCCAACTGCCAGATCGCCGTCACGGTTCACGCGGCGACCGACGCCGCCTCGGCGGTGCTGAACTGGCGGCTGTTCGTGCCGGAGTCCTGGGACGAGAGCTGCTTGCCCGGCCCGGGTGGCAAGCCCGCGAACGCGCACGCCCGCAGGCTGCGCCAGCAGCCGGTCACCCTCGACGCGGCCGGGGCGAAGAAACCACACTCGCGTGTGCGGCTGCCGCCGGCCGAGCAGATCAACCAGATTCGCCGGCGGCGGGCGGCGTCGAAGGTCCCCGACACCGAGCGGTACCGGCCGAAGTGGCTGATGGCCCTGGAAATGCTCGACGAGCTGGCCGAGTGGGGACTGCGCCCACCGCTGCTGACCGCCGACGCCGGCTACGGCCAGGTCGCCGAGTTCCGCCATGGACTGACCCAACGCGGCATCAGCTACATCGTGGCGATCACGTCGTCCACCACCGCGCAACCCGGCGACGCCCAACCCGTCGAGGTGCCCTACGCCGGAGTCGGCCCGCATCCCACACCGCGCTACCCCCAGCCCGCCCGCAGCCTGAAGGACCTCGCCCTCGCTCACGGCGCCGACGCGGCGTGTCTAGGGCGTGTCTTGTGGATCTTCGGGGATGGGTTCGGTAGATAGATTCCCGTGTCGCGACGTCATGAGTTGACCGATGACGAGTGGGCGCTGCT
>NZ_JBEYSU010000047.1:0-14708 GCF_040704235.1 Micromonospora sp. NPDC047707
CGGACGTTGTCTACCGGACCATGATCCACGACACGGAGACCTCTCTGCTGCAAACGCCTTGACACAGAGAGGTGCCGTTAGCGAGATAGTCCCGGGCCCTGGGGGAAATGGCCTCGGGTTTTACGAGGTGGTGCGCGATTAGAGTCTGGCCGTGCTCGTTTGGTCTGTTCGGGCGGGTTGTGCTACCGCTCGGCGCAGCGGTCGGATACGAGTCCCGCGATGGCGAGCATGGTTTCTTCGAAGTTTTTTCGGCGTCCGATGTAGCGTTGGAAGGATCGCCACTGTTTGGGTTCGGTGATGGCGTGTTCGACGCAGATCCGCTGTGAAGACTGGGTTTTCCGCGCAGTGTCGGGTACTGCCGCAGCAGGTCCTCGATGCCCTCGGTGCGTAGCGCGGTGACGTCGTGCATCCGTCCCGAGGCGAGTGGCCCCGCACCATAGCAGCCGGCCCGCGCTGTCGCTGATCATCGATGATTTGATGGTGTTTGTTCCTTTTTGCCCGATGCGAACGCCCGCCGACCGGGCCGGTTGGCCTTCGGCCTTCTTACCTGGACCTCGGTGCCGTCGATGCGAAGTTCGACACCTTCGGCGGCGGCGTAGGCGAACACATCAGCCAACGTACGCAGCCGCAGCCCCGGGCTTGCCGGGTACGGCGAAGCCCGAGCGGCCAGCAGCGGCCGGATCTCACCCACAGCGCGGGTGATGGTGGCCCGGTTCACCTTGTAGAACAGCGCCAGGACGGCGTGCGGAAGTTGGAAACGCAGCACCACCAGGGTGGCGATGACCCGATCGGTGAAGGTCAGGTCGTGGCCCGGGCCAGCGCCAGGGGCGCGGACCCGGTCGCCGCCGCGGCGTTCGCGCAGCCGGGATTCCTGCTGCGCGGTCCACGGCTCGGCCAGCTCGACGATCAGCTTGCCGAGCCCGCGCCGGGAGATGCCGGTACAGACACGATGCGACAAGGCCGTGCGAGCCAGTCTTGATGCCACGAGCGTGATCGTCCGGCACGGCTGGTTTCTTGATCGAACCGGGGTTGGTAAGGTACTACTACACACCGCGTCCTGAACCAAACGTTCGGGTGATGACCGTCTCTGGCACAGTGCCTCGATGCGTTGCACTGTCGAATTGGTACTCAGCTAGCGAGACGAGAATGGTGGCCTGCGGCGTTTCACTGTCGAATACCTGCCTAACGAGGGCAGCCGGATCCAGCCGGACGGGGTTGCCGGCTGCAGAAACCTCGAGGCAGTACGCGCCCTCTGTGGTCGATGCGCCGTCCGGGACCCAACGTACCTGCCGTTCCACGATCATCACTGGTGCGACCAATGCGAGGAGCTGGGAGCACAGTTGCCAGAACTCGTCGTCCGTAACCTGGGCCAGATCGGTGGACCGAAGCAACTCGTCATAGCCGGGGATGAGACGGCGCGGGTACGAGAGCACCTCCTCCGGCTCGCATAGGTCGAGGGCTTTGGCACACGCCACAAGGACTCTCTCGGCACCGCGAGCCCACTCGGCCGCCGCATCGCGCGCATCGCCGTGGTTCGTCTCCAACACGCGCGAGTCCCTCCCCATTCCGGTCGAGCAGCGAGCCACCGCCAATTGTGCACCAGGCCGTTAGTGATCTTTCGTAGCTGGTAGTTGATCGACTCGATCAGGTTGTACCCGGTATGAAATCAGGCGGAGGTCCGCGTGGTGTTCCGCTGCTCCGGCGCTCTTGGCCGGGGCATACGGTGTGACCGTCCGGAACAGGGGCCTTCGGGGAACACGTATGGGCAGGCCGTTCTTGCTCTGTGGGCTGCGAGCCGTGTTAGTAGTTGGCCGCCCCTGCGGCTGGTCCGGCTGCGCTGCGAGCGCGTATCCGTAGGTGTCGTTCCGTCCCAGCGGTTCCCCACCGATCGAGCAGCGGAGGGAGCATGTGATGGTCCGCTATATCGGCATGGACGTGCACCGCGAGTTCGCGCAGCTGGCGGTCGTCGAGGACGGGTCTCGTGCGCGACGAGGGTCGTATCGGCGTGACGGCGGAGGCGCTGCGGCAGTGGGCCGCCGGCCTGCGCAATGATGATCAGGTCGTCCACCAGCTCCCGCCCGTCGGCGAGCCGCAGCCGTACGCCCTGGGCGCTCTCCACGACGAACGGCGGGCTGCCCGGCGGCACCGCCGCGTACGGGTGCCACACGTGCGCCACGTCGACGGCCAAAATCTCCTCAGGGTTCACCCATGCCGGGGAAGCTGGTGATCACCGGATGGTCGGGGTGTTGGGTGAACGCTTCGACGGCGGCTTGGCCGAGCTGGTCGGCGTTGTCGCATTCGGTGTTGAGGGTGGCCAGCAGCGCGAGCGCCTGGCGACCCATGGCGTCCTCGACGAGCGGAAGTTGCCGCAGTTGCGGAACCCGCAGCGCCTGGTGAATCTCGGCGGCCAGCGATTCGATGCTGTGTTGGCGGCCGGCTCGTCGCAGAGCGGCGGCGATGCGGGCCGCGGTCAATTTGGCGCCGGCGGCTGGTGTCGGGGCCAGCGCGAGGATCTGGCGGGCCTCGCGGCTGGCGAGGTTGGTCACGCCGCCGCGGTGGAACGCCGCGAGAAAGCCCGGGTAGTACTCACGCAGCAGTGAACGCAGTTCTTGCAGGGCCTTGGTCCGCCGCCAGACGGCGTCTTGAGCTGCGCGGGCGAGGACCGCGATGGCGCGGGCGAGTTCACTGTCGGCAGGCAGGGACCGGTGGGCGTGTGCGTCGGTGCGCAGGATGTTGGACAGCCCCATCGCGTCGGCGTGGTCGGACTTCTTGCGCGAGTGGACCTGACCCGCTCTGACGGACATCCAAGATCAGGAGACCTGGGGTCTCCGGGAGGATGTCCAGCATTATGGAGAGCGTGGGTAAGAAGCGATCGAGGCCGCGGCGGGCGTTCACGCCCGAGTTCAAGGCCGAGATCGTCGAGCTTTGTCAGCGCGGGGACCGCACGATTGGGCAGGTGGCGAGGGATTTCGACCTGACCGAGACGGCGGTGCGGCAGTGGGTCAAGCAGGCCGAACTCGATGCCGGGACCCGGTCGGACGGGCTGACCAGTGATGATCGGGCGGAGGTGGCCCGGCTGCGGCGGGAGAACCGCAGGCTGCAAGAGGACGTCGACATCCTGAAGCGGGCCACGGCTTTCTTCGCGAGGGAGACCCGGTGAACGTGTATCCGTTCATCGAGGCGGAGCAGGCCGGCAAGCACAAACGTCAAGCGCGCGTGCGAGCTGCTGAAGGTCTCCCGGTCCGCCTACTACCAGCACGCCCGCGGCGAGTTGAGCACCCGGGCACGCGTCGACGAGGAGCTGACCGTCAAGATCCGCGCGGTGCATGCGGCGTCGAACGGCACCTACGGGTCGCCGCGTATCCATGCCGAACTCGCCGAGGCCGGACTGCGGCACGGCCGTAAGCGCATTGCCCGGCTGATGCGCGGCGACGGCGTGCGCGGCACAACACCTGGGAGGGCTGGCTGTATCTGGCCACCGTCATCGACCTGGCGTCGCGGCGGGTGGTCGGCTGGCCGTCGCCGACCACCTCAAGACCGATCTGGTCGACGCCGCCCTGACCGACGAGCTGCGGCGCCGGCGGCCCGCGGACGACCTGGTATTCCACTCCGACCGCGGCTGTCAATACACCAGCGCCCAGCACGCCCGCCTCGCCAAGCGGCACGGCGTGCGCCTATCGGTCGGTCGGCGCGGGCAGTGCTGGGACAACGCGGTGGCCGAGTCGTTCTTCGCCACCTTGAAGACCGAACTCATCCACCGGCAGGCCTGGACCACCCGCCAAGCCGCGTACCAGGCGACATTCGAGTACATCGAAGGGTGGTACAACACCCGCCGCCGGCACTCCAGCCTCGGCTTCCAGAGCCCAGTCGCCTATGAAGCCGGCACCAGCCTCGCCCCGCTACCCGCTCTCAGGATAGCGTGAAGATCAACTCATCGACCCTGTCCGTCAAAACGGGTCACGCCCATTCAGCTTGAGGTGACGGTCTGGGGTAGCCACGGTCCGGTGGTGAACAGTTGCTTGAGTACCTCGAGTTCCCCCGCCGGCGCCGCCCCGACAAGCGGCACGTCGACAAGGGATACGACTACCCCCACCTACGCCGCATGCACCGCGTTCGCGGCATCCGACCCCGGATCGCCCGCGGCGGCATCGAGACTCACAGCGGCTCGGCCGGCACGGGTGGGTGATCGAGAGGACTATCGCCTGGCTGACCGGCTACCGCTGGCTGACCACCGCTACGAGCGCAGCCCTGGCCTGTACCCCAGTGGGACACTCCCGTGATGCTCGTGCTCAGAAGGCGGCCGTCGGCAGGTCGAGCACCTCGTCGGACAGCAAGCGGATGCTGGTCAGCGCGCTGGCCAGGCGAGGTAACACCTGCCGGGCGTACCACCGGCCGACCGCGACCGTCCCGGTGAGACGGTCAACCGTCTCCTGCGTCATGCCGGTCGGCGGAGCGTGTTCGAGCTGCTCGACGGCGACCGCAGCCGCGCGAAGTAACAGCCAGCCGGTAATCAGATCACCGGCGGCCAGCAGGAGCCGTGTCGCCCCGAGTGCCGCGAGCGGCAAAATCTCCTGTTGCCTGGCCCAGTCGACAGCCGCCTCGACGGCTCTCAGCCCGTCATCGAGGAGCGCCGACTCGGGTTTCAGCGCTGCCGTGCGGGCGAGATCTGCGACGGTGCCCCGGACGTCCTCGAGCAGTCCGCGCAGTGCGCAGCCGTCATCGCGAAGCAAACGACGCTGCAGCAGGTCGAGCCCCTGAATGCCAGTAGTTCCCTCGTAGATGGTGTCAATCTTGGTATCCCGGAAGTACTGCTCGAGCGGATAGTCGCGCAGGTAGCCGGACCCGCCGAAGACCTGCAGACTCTCTGCGCCCAGCACCCGCCACGCCGTCTCCGAACACCATCCCTTCACCACAGGCAACAGCACTCTATGCCGCTGCTCGGCGTCGACGTCGCGCCGTCCCTCGACGGTGGCGATCTCGATCCGATCGAGCAACGTCGCGGTGTAGAGCACCAGAGCCCGGCCACCCTCGGCGTAGGCCTTCTGGGTGAGCAGCGACCGGCGCACGTCGGGATGCTGGCTGATCCGCACCGGCGCGGCATCGGCCGGCACGTTCGATCCGAGCGGCCGGCCTTGCTGGCGGCTGTCGGCGTACTCCAGCGCGTTCCTGTAACCGCTGGCAAGCGTCGCGATCGCCTTCAGGCCGACCATCATTCGGACGTACGTAATGATCTCAAACATCTGCCGGATTCCGGCATGCGTGTCGCCGAGCAGGGTTCCCACCGCCGGCTTCTCTGCCCCGAACACAAGTTCGCAGGTGGGTGTGGCAACCACACCCATCTTGTGCTCCAGGCTGGTCGCCACCACGCCATTGCGTCCCCGCAACTCCCCGGTTTGCGGGTCGTGCAGGTGCGACGGTACGACGAACAGGGACAGCCCTTGGGTACCCGGACCGCCGGCATCGGGAACACCGACCGGTCTGGCGAGGACCAGGTGAACGACGTTTTCGCTGGCGTCGTGTTCCGCCCAGGTGATGAAGCGTTTCGTGCCGCTCAGGTGCCAGGTACCGTCGGGTTGGAGCACCGCCCGGCACCGGGCGGCACCCACGTCGGACCCCGCGTCCGGCTCAGTAAGGACCATCGTCACCGTCCAGCCACGCTCGGTGATCAACTCGGCGAGCCGGCGCTGGTCCGGTGTACCGTGCCGCCGCAGCAGGCTGGCCACCTGCGGTACCAACTGAGTGCACATCGCCACGGCGGGATTCGCGCCCAGAGCGAACTCGGTGACTGCCCAGCGCAACGACGGGGGCACGTGTATGCCGGTCATGTCCGCCGGCAGGTCGAGCCGGAGCCAGTCCGAGGCCAGATGGTCCTGGATCGCGACGGCGAGTTCGGCCGGCACGCTTACCTCATGGGTGGCGGGATCCAACCGCACGGGGATCCGCTCGCCAGCGGCGAAACTCGGGGCCAGCCGGGTCCGGGCGAATCGTTCCGCCTCGGCCAACGCCTCGCGCGCCGTGGGCTCGTCGAGTTCGGTGTACGGTCGCCGACCGTACACCGCGCTGGTCTGGAACACGTCGAACAGCAGGAATTCGGTTTGCCATCGGTCGCTGCGGTAGTGCGTCACTCGTCTGCTCCACTGAATCAGGGTCACGAGTAGTAGCGGAAGATCAATTGCGCGACGCAGGCGGGCTTGTCACTACCCTCCACCTCGACAACCGTGTCCAGGGTGAGCTGCACCCCCGGGCCGCGGATGTCCTCGGCGTCACGCAAGGTCACACCCAGCCGAACGCGGGAACCGACGGGTACCGGCGCGGGGAAACGAACCTTGTTCAAGCCGTAGTTGACCTTCGTTCGGGCATCGCGCACGTCCAGCACGGTGATCCACATGGGTACGACCATTGCGAGGGTCAGGTAGCCGTGCGCGATGGGCTGACCGAATGGACCCGACTTGGCCCGCTCAGGGTCGACGTGAATCCACTGGTCGTCGTCGGTGGCGTCGGCGAAGACGTCGATGCGCTTCTGGTCAATCTGGAACCAGGGGCTGTACCCCAGGTCGGTGCCGGCGAGTTCCGCCAGCTCGGCCATGCTCACAACCTTGGTGTTCACGCTCTCTCCTCTGCCTCGGGCCGTGTGGTCGAACGATCGGTGAAGGTGGTCCGGAGGTACGCCTTGCGGACCTTTCCGCTAGCGGTCCTTGGAAGTTGGTCGACGAAGCGCACGTACCGGGGAATCTTGTAGCGGGCCAGTCGATCATTTAGGTGACGTCGCAGCTGCTCTTCGTCCAGGGTCGTCCCGACCTTCAGCAACACGAAGGCGGCACCGACCTCGCCCCATCGCTCGTCAGGTACGCCAATGACCGCACTGTCGGCCACCTCGGGAAGTTGCGCGATCACGCTCTCGACCTCGGCGGGATAGACATTTTCGCCGCCCGAAATGAACATGTCCTTGACCCGGCCCACCACGTAGGTCCAGCCGTTGCTGTCGTAGCGCACGACATCACCGGTACGGAACCACTCGCCGTCGAAGCTGGCCGCGGACTCATCGGGGCGTTTCCAATAACCCCGAAAGACGTTCGGCCCGCGCACGAGCAGCTCGCCTTCGGCCGGAGGATAGATACATCTACCACCGGCGTCGACCACCCTGTTGTCGGTGAAGAAGTGCGGCACGCCGGTCGAGCCCGGCCGGTCCGCAGCACCTTCGGGAAGCGCCATGACAATGCCTGGAGCCGCCTCTGTCATGCCGTACCCTTGGAGGATCTCGACGCCTCGTTCCTGCCAGGCCCTCGCGATTCGCAGGTTCACGGGAGAACCGCCGTAGATCACGTAGCGCAAGGACCTGAGGTTCGCGCCCGACCAGTCGGGGTGCTCGGCAAGCATCTGCAGCATCGTCGGCACCGCCGAGAAGGCGGTGATGCGTTCCTCGGCGATCACACGCAGGACCCAGGCCGGATCGAACTTCGGCGCCACGACGAGGGTCCCACCCTTGAACAGGACGGGCATGCTGACCAGTCCGAGCCCCGTGACATGGAACAGGGGCGCGATGCAGAGCGCCACGTCGTTGCCGAGGACGTCCACGTGAGCCAACTGGTTCATTGTGTTGAACGTGAGATTCCCGTGCGATAGGATCGCACCCTTCGGTCGGCCGGTCGTGCCGCTGGTGTACAGAAGCAGTGCATCATCGTTCAGCGCCACCTGCCTCTCAGGCAGGCGGACGTCGGTGGCGGCGAAGAGGCTCTCGTAGGTGACGGCACCCGGCAGCGCCGCCGTCGGGTCGAGCGACACGACGGTGCGGACTCCGCTGCCGTACGGCTCGGCGGCAGCGGCCAGTGCTGCGGTCTCTCCCGAGTGGACGAGCACCGTCGAGCCGCTGTCCGCCAACATATATGTGATCTCTGCACCGGAGAGCCGGGTGTTGAGCGCGACGAAGACCGCTCCGAGTCGGCCTGCGGCGAAGAAGGTTTCGAAGGTCGCGATGTCGTTCGGGCCGAGGTAGGCGATCCGGTCCCCCTGGCGTACACCGCGTGCCGCCAGCGCGGATGCAAGCGTGTCCACTCGGCGCGCAAGCTGGCCGTAGGTCAAGACACGGCCAGCCTGCCGGAGTGCCACCATGTCGGCAGACATCCGGGCGCGGCGCATCGGCCAGCTACCGAGACCGATATCAGACACCGGTGCTCCTTGCCAGGCCGAGGACCCGAGCCGCGTTCTCCTTCATGACAAGCGGTCGAACCTCGGGCTTGATCGTCAGCTGGTCGAAGTCGGCGATCCACCTGTCTGGTGTGATAAGGGGAAAGTCCGAGCCGAACAGTACCTTCCGCTTCAACAGCCCATTGATCGCCCGGACCAACTGTGGAGGGAAGTACTTTGGCGACCACCCGGAGAGGTCGATGAAGACGTTGGCCTTGTGGGTGGCGCTGGCGATCGCCGCGTCCTGCCAAGGCACCGACGGGTGCGCCATGACGATCGTCAGGGTTGGGAAGTCGGCGGCTACGTCGTCAATCAGCATGGGGTCGGAGTACGCCAGCTTGATGCCCCGCCCGCCGGGCAGCCCGGCACCGATCCCGGTCTGACCGGTATGAAAGATGATCGGTAGTTCGAGCTCGGTGGCCGCTTCATACAGCGGGTACACCGCCGGGTCGTTGGGGCGGAATGCCTGCAGCGACGGGTGCAGTTTGACCCCCCGCGCGCCCGCGGCGGCATACTCACTGAGCCGCACGACGGCCTCGCCGTCACGCGGATCGACCGAACAGAAGGGGATCAGCACGTCGCGGTGTCGTCCCGCCTCCGCAAGGATCTCCATGCCGTTCAGAGCCGGGTGGCCGGTGGCGGTGTGCGCGTCGACCGTAAAGATCACGGCGGCCAACTGCCGTGCCCGGTAGAACTCAGCGATCTGCTCTATTGTCGGAGCCCGGTTGTCGGAGACCTTGAAGTGCTCGCTGGAGGCGTTCAGCAGCTCGCCGTCGAGGGCGAGGTGACCGTGCCCGTCGGCCTCGACGTGGACATGGGTATCGATCGCCCGCACGGCCGAAAGGTCGATGCTCATTTCGGCGCCTCCGGAAGGTTCGGGCCGACCGGCTGATGGGCTGGAGCGAACATCGACGGCCACGCGGCAGCGATCGCCTTCGCGTCCCAGCCGCCGTCCTGGAACCCGACCGCCACCTCGGACGGATGCGACCACAGCGCCAGCCTGTCGCCGCCGATGCCGATCGCCTGCCCGGTGATCCCCGCAGCGGCGTCCGAGGCCAGGAAGGCGACTAGCCCGGCGACATCTACCGGGCCACCGAACCCCAGCTCCCTACGCGCGAACGCGGGTAGCTCCTCGCCGCGATCCAGCGCATCGACGTACTGTCGCAGGGCCGGAATCGTCCTCGTCATCTCTGTGGCGGCGACCGGAACGACCGCGTTCACCGTAATGTTCGAACGCGCCAACTCGAGGGACCAGGTCCGAACCATGCCGACAATTCCGGCCTTCGCCGCGGCATAATTGGTCTGCCCGAAGTTGCCCAGCTGGCCAGTCGGCGACCCGATGCAGATGATCCGGCCGCCGTCGCCCTGTTGACGCATTTTGATCGCTGCCGCGCGCACCCCCGTGAACGTGCCCCGCAGGTGCACATCGATGACTGTGTCGAAGTCGTCGTCGGACATCTTCCACAACACGGTGTCGCGCAGGATCCCGGCGTTCGCCACGAAGATGTCCAACCGGCCGAAGTGCTCGACTGCCCGGTCGATGAGGGTCGCGGCTGATGCGGACGGGCCGGCGGGAACAGTGCACGACACCGCTCGCCCACCCTCAGCGGCAATCAATTCGACCGCTGCGTCGGCAGCGGCGGCGTCCACGTCGTTGACCACGACCGCGGCTCCGGCGGCGGCGAGTGCCTGGGCGTACGCCAGACCGAGGCCACGGCCGCTACCGGTGACGATGGAAACTTTGCCGGCGAGACCAAGCTCAGCGCTGCCGGGCGAGGGCGTATTGCTGCCAGATGCCATGATCACAAATTCCTTCCGTCGGTGAAGCCGTACGCGATCCCTGCCGGGCATGGCACGGCCTTACGCCTCAAGCTGTCTTCGCCGCTGTCCCAGTGGGCTGCGGCACACGCGACTCGGACTGGTAGTCGGCGCCGCGAAGGATCTCCGCGGCATTGTCGACCGGTGGGTAGATCAACCGATTGATCGATCGCTTGAGGTCCTTGGCCGGCTCGCCGACGGACTGCACATCCCGGTCCCAGCCGGAGGTGAACACGGCTCCGGCCCCTCCAAGGTCGAGGCACGTCACGTACGGGTCCGGGGTGAAGGCGACTCGCGGCAGACCCAACAGGTCAGCGGCTGCGTTCCGTCCGGCATGCTTGCCCATCGCGTGGGCATGCTGGCAGCTCTGCATCGCCCGATGGTTCGACTCGACGCGAGCGGCAGCGACGTCGCCAGCGGCGTAGACCGCCTCGACCCCGCTGACGCGCAGGTCCGAGTCGACCTTCAGTCGGCCGAGTTCGTCTCGCTGTCCAGGGATTGCACTGGTCAACGGATTCGCCCGCATCCCGGCGGTCCATGCCACGGTGCGAGTCGGGATCGTCGTGCCATCGGACAGGCGTACCGACTCGCTGTCAAGCCCGGCAAGCGTGGTCCCGAGACGCTGACGGATCCCGAGCTCGGCGAGCGCCTTCTCGATGACGGGTCGCGGACCGGGACCGAGTTCGGGGCCCACCACGTCCGCTCGCTCGACGAGAATCACCTCCACCTCGTCGGCGGCGCCGATCGGATCGGCAATCGCGTGCAACCGCCCGACGAGCTCGGTGGAAAGTTCGAGGCCGGTGAAACCAGCTCCCACCACGACAGCGGTGAACCGCCCCGGACCGGCCGGCCGGGTGGCGAGGTTCTTCAGGTGGGTGTCGAGAGCGACCGCCGCAGGCAACGTGTCAATGTCGTACAGAAACTCGGCCCCAGGTAGGTCTGGTCGCACGAGTTCACTCCCAACTGCAATTACCAGGCGGTCGTACGGCAGGGGCGCGGCGGTGCCATCGGCCATCTGGACGACCGCCGTGCGTGCGGCGGTGTCGATCTCGGTGACCATGGCTTGAACCTGGTGGACGCCGATCGGGGCGAGGATGCGATCCAGCGGGACGCACATGTCCTCGGGACTCGCCTCATAAAGCCGAGGTCGAATGACCATGTGGTCACCGGGTGCGACCAGAGTGATCGTGAGATCATCTGGGAGAACGCCGGCCTCGTAGCGAAGGCGGGCGGCGGCGGCAGCGCTCCAGACGCCGCCGAATCCGCCACCGATAATCAAAACCTGTGACATGTGACTTTCCTTTCGCGATCGCGACACGATCAGTATCACGAGCCTTTCCGACCTAGCAGAATGGAATTCTTTCATGCGGAACAGGTTCTATCCTTGCTTCCGCGCTGCCCCCGGCCACGCTCACTGCCGTCGGCGATGACGCCAGCGGCCGCTTTCAGTGCCGCTGGTGATGACGCCCGCGGCCGAACCCAGCGACTGCCACGGCAATGAGCAAAGCGGCACCATTGAAGACCTGGCTCACCCAGGCCGGCGAGCCGGCGAGCGTCAGCCCGCTCACGCTGACCGCGACGAACAGAATTCCGATGACGGTGCCCAAGACTGACGGACGCCCGATGTCGATGACGATGGTACTGAGGAAGACTGCCGTCAATGCGGGAAAGAGCATGCCCATGCCGTTGTCGGACGTGGCGGAGCCCTGACGGGCGAGCAGCAGGACGCCAGCGACTCCGGCGGTGAGACCGGACAGGGTGAACGCGACGAGCTGGGTCCGAGCGACGTCGATCCCGGTGAGGCGAGATGCGTTGGCGTTGGAGCCGATGGCGAACAAGCGCCTGCCCAGGGGCGTCTGGTCCATGACGAACCAAACGATCACTGCGATGATCGTGGCCGCCAGAACGATCCGCGGCACGCCGAGCCAGGTAAAGGAGCCCAGGTCTGTGAGCGTCGATGGGATGTCCTTGGTGATCTGGATGCCGTCGGTGTAGGCGAAAATGGCCCCGCCCAGCAGCGTCGCCATGCCGAGTGTCGCGATGAACGGATTCATCCCGAATTTGGCGACGAGCAGCCCTAGGACGACGCCGACGAGAATGCCAGAGACCAGCGCGAGCAGCACAGACACGGGAAGCGGCAAGCCGAAGCGGGAAAGACTGGTGGCTGCCACCACAGACGTTGAAGCCGTCACGGCACCCACGGAGAAGTCGAAGAATCCGGCGGCCATGGGAAACAGTAGGGCCAGTGCGACGACGAGACCAACCGCCTGGTTCGCGAGGAGTGCCTGGACGTTGGTCGAACTACGGAACGCCTCGCCCGACTGTGGCAGCGACGCGAAGACGATGATCATACCGATCAGCAGAACGAGCAGTCCGTACCGCTCAACGACGAGCTGGCCTCTGCCGGGCCGGGGCGGGAGGAACGAGCCGCGCTTTCCTGGGCGACGATCGGCCTGCCGAGGTGGCAGCCGGTCTGCCAGTCCATCCGTGTCGACGCGACTGTCGATACTGCTCATGTTAGGGCCCTTTCCGATCGATGTGCGCAAGGTGAGCGATGTTCTTCTCAGTCAAATCGCCGCCGTTGAGCTGGGCGACGCTGCGACCGGCACGAAGGATGACAACGCGATCGCACAGTGCCTCAAGTTCCTCGAAGTCCGACGACACCACAAGGGCCGCGTTGCCCGCCGCAACGTGTCGGTGAACCTGCTCGTGAATGTCGGCACGAGACATCACGTCCACTCCCTGAGTGGGCTCGTCTAGCAGCAGCAGTCGAGGATTGGTGCGGAACCACCGAGCCAGCACGGCCTTCTGCTGGTTGCCGCCGGAAAGTGTTCCGAACGGGACGGATGGAGTCGCAGCCTTGACGTTGAAGGCACGCATCAGGTGGGCCGCGTCCCGTTGCTCCGCCTTCCGCGCCATCCGCCAGCCCGACCAGTATTTGCGAATCACGGCGGCCGATAGGTTTTCTGACAACGGACGATCCGAGTAGGCCGCATCGCGGGTACGGTCCTCGGGCACCAGCGCGACCCCGTGGCGCATCGCGTCCGTGACCGATCGAATCTCCACTCCCGCGCCATCGATCTCGACCCTGCCCGCCTCGACCGGAAAGTCGCCGAAGAGCGCCCTCAAGAGCGTTGAGCGGCCCGACCCGAGCAGGCCGCCGATTCCGACGATCTCACCCTGACGGACATCTAGCTCGACGTCCCGTAGTGGCCCCGCCGAGAGGCCAGTAACCCGCACCAGGCGTCTGGTTCCGATCCCGTCCCGCCGCGCACTGCGGAGGCGATCGGCTGCCTTGCCTGCCATGAGCTCCACAATCCCCGCCTCGTCCAAATCGGTAGCGGCGGAATCGGACACCACGACGCCGTCGCGAAGTACCGACACGTGGTCGGCGATGCTCAGGACCTCGGGCAACCGGTGGCTGACGTAGATGATCGTCTGGCCCTGCGCGCGGCAGCGCCGGATCGCCTCAAGGAGCAACCCGGCCTCGTGACCTGGCAGACTGGCTGTCGGCTCGTCCAGCACCAGCGTCGTTTGGCTGCCATGATCGCTGTCACGCAGCGCGCGGGCGATCGCCACCAGGGTCTGATCGCTCGGTCGCAGGTCTCGCACCCGGCTGCGCGGATCGATTTTCAGCTGCCATTTCTCCATATGCACGCGCGTCGTGTCATGGAGCCTGCGCCACGAGATCGCCGGTCCGAAACGCCGTGGGTAACCGCCGTCCAGCGCGAAGTTCTCGCTGACGGTCAGATCGGGGACGAGCCCCAAATCCTGGTGGACGAAGCGAAGGCCGGACGAGCGTGCCAGATGGCTGTTCCAGCTCTCCGCAGCCGCCGCGCGAGCATGGACGGCGATAGTGCCACCACGGTCAGCGCTGTAGACACCGGCGAGAATCTTCAGAGTGGTCGACTTGCCCGAACCATTGCCACCGAGCAGGGCGTGCACGGACCCTTGCCGTACCCGCAACCGAAGGTCGGTCAACACTCGCACGCCGTCGAAGGTCTTGTTGATGTCAGTCAGCTCGACAGCCGCGCCTGACTTCATCGCGCTACACCCCCCACAATTTCCGGTAACGGTCCCGGAAGTCGACCGGGCCTTCGTAGTTGGCGCCTTCCGCCGGGAGGTTGCGGTCCTTGTCGACGATCTGGAAGCCGGATCCCGAGGGCACGACGGGCTGGCCGTTGAAGGCTCGGTTGAGCGCATCGATGGTGCCGTACGCTCGGTAGCCGTTCGATCCGCCGATGCAGACCTGCTCCCCCTTGCCGCTGCGGATGTAGTCGAGGTTCTCCAACTGGCACTCTCCGCCGACAACCGCGAGGTTGGGCCGGTTCGCGGCCACCAATGCCTGCTGAACACCCGCGACGAAGAAGAAATTGACGTCGACGGCGACTGCGGTGGCGGACGGCACCTTCAACAGAGCGCTCTCGAACTTCTGGCGTAGCTGTGACACGTCGGCGGGAGCGACCTTCAGCGTGCCCACCACCTCGCACCCGCCACAGGCGGCAATTCCCTCCCGGAAGCCCTCGGACAGGTATTCACCGAAGGTCACTCCGTGGAAGGCGACGTGGAGGATCTTTGCGTTACCTCCAGTCTTGTTGATCATAATGTTCGCTCGGAGGCTGCCGAGCTGTCGGTAGTAGTCAGCGATGCCGGGCGATTCCGGCAGATGCCGTGCGGGCGCGTCGAAAAGCGCCGACCCCCCGCCC
>NZ_JBEYSU010000047.1:14806-25349 GCF_040704235.1 Micromonospora sp. NPDC047707
TGCACCTGCTGGAACGCCGAAACAATCCAGACATCCTTGCCCACAGCGGGCCTCGGGCCCGACACCGGCGGAGCACCATACGTACCCCGATAACCCTTCTCGACCGCCTCCGCAGCCGCAGCGAGCACCTCCACAGAGGTCGAGGCTCGCTCGGTTCCTGCGCCACTGGAGGTGTTGCAGGCCGACAGCGCAAGTGCGCACACCAGAAGCAGAGCGACGCTGACCGTTCGCCGCCGTTGTCGTTCCATCATCACGTTCAGTCCTTGCCTTGGGTACGGACAGCTACCGGTATCGGGGTGGGACGGCGGTGACCCACCCGATTTCCGGTTCGATCAGGGCAGCGAGTCGGATCAGCGTCGCTTCGTCGAACGGTGCGCCAATGAGTTGCGCACCGACCGGCAGCCCCTCTGGGGAGAAGTGCACCGGCAGGCTTATGGCCGGCAGGCCAGTAACGTTGCAGACAACGGTGAACGAGACCATCCGTATCTCGGTCAACCGAGGGCCGTTGACGTTCCCATTCGCCTCGGCCAGGACCGATCCGAGCGCCGGGGGGACGCACGCCATCGTCGGGGTGAGCAGAAGATCGAAGTCTCGCCCCCACTGGGCGACAATCTGCCGCGACTCGCTTTGCAGGAGGGCGCTCGCCTGGACGTACTGTCCTGCGTGATACTGCTTGACGTGTTCCCGGCGGTACCCGTTGTACGGCTCGGCCAGCTCGGGATCGTCGTATCCCGGCGCATACAGCGCCGCCGCCATGATGATGTTGACGTAGCTGTCCGCTGCCTGTTGGCTCAGCATGATCGGCTCTACCGGATAGACGTCGTGACCCATCCTCTCGAGCAGGTTGGCCAGGCCTGTCGCAGCGGCCACACAGTCCGGGTCGACGGGAAGCCCGGTTGGAGCGTCGAGCAGCAGCCCGACTCGGAGTCGGCCGGGTTCACGGCCAAGTTCGGCGGAGTACGGCCGTGCCGGCGGGGGCGCTTGAAACCACCCGTGCGGGTCTGGCCGCGAAATCGCGTCCAGGATCCCCGCCGTGTCTTCGAGGTACCGGGTGATGACACCCTCGCTCGTGCCGTACTCCCACCACGACTGCAGGCGCTGGGGAACTCGAGCACGGCTTGGCTTGAGCCCGACGAGACCGCAAGCTGACGCCGGCATTCGTAGGGAGCCCCCGCCGTCGTTGCCATGTGCAACCGGCGCCATTCCGGCGGCGACAGCCACAGCCGCACCACCACTCGAGCCGGCCGGCGAATAACCGGGGTGCCAGGGGTTCGCGGTATTGCCGTAGCGGAGATTCTCCGTCACCGTCATGGGCCCCATCTCGGGTGTGTTCGAGCGGCCCATGAAGAGGAAACCGGCCTCGGCGAGTCGGTCCACAACCAGGTCGTTCTCTACACGCGGTTCGGCCGACACGGCCCGGGAGCCCATGGTGTTGGGTTGTCCCGCGACCGAGGTGAGGTCCTTGATGGGGATCGGAACCCCATGGAAGGGCCCCAGAGGCTCCCCGGCCAACACAGCCCGCTCGGCCTCCTCCGCGGCGGCCTTCAACCCCGCGTCGTCACGCCAGATGATCGCGTTGAGACCGCCGTTGAACCGATCAATCCTGTCGAGGTAGGTATCAACCACCTCTGCCGGGCTCAAATCCCGAGCTCTGATCGCCCGGGCAATGGCTGTTGCCGACATGAAAGGATCCATGGTCCTGGTTCCTCTGCGATGCGTGTCGCGGCAGCGGACGCGACAACGGCGGATGCGTTGCGCCCCTGGTCCATTCTGTGATGGTTTGGTCCAGGGGTGACCGTCGGCGAAGCGCCGGGTTGACCGGCAACATGGCCTCCGACCTGCAGTTTCTCAGGTGTGAGTGAAGTTACAGACGCGTCCCACCCGGTGCTAGATTATTCTGCCATGAGGAATAAGCCCCCCTATCCCCTTGCCTCCGTCGACAACGCCCTCCGGCTGCTGGAGGTGTTGCGAGACAGGGGCCGGATTCGGGTAAGTGATGCTGCGGACGAACTCGGCGTCGCCCGATCGACGGCACACCGGCTCCTCGCCATGCTGGCCTACCGCAACTTCGCCATCCAGGACGAGAGCCGAGGCTACATCGCCGGCCCCGCGCTGGCGGTCTCGAGTGTCGGTGGCAGCCCGACGCTCCAGCAGTTCCGCCGGGCTACGCTGCCGTTCATGGAAGCCCTGTGCAGTCAGGTTGGGGAGACGGTCAACCTCATGGTGCGGGTTGGCACCCAGACCCGGTTCCTGGCCACCGTCGAATCGGCCCAGCTGCTGCACGTCGGTGACCGGCAGGGCGCCGTCCTGGCGGCGCACAAGTCATCCGGCGGTAAGGCCCTGCTAGCGGCGTTGAGCGAGGATGAGCTCCGATACCTGTACCTTGTCAAGGACACCGGCAAGGCAGGCAGGGCCGGACCGAGCATCGGCGGCAGGGGGCAACAGGAGCCTGTCGATGGGGCTACCAACGTGCTCTTATCAGAGGAGTTTCAGGACCTGATGCGGGAGCTCCACCTGGTGCGCCAGCGCGGGTACGCTCTCAACCAGGAGGCCACGGAGTCGGGCGTATCGGCCATCGGACGCCGACTGATCGCCCGGTCTCTCCATCAGGTCGGCGCGCTTTCCATCTCAGTGCCGAGCGCTCGCCTACCAGCCAGCAGAGTCGAGGTGCTGGCTGAGGCGCTGCGTGCGGCGACGGACGCGGCGGAAGCGGCGTTCGAGAACTGATCGCCACCCCGCAGAACCGTCAGCATCGATGGACCACTACCTGATACCAATGCACGACCAGATCCGGTTTGGTCTACAGATTGGTGTACGATTTACCCCTGGTGGGCGTGTTGCGTAGATGGGAGACGGCCGTCACGCGATCCTTCGAGACGACCAGGTCAGGGACTGTAAGACAAACAGGGGTGACTGACCGAGAACCGGGCACAGGCGATGAGCCGAGCGTCGGACGTCTACGCGGCAGGTGTCATCGCGTTTCGCCTGCTCACCGGGGAACTGCCCTTTGCCACCTCGGCGGATCAGTTTCGCAAGGGCAGCGTCCTTCCATCCGACGTGATGGCCGCGGCGGGGCTCACCTCCGAACTGGCCGACAGCGGGGGGCTCCTCCACCCAGTGGCCCGACTACCGCAATCTGCCGGCGGGCTACCAGCTGACGCGGAAGTTCACCATCCGCCGAAAGCTGGGTACGGGATCGTTCGGCACGGCCTACCAGGCATACGACAACCTCGCTGGCGTCGACCGTTGTCAAGATCGTCCACCGAGACCGGGAGTCGGTGATCGAGCGGCTGAAGGTCGAGTACCAAACCCTGCTGCGTCTGGCGCCGCATCGCAGCGTGGTCAAGGTCGAGGGGGCGGACTACCTCGACGGAGGCGAGATTCCCTACCTGGTCTTCGAGTTCATCGACGGACAGCAGGTGGACCTTCTGAAAACCAACCGAGCCCTCGGCTCCGCCGACACGGTGCGCCTCGGCATCGATGTGGCCGAAGCGGACCTCAACGGTGCCGCCGACCTGTTCGACCCGCAGGTGCGGCCATATCGCGTCGACCGCAGCCTCTTCACCCCTCGGGCAGATCGAGAACCTCCGCGAGGGTCATCAGATCAGCACTTCTGATCTCACCGAGCATTTGCTCCGGGTCGAGTGAGACATCAGCATGGCGGCAGTACACGTGGATCCGTGCGGGCACGGGAAGAGACGCTACCAGGGAGCCAGCCCCGATCCCTGGCGCGCATGATCACAAGCGACAGGCGACGCGCCGAAGTCGTTTCGCTGCACCACGTATGCGTGGAGCCCCTGTATGAAGTGGTCCTTCGACAGATCAACTTCATAGGGGCTCCACGTGCCTGCAAGTGTCACATACACCGCGGTCCTCAACGCGCGCCAGGAGACGGTGCTGTTCGTATCGAGCCTGCTGTACGCCGAACGCCGGCGGCGAGGCACCCGCGCCCGGCGGCGGGCGTTGACCTGCTTCCAGCAGGCTGTGCTGGTAGTGCAGGTGGTTCCTCGACGCCACCCGCCTCAAGCAACTCGCCATGGACAACGCGATCTCCGTGCCGACCGCCTACCGCTGCCTGCACGAGGGCATCAACGCACTGACCGACCGCAAGCCCGCGCTGCACAGCGCACTGCTGGCAGCGAAGATCGCAGGCTACGGCCACGTCAACATCGAAGGCAGCCTGATCTACACCGACCGGTGTGCCGCGCCGGGGACCCACGCTCGGGGTAGACCTCTGGTGGTCTGGCAAACACCATCACCATGGCGGCAACCTCCAGGTCGTATCCGCCCCGGACGGCTGGCCGCTGTGGACCTCCGAGGTGCGCCCGGGCCGTGAACACGACACGACCTGCCTGCGCGCTCACCCCGAGATCCTGCCCGCGCTGCGGGCGTGGGACCGACGAGGACCTGCACGCCCTGGCCGACCTGGGCTACGAAGGCGAAGCCAAGAAGACCGCCCGCACCAAACTCACCGACCAGGTCAAACAACTCAACTGGCTACAGGCCCACGCCCGAGCACGAGCCGAACAGGCCAACGCACTGCTCAAGATGACCTTCAAGGCACTACGCCGAGTCAGCCTCGAACCCAGCGCGATCGGCAGGATCGTCGCGGCCGCGCTCGTGCTGCTGCACGTCGAACACAGACGAACAACATGATCATCCAGCGTCACAGGCCGTTACCGAGAATGGCTCAAGCTCCGTCTGGAAGTGCGGCCGCGCCGGCGCCCGGCCGGCCGGCTCTCACCTCATCCGGGTGGTGCCGGATCACCCGCTGCCATTCCATCATGTTGAGACGGAAGCGGGGACAGGAGATACGGGATGGTCAACCTGACAAGACGGTTCTTCGACACTCTCGATCGTCGCGGGCACGAGGACGTTCTCGCGGGGATCGAAGGCACATTGCGCTTCGATCTCTCCCATGACGGCGACATCGAACACTGGACTGTCGCCATCCGGTACGGCGCGCTCCACCTGACCCAGGAGTGGCACGAGGCGGACTGCGTGGTGCAGACGACACGAAGTCTGTTCGACCGGTTTGCTTCTGGTGCGGCCAACCCCTGGTCGGCGTGGTTGCGTTACCAAATCCGCATTCGCGGGAAGTTCATCCTGTTCAGCTACTTCGCACGGCTTTTCCCTGGCCCGTCCGACGCCCGCCATCCGCGTGCCTTCTCAGACGAAGGGGTAGCTCAGTGAGCGACGAAATGGTGCGGATCCTAGACGGCAACGTATTCGTCGTCTGCGACCGGCAGGGCAACTTGCAGCGATCGTCTACGTTTCCCGTAGGTTACTTCGCTTTCGACACCCGTTTCCTGGCCACCTGGAATATGACAATCAACGGGGAGCGCCTGCAAACACTGTCGGTGGACAATACCCACTACTACGAGACCCGCTTCTTCCTCGTTCCCGGCGCCCCCAGTCACTACGTCGATGCGGACCTGTCGATCATTCGACACCAGTCGATAACCCGCAGCTTCGAGGACCGGGTGACCGTCTTCAACCACCGAGGCAGGCCCGCGGAGATCACCATTCGCGTCGAGGCCGGTAACGACTTTGCGGATATTTTCGAGATCAAGGACATACGGCAGAAGAAGGGCCGGCACTACCGGAAGGTGGAAGACGGACGACTGCGGCTGGGCTACGAACGAGATACTTTCCTGCGAGAGACCCTGATATCGAGTTCCGCCCCTGCGGCGGTCGACGAGCAGGGGCTAACGTTCAACGTCCGGATCGAGCCTCATGGCACCTGGCAGACGGTCCTGCACGTTGAGGCACTCGGGGACGGTGTCGAACTGCGCGCCAGTCTTCAAGGCGAGAAGCGACCGCGTCCAGAGGTTCGGAGTGAGATTGACGCGTGGCTTCAGCGCATTCCCCGCTTGGACAGCGACAGTGAGGCACTAACCGCGACCTATCGCTGCAGTGTGACCGACCTCGCGGCACTGCGGTTCGTGGCCCTGACCGCTGGGGGACAGAGCATGCCAGCGGCGGGTCTCCCCTGGTTCATGACGATCTTCGGTAGAGACAGCATTTTCACCAGTCTTCAGACTCTTCCGTTCACGCCGGACCTCGCCGCGACCACGCTGCGACTTCTGGGCAACTTTCAGGGCCGCAGGCTGGACGACTTTCGGGAGGAGGAACCGGGCAAGATATTGCACGAACTGCGCTACGGCGAGAGCGCAGCGTTCGAGGAACAGCCGCACTCCCCATACTACGGCACTGCCGACGCCACGCCGCTGTACGTCGTACTACTCGACGAGTACGAGCGGTGGACCGGCGATGGCGAGCTCGTTCGGCAGCTTGAGTACTTCGCCCGCTGCGCACTCGACTGGATCGACCAGTACGGCGACATCTTGGGCACTGGATACATCTGGTACCAACGGCGGAACGAGGAAACGGGCCTGGAGAATCAGTGTTGGAAGGACTCCTGGGACGGCATCTCCTACCGGGACGGCAGGCTACCAGGCTTCCCGCGCGCTACCTGTGAGATTCAGGGCTACGCCTATGACGCGAAGGTGCGCGGTGCGCGCTTGGCTCGACAGTTTTGGAACGATGACGCGTATGCCGACCGGCTAGAACGGGAGGCCGCCGAGCTCAAGCACCGGTTCAATCGGGACTTCTGGTTGCCTGATGAGGGGTACTACGCTGTCGCGCTGGACCGCGACGGCACCGCCGTCGACTCGTTGACCTCGAACATCGGTCATCTGCTTTGGAGCGGCATCGTCGAACCGAAGCGCGCGTCGAACGTCGTCGAGCACCTACTCGGGCCCCGTCTATTCACCGGTTGGGGTATCCGCACCTTGGCCGAGGGCGACGACCGCTATAACCCCGTCGGTTACCACGTCGGCACTGTCTGGCCGTTCGACAACTCCTTTATCTCCTGGGGGCTGCGGCGGTACGGCTTTGCCGAGGAAGCGGCCCAGCTGGCCGAGGGAATGATCGAGGCGGCGGCGTATCTCGACGGCAGGCTCCCGGAGGCCTTCGCCGGATATCAGCGGCATTTGACGCACTATCCGGTGCAGTATCCGACCGCCTGCAATCCCCAGGCATGGTCCACTGGTACCCCGTTGTTGCTGCTCCGCACGTTGCTCGGCATGGAGCCCCGCGACGGACAGTTGTCGACCGATCCCGTGCTGCCCGCCAGTATCCAGCGCATTGAACTGCTGGACGTTCCCGGGCGGTGGGGCGTCGCCAGCGCGGCGGGACGTCATGGGTAGCGGCTGGACGAGCGGCGGACCGCTCGACCGTTTAGTTCGGCAACCGCGATTGCCCGAGCCATGCGTGAGGCGTAGCCGGCGTAGGTCGTAGGTCATCTGGTCGGGTCGGTAGTCGCCGCCGAGCAGCCCGGCGATCAAGACACGGAGGTTCTTGTTGGTGAAGCCGGTTGCGGCGAGCAGAGTGTGGCAGAGGGCGCCGGTCAGGGCCATAACCCGAGGATCGCCAAACCGCAGGGCCGGGGTCCTGCCACCCGCCGGATCAACGGTGGGGTGCGCGATCCGCTCAAAGGCTGGACTCGCGAGGACGCAGCCCTGACCGACACGTTCAGCCTCCAGGATTCGCCGGTTGCAGGCACGGGCCTTGGTCTGCAGGTCGTCGAGGTTGTGCAGGCGGGCTTGGCAGCCCAGGTCGCGGGGGCTGTTGATGACGGTCTCGATGCGCATGGCGCGGCCGTCTTTGAGGTACTGCTTGATGCGGGAGTGCCGGTAGAACACGTTGAGCAGGACGTCGCCGTTGTCGCGGCGGTCGATGGCGGTGCGGAACGTGCCGATGGTGTCGCGGCGTACCCGGCGGCCGAAGATGATTTCGACGTTGTGGAGTCGGCCGAGGTCGAGGTTGTCGGCGATGAGGGCTTCGAAGAAGCCGCGGGCGTGGCGGGGTGCGTCGAATACGATGGTGCGGGAGATCTCGACCTGGCGCAGCCGGATCTCTTTCTCGCGGATGCTGACCGACGAGTTTGATAATCGCGTAGCATGATGGACCGTCACGATTCGTCGATCCGAGAGGCTTTTCACCCCACTTGCGAAGCCTGCGAACCGGACACCCTCTACGTCCTCACATGACTGATTGTCGACCGCGGAAAGCCGACATCTCCCTTTCAGTGCGGACTACGATTCAACAAACTCGGTATCACGACGGCGGGAGGCTCGTATGGAAGAACGCGAGCGGGAGCAGGCATTGTTGTCAGCGCTGACAACCGAGCGCAGTGCTCTACAAACCGCACATACTGGAACGATCATGGAAGCGAACGGCCGACTCACGGTATTCTTATCCACGCTCTCGGCGGCACTGATCGGACTGGGACTTGTGGTCGACCGACGGTCCGTCATGGGACCGTTCCTCGCGGCGGTCCTGCCCATTCTGCTGACCTTGGGCGGGTTCACCTTTTTTCGGCTCGTGCAGACCATGACGGAGAGTGACCTTCTTACACTACGGATTCAGGAAATCCGAGCCTGGCATCGTGATCAACTAATGCCGCAGGGCGGGTATTTTTCCCGGGTAGCCCCGAGGGAACAAGATGAGACTAAGGCTACTTGGACTGCCGCAGGCGCCAAAGGTCGGTGGTGGCAGTTTCTGTTTACAGCAGCGGCTATGGTGGGGGCTATCAACGCGTTGCTGCTTGGAACGGTGGTTACTATTGCGCTTACAGCTGTAGGTGTGACGCCGCCGGTCTCGGTCCCAGCCGGCGTGGGGATTACGTTTCTCGTCTTCGGTGCGCAATTATTCTATATCCAGCAACATACGCCGGTTTTCCGCCCCCGCGCTAATAGCTCTTAGCCTGGCCTGTGTCGGGTTCACGGATATCGGCTGATCATGCCCACAGCCCTGAACAATCATCCTCTTGTTTAACGATCTCGTGCGCAATTGCGAGGGCTTTGCGGGCTACCGTGATGTGGATCGCTTATCAGGTGATCATGCGGTCGGATACCAGGCCACGCGTGCTGACGTACCGGTGGTGCGCCGGGGCGTAGTTTCAGCGGCGGAGCTGTAACCTGGTCGGGGTGGTCCTTGGCCAGTCCTTGGTAGCCGGCGACGACCAGAACTTCCACCTGTGGGTAGGCGTCGAGCAGGGCGCCGATGCCTTCGACGCGGGCGGCGGTGGTGTCATGCATCCGCCCCTGGCCGGTGTCCACCGCACCACAGGGTCGCCCCGTGCTCGTCGGCCACCACGGTGGTCTTGATCGTGTTTTGTTTCGCCTTGTCCGAGACGAACGCCTTGCGGCCAGGCCGGCCCCGCACGGGGTCGGCGGACCCGGATCTCCGTGGCGTCCAGCCGCAGCGTGACACGCTCAGCGGCAGCGTAGGCGAACACGTCCGCCAGGGTGTGCAGCCGGATCCCGCTCGGGCGGGCGAACCCGTGACAGGCCAGCAACGGCCGGACCTGACCGATCGCCCGAATCACGGCCGAGCGGTCATCCACCACCCCGAACGCCACCGCCAGGGCCTCGTGCGGCACCCCCAGACGCAAATGAGCCAGGGTAACGACAAAGCCGATCAGCAAACCGCAGCGTCAACCGCCGACCGGCTCCAGCCGCCCGCCGCCGGTGACTACCCGACGAGCGTACAGCCGGCCCCTTCTCGCCCGGACAACCACACCACACGCAGCTCAGTTTGCAGCAGGCGCAGATGACGGGCGGGAGGATCCCGGTGAACACGGGATGGCTGAACACAACGACGCGCCCACCAGACCGACACCCGAAGATCATCACCCACACCGGATCAGCGCCACCGACCCTCCTATTGCACACAAGGTCGTAAGGAAGAGGGTCAATGCCAGACGCTCTCTTGGTGATCGGTGTGCATGATGCCGGTTCTGCTGGTAGCTCCTTGCCTCGGCCTTGGTACTGTTCGCCGCGAAGGCACCGGAACATCCGGCGGACTCTCGCGGGTGAGGGGCGTTCGGCTCGTGTCGGTTCCTCTTAGTAAGCGTCGTCGGGAAAGTAAGTTACCAGTCGCCGGTGCGGGCGAGTCGGCGTGACATGGTCATTACCATGCTGATGTGGATCATGGCTTCGTAGTGGTTCGGGCGGGCCTCGTAGTCGCGTACGCAGCGGCGATACTTGCTGATCCAGGCCAGAGTCTGCTCTACCACCCACCTTCGGAGCCAGCACTACGAAGCCGGGTTCGCTGCGTTTGACGATCTGGATGGCCAGGGTCCCGGCAGACTTGCCGGTTTGGTCGATCAGGCGTTGCGGTTGCGGCAGGCGGGGATGCAGCCGTTTCCAGCTGCGAGCGGTCGCGGTGCCTCAAGGCTGGTGTCAGTCACCGTGATCACGTCGGGCTCGCCCCAGCTGGTAGGTCGCCGAAGATGAACTCGCGGACCGCGGCGGGGTGGCGCAGCGCGGCGCAGCACTCAATTAGAGCGCATCCGGTCCAGCATTCTGCACCGGCAGGGTCGCGCAGCAGGTACGCAAGTTGGCTTTGGCGATACTCTGCGAGGTTCCAGCCTCTTCTTAAGCTCCTAACGAAATGATGTTGGGCGTATCCGGTGAAGGTGAGGGTCGTTCTGTCTGGGTGTGAGGAGGGGGTGAGCAGCCGCCGTGGATCGAGT
>NZ_JBEYSU010000048.1:0-25041 GCF_040704235.1 Micromonospora sp. NPDC047707
AGTGCTCCCTCTTGCCGGCTCCAACCGAACCAGCGGTGTCAGGTCGTGTCTTCCCACGTTCCATACGAGAGCGGCAGATCAGGCTCACGCCACCTCCATGCCGGACACCACCTGGCCAGTAAACGGGCTCCCGCCAGACTCATCCCAGGCCGACATCAAGCACCCGGTTTCGGTGTCACCTAACCTGGGTGATTCACGGTGATCGCCGAGGTGTGCTGTTCGTCGGCGTGTAGATGAGCGGAAGTGCCTGCCCTGCAAGGGAAACTTGTGATTGCGACATCTACAGGTTTCTCTTCGAGGGAGGCACTTCCGAGGTGCAGCTTACGGCGTGGTCGAGGGATCTGTGGGTCACCGCGGGCGGGTCGGGTGTGGTGTCGCACGTCGGTGCGGCGCTGCTGCGGATGCTGGCCGACCGGACCGGGTTGACCGTGGCGTTGTCGGCGGGGCTGGCCCGGGCCGGCCGGTGGCCGGTGCATGATCGGGGTCGAGTGCTGGTCGACCTCGCGGTGATGATCGCTGACGGCGGGGAAGCGATCGCCGACATCGACGTGCTGCGCCACCAGCAGGAGGTGTTCGGGCCGGTGGCCTCGGACACCACGGTGTGGCGGGCCCTGGACGAGATCGGTGCGGTGCAGCTGCGGCGCATCGCCAAGGCCAGGGCGAAGGTGCGGGCCCGGATGTGGCAGCTGTTCGGCGGTCCACCGGCGGCACGGGCGGCCGGTCGGGACGTCGGTTCCGGGGTCGTCGTGCTGGACATCGACTCCACGATCGTCCTCGCCCACAGCGAGAAGGAGGGCGCGGCGGCCACCTACAAGCACACCTTCGGGTTCCATCCGATCCTGGTGACGTGCGACAACACCGCCGAGTTGCTCGCCATCACGCTGCGGCCGGGCAACGCCGGCGCCAACACCGCCGCCGATCACCTCGACGTGCTCACCCAAGCGGTCGCGCAGGTCCCCGCACCGCACCGCCGGCACCTGCTCATCCGCGGCGACTCCGCGGCGGCCACCCACGCCGTGCTCGACTGGCTCACCGAACAGGACAGCAAGCGCGGCCGGCGGGTGGAGTACTCCCTCGGCTGGTCGATCGGCGAAACCGAACGCGCCGCCATCACCGGCCTGCCCGCCTCCGCGTGGTCGCCAGCGATCGACGCCGACGGTGGTGTGCGTGACGGCGCCGCCGTCGCCGAACTGACCGGCCTGCTGCACCTGCCCGGCTGGCCCGCCGGGATGCGGATCATCGTCCGGCGGGAACGCCCCCACCCCGGCGCCCAGCTGACACTGTTCGAGCACCGGGACGGCTGGCGCTACACCGCGTTCGTCACCAACACCACCACCGGCGCCTTGCAGTGGCTGGAGGCCCGCCACCGCGCCCACGCCCGCGTCGAGGACCGGATCCGCTGCGCCAAGGACACCGGCCTGGGCCGGCTACCCTCCCGCGAGTTCGCCATCAACGCCGCCTGGTGCACCGCGGCGGCGATCGCGGTCGACCTGATCGCCTGGCTGCAGATCCACGCCCTGCACGGCGAACTGGCCAAAGCCGAACCCAAACGGCTGCGCTACCGCCTGCTGCACACCGCCGCCCGACTCGTGCGCGGGCAACGCCGCCGCTGGCTTCGCGTTCCCGCCACCTGGCCCTGGGCCGAACAGATCACCGCCGCGTTCACCCGGATCGCGGCCATCCCCGCCCCCGGCTGACCAGCTCAGCCGCTGCCCCGACAACCCGGAGGACCCCCAGGAGACCACGCCCGCCGCCGCGACAGACGGCCCACCACCATGCCCGGAACCACAATCGCATCTATCAACAGCGATCAGACCTGCCGGGCGGAAGGAACCGGCGTCAGGCGCGAATCATCGAGGCTAATACATTTCGACACGTCATCAGTGGTTCGCTCACGCTCGCCTTCCTGATCCCTACCTGACGCCTCTCGGACGCCTTTTCCACATCGCTCACCACGGTCGCGTCACCACTCCCGCAGCATGTGGCGGTTTGAAGCCTCCCCCCGCAGGGCGACTCCGAAGGGCCAACCTTCATCTCTCGCACAGCACCGCGCTCAAGAGCTCTACCTACAACCAGCTCCCTCCCGCGCTCGTGGCGCACGACGTCTCGTAACCCTGGCGTCTGTCCGTTGAGGACGATCGTCGATGATGCCTGGGTGCAGGTGATCTCCGCGGCCCGCCAGGAGCCTGCCGCCGTGAACTGCTGGACCGGACCATGATCCCTCTGGAACCAGCGCCATCTGCTCCACGCCCTACGCGAGTTCGAACAGTTCTACAACGACACCGCCCACACCAAGGCATTGCGAACGCACGACCGCTGCACTCGTTTCCCGCACCAATCGCCGACCCGGGCAAGATAGCGCGCCTCGACGTCCGAAGACGCGATCGCCTCGGCGGCATCCTCCATGAATACGAGCATGCTGCGTGACCTGCGCGGACGAGGTTTTCGGCAAGGGCAGGCTCATGCCGCTTCTTTCGTCCGGTCCCGTCGTTCACTTTCGCGGTCATCACGGCACCCTCCTCACCAGGCGCAACCCCCGGTGGGTCAGGCCGAAAACACCGTTGGATCCACACTCCCCGATCGCCCGCAACCGTCCAGCCTCGGGTCCTTACGCCGATCGTAGAAGCGACTGGGAGAGGTGAGAGACAAACCCGCGCGTGGGGCCCGTCGGCGGCGCGGGCCTACCGATCGCGGAGCCTGCATTGATCCGCATACCGACGACTGTGCCGCCGCAGTGATACGGCGGACGGTGTCGGGCGACGGGGCTCACACGAGGGGCGATCGAGCGGCGACCTCGGGGGGGTCCGCCGTAGCGCCGGTGGCGAAGAAGGCGGCGTTCACCTCGGCGTAGCCCCGCAGCTCCTCCGGGAGCATCGCGTCCATGGCGATGGCCTCCTGCGGGCAGACCGGCTCGCAAGCCCCGCAGTCGATGCAGACGTCCGGGTCGATGTACAGCATGCGGGTACCGGGCTTGATGCAGTCGACCGGACACTGTTCCAGGCACGACTGGTCCATCACGTCGATGCAGCCGGCGGTGATCACGTAGGTCATCGCATCTCCTCCAGGTGACAGGCCTGCTCGACACCGGCGCCGATGCGCACCAGGCTTGCGAGGTCGGTGATCTTGGTGCGGGCACGGCCGGTGCTGGCTCCGAGGGCGATCTCGGCGGCATCGACGCGCTTCCACCCGGCCCAGTCGACGGCGTCGCACCGACGGGCCGCGATCAACGCGGAAAGTCGGCCTGGGTGGGTCGCGGAAGGGACCAGGCCGGCGTCGAGGTCGGCCCACAGCGACCGGACGCTCTCGACGGCGCACTGCTTGTTCGTACCAATGACGCCGCTCGGCTCCCGCTTGAGCCAGCCTGCCACGTACAGGCCCGGCTCGACCCGCCCTGCGGTGTGCACCGTGGCACCCGCGGGATCGGCCGACACGCCCGGCAACGAGCGAGTGCGGTATCCCACCGCGGTGACGACGGCGCTGACGGCCAGATCCTCGGTCGCCTCGGAGGCGTTGTCCCGCAGTCGGATCGCCGCCACCCTCCCCTCTCCCAGGATCTCTATAGGACTGCGCCGAAAGTGGACGCGTAGCCGCCGGGGTGCTGCGGTGGCAGGGCGTCGGGACCAGCGGTTGAACACGTCGACCCGCTGTCCGATGACCCGGTCCTCGCTCGCGCGGGCGCGGTCTGGGCCATCGAGCACGACGTCGGTGGGGTCGACGAGGATGTCAAGGTCGAGCTTGTCGAGTTCGAGCAGCTCGGCGGGGCTGAACTTCACGTCGGCGACGCCGCGGCGGATCACCAGGTGAACGTCGGTGACGGGGCGGGCGTCCAGCGCCGCCGCTACGGGTTCGGGGATGTCGGTCCCGCCGAGCCCAACCCCGCCCTTGAACAGCACGCGCGCGATGTCGAGGGCGACGTTCCCGGCGCCGACCACAGCCACGGCCGTCGCGCCGCCGGTCCAGGGCACGCCGTCCACTGGGTGGCCGTTGTACCAGGGGACCAGGTCGGCGGCGGTCCAGCTGCCGGGGAGGTCCTCACCTGGGATCCCCAGCCGGCGGGCCAGTGGGGCGCCGGTGGCGAGGACGACGGCGTCGGACGTTCGTTTCAGGTCGTCGAGGGTGAGGTCGGTGCCGTACTCGACGTTGCCGTAGAACCGGACCCGGGGGTCGGCGAGGACCCGAGTGAGCGCGGCGGTCACCGACTTGATCTTCAGGTGGTCGGGCGCCACGCCGTAGCGGACCAGACCGAACGGGGTCGGGAGACGATCGACGACATCGACCTCGACGCCCGGCCGGGTCAGCAGCTCGGCGGTGGCGAACACCCCCGATGGTCCGGCGCCGATGACGGCAACGCGGGTCATCAGGCGGGATCCTCGGTCGGGCCCCGGCCCTTCAGTCCGTTGTTCGACCGGAACCCACCGAGCAGTGTGTCGTCCCAGAGGAACCGCTCCACAGCCTCCTGATCGCGGCTCCTGTCCTGGTCGTAACGCTCGTGGTGGACGATCTCGTCGAGCCCGCGCCGCGAGGTCGGGGTCGGCATCACGGCCGGGGATCCGACGCCGAACATGTCGTAGATCCGCATGTGCCGCGGGATGCCGAGCCAAGACTTGATCATCGTGCTCATGTAGGGCGAGCTCACGTCGCTGACCCACTGCGAACCGAGGCCGAGCGAGGCGACCGCGAGATGGGCGAAGACGGTCGCCTGAGCCAGGCTCGTCACGAAGTGGGACTCGCCCTTCTCCAGCGCAGTCCGCACGGGATAGGCATCGATCACTCGTGGGTCGCCCAGCACGAGGACGAAGACCGGCGAGTGCCGGAAACCGGTGTAGCCAATGTGGTCGCGATGACCCCACACGGCCTCCTGCATCTCGCGCTTGTCGGCCATCTGCCGGGCGTAGAGCTCGGCGATCCGCTTGCGCGTTTCGGCGTCGCGCACCACGAGGAATTCCCACGGCTGGGCGTTGCCCGCCGAGGGCGCCCAGCGGGCGACCTCCAGGATCTTGTCGATGGTCTCGTCAGGCACCTCACGGTGCGGATCGATGGCCCGCACCGAGCGGCGGTGCCTGGCGAGCGCGAGGAGTTGGTCGTACGTCGCGGCGTCCGGCGGGGGCGTGCCGACCTGCTGCCCGTCGGTCTCTGCCGTCGTTGTCATCGCGTCTCCTTCGTCGTGATGTGGTGCCCCAGCCTGGACGAAACTAGTGAGAGCGTCCAATATCGGTTCTCATCTGTCTGATAGCGCGGCGTGATCAGAGGTGGAGTGGTGGAGTTCCGACATCTGCAGTACTTCGTGGCGGTAGCGGAGGAGCTGCACTTCCGCCGGGCCGCGGAACGGCTGCACATCGTGCAGCCCGCCCTCAGCCAGCAGATCGCTCGCCTCGAAGAGGAGCTCGGGGTCCGGCTGCTGCAGCGCACCAAGCGGCACGTCGAGCTGACCGCGGCGGGCCGGGTCTTCCTGGTTGAGGCCCGGGCAATGCTCGAGCACCGCGACGAGGCGACCGCCGCGGTGCGCAGGGCCGCGGCGGGCAGCACAGGGCGCCTCGCCGTGGGGTTCGTCGGCCCGGCCGCGTACAGCGTCCTACCGGGGGTGGTGCGCGCGTTCCGCGGCGAGTATCCCGACGTGGACCTGAGCCTGCACGAGCACACCACAGCCGAGCAGCTCGAGATGCTTGCCGCGCGCCAACTCGACGTCGGGTTCGTTCGCCTGCCTTCGGCAGCGGAGGGCCTCGAGCTCGAACAGGTGCTCTCCGAGCCGATCTGCGTCGTGCTTCCCGCGGGACATCCGCTTGACAATCGGCCGAAGGGCGCTCCACTGGAGGTCACCGAGCTCCGTGGTGAGGGTTTCGTGGTGGTCCCCCGCTCCCGCGAGGCGCTGGTCTTCGACCGGATCGTCGCGCTCTGCCACGGTGCGGGGTTCAGCCCGCGCGTCGTCCAGGAGGCACAGCAGGTCCACGCCATCATCGGCTTGGTGGCTGCCGGCATGGGTATCGCCCTCGTGCCGGACTCCATGCGAGCTCTGCGACGCCCGGGGGTCGTCTACCGGTCACTGCCGCCGTCCTCGAACACCGCGGTCGGAACCGGACTCGCCTGGCGGCGAGAGGAGGAATCACCGATCGTCGAGCCGTTTGTCCGCATCGTCCGGGCCATGGCGAAGAACCAGGTCGACGGTGCGACATCAGCCAGGCCGTGAGGAACCGGTCGGGCTCAGGACACCGGCGCCGAGGACAACCGACCGCGGAGGGTCCGACCGGCCGCGCGCGAACGCGATCACGGGCCGCCTGACGCCGCAGTCCGGGACCCACCCGACGAGCGGGCGCAGGGTGGGTACTCAGTACACTGACCATTCTCGGCGAATCGGAGGCGAACCGAATGACGGCACGGCAGGCGGGCCATGACGGTGTGGTGGACCGCGTCGAGGTGAAGCTGGTCGACATGCCCCTCGGGGCGGCCCGCGGCGGATCCGGAGCGACGCAACTGCAGCTCGTCCGGGTCGAGGTGACGGCCGATGACGGCGCCGCAGGCGTCGGGTTCACCTACTCGCTCGGCCCGGGAGCCGAGGCCGTCGCGGCGTTGCTGGAGGCGGTGCACCTGCCCGCCGTGCTCGGGTTGCCGCTGCAGGACTGGGACCGCACCTGGTACGCGCTGCGCGACCGGACGAGCCGCCTCGGCGCGGGAGTCGCCCTCCTCGCGACCTCCGCCGTGGACATCGCCGTGTGGGACCTGCGCGCCGTGCGCGCCGGGGTCCCGCTCTTCCGGCTGCTCGGCGCCCACCGCGAAGATGTGCCGGTGTACGGCAGTGGCCGGGCCACGCACGGGATGTCGACGGCCGAGCTGGTCGAGGGGGCCCTGTCCTACGTCGCGGAGGGATACCGGGCGGTCAAGCTGCGGGTCGGGGTCCATCCCCCGGCCGTCGACGTCGCCCGGGTCGCTGCCGTGCGGGCGGCCGTAGGTGACGAAATAGCTATCATGGTGGACGCCAACGAGCGGCTCGATCTGGCGACCTCACTGTGGATGGGACCCGCGCTCACCGAGCTGGGCGTCGCCTGGTTCGAGGAGCCGCTCCCGTCCGCCCACGTCCGGGCGCACCACACGCTCGCCGCCGCGGCGGCGCCACCCCTCGCCGTCGGCGAGCACCTGCTCGGGCTGGGCGGCTTCACGCCTTTCGTCTCCGGCGGCGCCGCGATCCTCATGCCCGACGCTCCGCTCACCGGCGGCGTGTCGGAATTCCGGCGCATCGACGCGCTCGCCGAGGCGCACGGGCTCGCCCTCACGCCGCACTTCCTGCCCGAGCTGCACGTCCACCTGACGGCGGCGGCGCGCAGCGGCACGTGGCTCGAGCACTTCCCGCTGCTCGACGATCTCCTGGGCGAGGTCCTCACTCCGGTGGACGGGCGGGTGGCGCCGCCGCAGCGGCCGGGCCACGGCATGGTGTGGGACGAGGCGGCGCTCAACCGGTTTACTGTCCGCACCGCCGTAGCCGTCCGCTGACCCAGACGGGTCAGTCGTAGGCGACCTGGTGGTGGTCGACGACCAGGTTCAGTAGCCGGACGAACTCCACGCGCTCCCGTTCGCCCAGCCCGAGCAGGAGCTGCTCGCTGACGCGCTCGGCCGCGGGGAGCGCCCGCTGCAGCAGTGCGCGGCCGGCGTCGGTCACCCGGAGCAGGTTGCGCCGGGCGTCCCCGGCGTCGCGGAACCGGACCAGGAGGTCCCGCGCGACAAGGCGGCGGACGATCTCCGCGGTAGTCGAGCGGTCCATGCCGGCCAGTTCCCCCAGCATCCGCTGGTCGATCCCGGGCTTCTGGTCGAGGATGTTCAGCACCGCGAACTGCGCGGACGTGACGTCGCCGGGCACCTCGCGCGCCCAGATCTCCCGGTGCACCTGTTGCAGCCGGCGGACGAGGTGACCGGGGGCCGCACGCAGCTCGAAGGGCTCGCTCGACTCCTCCTGGGCATCAGTCAGGCGATCGGCCGGGGACATGCCCACAGTGTAGTGACGGGACTGCTCCGGCCACGCCGTCCGGGAACTCGCCACGCCCGGCCTATTGCGCACGCCGCCCCCGCTCTCCTAGCCTCTTGCCCCAAGATGCTCAGTGTACTGAGCATCTATGTGGTCAGTGTACTGAGCATTGGCGACGAAAGGGGCTGATCATGACCATGAACACATCGGAGAAGGCGTACGAGGAGCTGGACGCCCTCGCCGTCGCCCCACTCTGGCGGTACTTCGGGGAGCTGTTCCTCCCCGAGCCACGCAGCGCCGCCCGCCCGCACCGCTGGGAGTACGCGGCGCTGCGGCCACACATGATGCACTTCGCCGACGCGCTGTCCCTTGAGGACGCCGAGCGCCGGGTGCTGATGCTGATCAACCCGGGGCTGCAGGACCCGCCGGCCACCGTGAACAGCCTGTTCGCCGGCCTCCAGATCATCATGCCGGGCGAGACGGCGCAGGCGCACCGACACACCGCCAACGCCTTCCGTTTCATCATCGAGGGTGACGCCGCGTACACCACGGTGAACGGCGAGCGAGTGCACATGCACCCGGGCGACCTGCTGATGACGCCGGGTTGGCACTGGCACGACCATTATCACGCGGGCGACCGGCCGATGATCTGGCTCGACGGCCTCGACTTCCCGATCACCAATGCGTTCGAGGCGGGCTTCTTCGAGCTGTTCGGCGACCGCTCGCAGAAGTCGACGGTGCCGGACGACCTGTCCAGCCGCCGGTTCATCCACGGCAGGCTGAACCCGGCCTGGGAGCAGGCCGCCGGGCCCGCCTCCCCCGTCGGCAACTATCCCTGGCGCGAGACCGAGCGCGCGTTCGCCGCGATCGCCGACGACGCCGAGGGCAGCGAGTCCGAGGGCGTCGTCCTGGAGTACACCAACCCCTGGACCGGCGGTTCCGTCCTCCCCACGATCGACTGCAAGGTCAGCAGGCTGCGCCCGCGCTTCGGCGGCAGGCCCCGGCGCACCACTGCGAGCACGATCCTGCAGGTGGTTCGCGGGCAGGGGCACGTCGAGATCGGCGACGAACGGTTCGATTTCGCCCCCCACGACGTGATCGCCGTGCCTGGTTGGGCGCCGCACCGGTTCGTCAACGGCTCGGCGACCGAGGACGTCGTCCTGTTCGCCTACAGCAACCGCCCGGCCCTGCGGGCCCTCGGGATGCTCCGCGAGGAGATCCCGGGAACGGAGGTGTGACATGGTGCGCCTCGGAGAGGTCGTGATCGCCGGCGGCGGGATCGGCGGCCTCGCCACCGCGCTCGCCGTGCGGCGCAGCGGTGCCGCCGCCCGGGTCCGCGTGCTCGAACGCGCCGGGGAGTTCGGCGAGGTGGGGGCCGGGCTGCAGCTCGCACCGAACGCGGTCCGCGCCCTGCGCTGCCTTGGCCTCGACCGCGAGATCGACGACTACGCCTTCTACCCGCGCCGGCTCGTGATGCTGGACGCGCTGACCGGCGACCTCGTCACCGCCCTCGACCTCGGCGGCGACTTCCGCAGACGCTACGACGCGCCGTACGTGGTGATGCACCGCAGCGACCTCCTCGCGATGCTGCTCGACGAGGCCAAGCAGCACGACGACATCGAGCTGTGCAGCGGAACCGAGGTCACCGGCGTCGACCAGGACGACCGGGGAGTGGTGGTCCGCACGGCGCCGGGCGAGGAGTTCCGGGCCGACCTCCTCGTCGGCGCGGACGGGCTGCGCTCCGTCGTGCGTGCGGGCATTGTCGCGGACGGCGAGCCGGTCGGCGCCCGCTACGTCGCCTACCGCGGCACCCTCCCGTTCGACGACGTCGCCGGGATCGCCGGCGGCGAGGACGTGCTGCTGTGGGCTGGACCCCGGATGCACCTGGTGCAGTATCCGATCCGCCGCGGGGAGCTGTACAACCAGGTGGCCGCATTCGAAAGTGACCGCTACACCCCCGATCACGACCGTTGGGGCGACCCTGCCGAGCTCGACGAACGGTTCGCCGAGGCCTGCGCCCCCGTGCGGACCGCGGCCGCGCTCATCGACCGCAGCCGACGCTGGCAGATGCTCGACCGCGAGCCCGTACGGAACTGGGTACACGGACGGATCGCGCTCCTCGGCGACGCGGCCCATCCGATGCTGCAGTACGTCGCCCAGGGCGCCTGCCAGGCCATCGAGGACGCCGTCGCCCTCGGTACGGCCCTAGAGGCCGAGGCGGACGTCGACGCCGCACTCGCCCGCTACCTCCACGAGCGCGTGGACCGCGCCTCTCGGGTTCAGCACACCGCCCGCCTGTTCGGCGAGCTGATCCACCTCGCCGGGATGGGCGCCACCGTCCGCAACCGGCTGCTCTCCGCCCGCCCGCACGACGACTACAGCGACATCGACTGGCTCTACCAGACCGCCTGACCCCCGCTGACGTCTCGAAGGAGAGATCATGTCCAGCGCCGTTCCCGCAGTGCCCCCCGCCGTGTCCCCCGCTCCCCCGGCTGCCGCCGACGTCCCGGCCGACCCGGCCGCGAGCCGTCGGGTCGCCGCCGCCAGCCTGATCGGCACGACCATCGAGTACTACGACTTCGCCGTCTACAGCATCCTCGCTTCGATCGTCCTCGGCCCGTTGTTCTTCCCCTCGGCGAGCAGCACGGCCTCCACCATGGCCGCCTTCGCGACGTTCGCCGTCGCGTTCGTCGCACGGCCGATCGGGTCGATCCTGTTCAGCACGATCGGCGACCGCGTGGGACGCCGTCGCTCGCTGCTGATCTGTCTGCTGATGATGGGCGGCGCCACCGTCGCCATCGGGCTACTGCCGACCTACGCCGGCGTGGGCGTGCTGGCCCCGGTGCTCCTCGTCGTCCTACGGATCCTGCAGGGCCTCGCGCTGGGCGGGGAGTGGGGCGGCGCGGTGCTCCTCGCCACCGAGCACGCCCCGCCCGGCAGGCGCGCGATCTTCGGGTCCGTCCCGCAGATCGGGCCGCCACTCGGCTTCGTGCTCGCGAGCCTCGTCGTTGCCGCCGTCACCGGCGTCATGGACCGTGCGCAGTTCGTCGCGTGGGGCTGGCGCATCCCGTTCCTGATCAGCGTCGTGATGGTCGCCGTCGGCCTGTGGGTCCGGTTCAAGGTCGCCGAGTCGCCGGTCTTCGAGCAGGCGGCGCAGAACCGGCAGCTCGTCCGCTTCCCCGTCGTCACCGTGCTCCGCGAGTTCCCCGGCCGGTTCGCGATCGGCGTGGCCGCCCCCGTCGGCGGGCTGGCGACCTGGTACCTGATCACCGCGTTCAGCGTCTCCTACGGATCCTCCGCGCAGGGAATCCCGCAGGCTCAGATGATCCTCGTGGCCTGTGCGACGGCCTTCACGCACATGGTGCTCGTCCCCCCGGCGGCTCTGATCGCCGAACGTTTCGGGCGGCGCATCCCCATGCTCATCGGCGCCGCCGGCGTCGCGATCTGCGTCGTGCCCGCGTTCGCGCTGCTCGAGACCGGCAACGCGCTCCTCGTGGGCGTCGGCTTCTGCGTCACCATGATCCCGTTCACGCTCATCTTCGCCCTCGTCGGCGCGTGGCTCGCGGAGTTCTTCCCCACCCGGGTGCGTTACAGCGGGGCGTCCGGCGCGTTCGTCCTCGCCGGCGTGCTGGGCGGCGGCTTCGCCCCGCTGATCGGAACCGCCCTCCTCGCCGGTGGCGGTTCCCCGATCCGGCTCGGCCTCTACGCGGGCGCGCTGTCCCTGATCTCGACCGCGGCACTGGCGTTCGCGCCGGAAACCAGGCACCGCGCACTCACCTCGACCCACTGAGATCGCCATCCCCGACCCAGGAGGTCCGCCATGCGGCTCGCCACCTTCGACGACGACCGCGTCGGTGTCGTCACCGAGACGGGCGTCGTCGACGTCTCCGACCTGATCGACCGCCCGGTCGACGGCCCGACCGCCGCTGCTCCGGGAACCAGCCGGATGCGCCGGCTCGCGGCCGCGCCCGCACTGCTCGCCCGGATCCGGCACGAGTTCCCGGCACGCAGCCCGCGTCCGCTGGCCGACGTGACCTTGCAGGCGCCGCTCCCCGATCCCGGCAAGATCGTCGCCGCACCGGTGAACTACCGGGACCACAAGGCCGAGATGCGCCTCAAGGGCGACATCAACGCCATGGGCTTCTTCCTCAAAGCACCTACCTCAATGCTGGGCCCCGGCGGGCAGGTGCGGCTGCCGTACACCGACCGGCGCATCGACCACGAGGCCGAGTTCGCCGTGGTGATCGGAGCGCCGGCACGCCACGTCCGCCCGGACGAGGCGCTCGGCCACGTGTTCGGCTACACCGGCCTGATTGACGTCACGATGCGCGGCGGCGAGGACCGGTCGATGCGCAAGTCGTTTGACACCTTCACCCCCGTCGGCCCGTGGATCGTGACACCGGACGAACTCGGCGATCCGACGGACGTCGGCTTCACGCTGTGGACGAACGGCACAGTGCGGCAGAAGAGCAACACCGCCGAGCTCATCTGGGACGTCGCCCGGTTCGTCGCGTTCGCCTCGACCGTCACCACGCTCCTACCTGGGGACGTTATCTCCACAGGCACTCCCGCGGGCGTCAGCCCGCTCGCCGATGGCGACACCGTCACGCTCGAGATCGACCGCATCGGCCGGCTGACCGTCACCGTCACCGCGGACGGCGCCGTTCCCTGTCCCCTCACCCCGGTCGAGGGCTGACCGCCTGGCGGGCCATGGCGCTCGAGCACACGTGCGGCCGGCATGGGCCGCACGTGTGCTCGCAGGGGTAAGGCAAGTGCATCGTGGTAGGCGATGTCGATCGAGGCGCTCGTGCTGGCGACCCCTCTCGGTCAGGTCCGAGGCCTCGGCGTCCGACTCCGAATCGGCTGCCCTCGATCTCTTCCGGTTCAGCGACAGCCCGATGTTCGAGGCGCTGCAGCCGGACAGCTTCCAGACGGAAGGACAGGAATGAAGCTCGCCACTATCCGCACCCGCGACGGCGCGACTCAGGCCGTGCGCGTGGACGGGGAGACGCTGATCGACCTCGGCCTTGCCGACGTCGGTGAACTGCTGGCCGAGCCGGACTGGGCCGAACGCGCCGCCCGTGCCGGGGACACGGTCAAGGCGTTCGGCTACGCGCCGGTCGTGCCCCGCCCCGGAAAGATCATCTGCGTTGGGCTGAACTACCGCAACCACATCCTGGAGATGGGGCGGGAGCTGCCGCAGTACCCGACGTTGTTCGCCAAGTACCCGGAGGCGCTCATCGGGGCGTACGACGAGATCCAGCTCGCGCCGGAGTCCGAGCAGGTCGACTGGGAGGCCGAACTCGCCGTCGTCATCGGCAAGACCGTGCGCCGCGCCACCGAGGCCGAGGCAAGCGGGGCCATCGCCGGGTTCGCCGTCCTCAACGACGTCACCATGCGCGACTGGCAGTACCGCTCCCAGCTGTGGCTGCAGGGCAAGACCTGGGAGAACAGCACCCCCTTCGGCCCCTATTTGGTTACCCCCGACGAACTGCCCGGCGGCACCCGACCTTCGCTCACCCTCACCGGATTTGTCGATGGTGAGGTGGTGCAGCAGTCCGACACCTCGAACCTCGTGTTCGACCCCGTCGCCCTGGTGCGGTACATCTCCACGATCGTCACCCTCAAGCCGGGCGACGTCATCGCCTCCGGTACGCCTGGCGGGGTGGGCCATGCCCGAAAGCCGGCCCGGCACCTTACCGACGGCAGCGTTCTGACCACCGAGATCACCGGTCTGGGGCGTTCCGAAGCAAAAGCTGTCACGGAGTTGATCTCTAATGGTCGCTGATCGCACCCACGTCGACAGCCTGCGATGGATGGCCCAGGGCACCAAAATCTTCTTCGATGCCCTGGCCGCCCTGCCCGATGATGAGCTTGACCAGCCGACCGCGCTCGATGGCTGGACCGGCAAGCATCTGCTGGCCCACGTCGCCGCCAACGCCGACGCGCTGGTCAACCTGACACGCTGGGCGCGCACCGGCGAGGAAACGCCGATGTACTCCTCTCCAGAGCAGCGTGACGCCGACATCGAGGCCGGCACCAGGCGGCCGACGGCCGAGTTGCGTGTCTGGGCCGCGCAGGCCGCCGCGGCCCTCGACGCACGGCTCGCCGAGCTGAACGAAAAGCAGTGGACCCACCGGGTCCGGACCGCCCAGGGCCGCATGGTCCCTGCCGAAGAGATCCCCTGGATGCGCGCCCGCGAGGTCATGGTCCACGCGGCCGACCTCGGCGCCGGAGTGGGCTTCGACGATCTACCGTCCGATTTCCTCGCCACCCTGATAGACGACATCGCCGCCAAGCGTTCCGGCGGCGGCGGTCCCGCGCTCATGCTTGCGGCCAGGGACCAGAAGTGCATGTGGGCCGTCACCGGCACCGGGGAACCCATACTCCTGACCGGCACCGTCGCCGGCCTCGCGGCGTACCTGTCCGGCCGAGCGGCCGACGGCGTCACCGGCTCAGGCGGTCAGCCCGCCCCCGAACTGCCGCGGTGGCTCTAGAACGGGCCCGACCTCCTGAAAGGAGCGTCGGCTCGTCGATTCCTGGAGTGCGGGGTACGCCGCCGTGCGCCAGGGCCCGGCCGGCCCGGTGGGAAAGGAGACCGTCGGTGGGTCTGCCTGACATGATGCTGGCGGCGTACCTCACCGAACTCGGGGGCCCGGAACGCATCCGGATCGGCCACCTTCCGGTGCCGGTTCCAGGCCCCACCGACGTTCTGGTGAGGACGGCGCTGATGGCGGTCAACCACGTCGACACGTTCGTACGCTCCGGCGGGTACAGGACACAGACGCCGTTCCCGTTCGTGATCGGTCGCGACCTGGTCGGCACCGTGGTACGGACCGGCGAGGGGGTGGACGACCTCGCGATCGGAGCAAAGGTCTGGTGCAACAGCCTGGGGCACCAGGGGCGTCAAGGGTCATTCGCGGAGTTCGCCGTGGTGCCTCGGGAACGTCTCTACCGCCTGCCGGCGCAGGCCGACCCGGCGACCGCCGTCTCCGTACTGCACACCGCGGCGACCGCCTACCTCGGCCTGTTCCGGACCGGCTCCCTGCGGCCCGGTGAGACGGTCCTCGTCGCCGGGGCGGCGGGTGGGGTCGGGAGTGCGGCCGTACAGCTTGCGGTGGCGGCGGGTGCTCGCGTCATCGCCACGGCGGTGCCAGAGGACTTCGACTGGTGCCGCCGGTGCGGCGCGGATGTGCTGACTGACTACCGCGACCAGGCCTTACCGGCTCTGCTGGCGGAGGCCGCGCCGGAGGGATTCGACCTGTGGTGGGACAACTCGGGACGCCACGACCTGGACCTTGCCGTACCGCTGCTCAAGCGGGGTGGACGGATTATCGCGCTGGCCGGGATGGCGGCCCGGCCGGTGCTGCCGATGGGCGCGCTGTACACGCGTGACGCCAGCATCAGGGGGTTCGTCATCAGCAACGCCTCGGCCGCGGACCTGGCGGAGGCGGCCGCCGTTGTCAACGACCTGCTGGCCACCAACCGGCTCATCTCGCGAATCAACGGCACCTACCCGCTAACGGCGGCCGCCGAGGCTCACCGCCAGATGGAGGCCGGAGTGAAAGGCCGGATCCTCGTCGCCAGTGACCCCGATCCGGGCTGATGCGCGCACACCAGGAAACGTAGACGACAGCGGGGGTGGTGCCCCCCACCCCCCCAGCTGCCAAGAGCTGGCCGGAGACCACTCGCCGGCAGCCGGCTACCGAGGCCCGGTGCAAAACGCCCGCCGGGCACCCGCCGGCCGCTCTCCGGCTGCTTCATCGCGACGAGCAGAGCAGTCGCGGAGCCGGGAATGTCCCTGGCCCTGAACCTGTCGGCTCCCGACGAATCGGCCGGATCAGGTGTAGTTCCAGGCCGTCTCAACCTGTCTTCCTCGTTGCCGGCCTCGTGCGGCTGGCTTGGTAGCTGTGCTTCGTGTCCAGCCGAGGCAGTTCCCTTCTATGGCGTAAGTGGGTGCACGCGATGGCGTTCAGCCTCGACGATCCAGCAGCGGCACCTCGAGAAGGTGCATCAGCTCGTCGAACGTGCAGTCGTACAGCTCCCGTACTGCCACGCCCTCGTCCTCGATGAGGAACACTGCGAGGTCGGTGTAGACGCGGCTGACGCACCCCACACCGGTCAGCGGATACGTACACTCCGAAACCAGCTTTGGAACCCCGTCCCGCGACAGCAGATTCATCATCACGAACGTCTCCTTGGCCCCGATGGCAAGGTCCATCGCACCGCCGACGGCCGGGATGTCGTCGGACCGGCCGGTGTGCCAGTTCGCGAGGTCACCACGGGCCGACACCTGATAGGCGCCGAGCACACAGACGTCCAAGTGACCACCGCGCATCATGGCGAAGGAGTCGGCGTGGTGGAAGTACGAGGCGCCGGGCAGTTCGGTGACCGGAACCTTGCCGGCGTTGATGAGGTCGAGATCGATCTCATCGCCTTGCGCCTCGGGTCCCATACCCAGCATGCCGTTCTCCGTGTGCAGGAGGACCTGGCCGTCCGGGGACAGGTGGTTGCTGATCCGGGTCGGGAGCCCGATACCGAGGTTGACGAAGGCTCCGCGCGGAATGTCGTGCGCGACTCGCGCGGCGAGTTCATCGGTGCTGAGGCCGCGCCGGATCACACTGGTCATTGTCCTGCTCCGATCGGCTCAGGCGCTTGCACGGGCGCCGGCACCCGCACGATGCGGTCGACATAGATGCATGGCGTGACGATGATCTCCGGATCGAGCGCACCGACGGGCACCACCTCCTCGGCCTGCACGATCGTCGTCGTCGCGGCCGTCGCCATGATCGGCCCGAAGTTGCGGGCGGTCTTGCGGTACACCAGGTTGCCGAGCTCGTCGGCTCGGTACGCCTTCACGAGGGCGTAGTCCGCTCGCAGTGGGTACTCCAGCACGTAGTGACGACCCTCGATCTCGCGGGTCTCCTTGCCGTCGGCCAGGGATGTCCCGTAGCCGGTGGGCGTGTAGAAGGCTCCGATGCCGGCGCCGGCGGCGCGAATGCGCTCGGCGAGGTTGCCCTGTGGGACGAGCTCGAGCTCGATCTCGCCGGCCCGGTACTTCTCGTCGAAGTGCCAGGAGTCCCGCTGGCGGGGGAAGGAGCACACGATTTTGCGCACGCGGCCCGCACGGATCAGCGCCGCCAGGCCTACGTCCCCGTTTCCGGCGTTGTTGTTCACCACTGTGAGATCCGTGGCGCCCGATGCGATGAGCGCGTCGATGAGCTCGACCGGCTGACCGGCCGTGCCGAATCCGCCGATCATCACCGTGGCGCCGTCGGGGATCCCCGCCACCGCCTCGGCTGCGTTGTCCAGGATGCTGACCATGGCTCAGCTGTCCAGGTTCTCGAGGACCACGGCGAGCGCCTGACCAACACCGATGCAGATCGCGGCGACCCCCCACCGTTGGCCCGCCGCCCGTAGCGAGCGGGCGAGCGTGCCGAGCACGCGGGTACCGGATGCGCCCAACGGGTGGCCGATGGCGATGGCGCCGCCCTGCGCGTTGACGATGGCGGGGTTGATGCCCCAGGCATTGATGCAGGCGACGGTCTGGGCGGCGAACGCCTCGTTCAGCTCGACGGCGCCCACATCGCCCCAGCCGATGCCGGCGCGCTTGAGCGCCGCGTTGGCGGCCTCCACCGGCGCGAACCCGAAGTACCGCGGGTCGTTCGCGGCAGCCCCCCGACCGGCGACGCGCGCCAGCGGCGGCCGACCGACGATCTCTTCGGCGGACGGGCTACCCAGCAAGACGGCGGACGCGCCGTCGTTGAGGGGCGAGGAGTTCCCGGCGGTCACGGTGCCGTCGTGCTTGCGGAACACCGGTTTGAGCGCGGCAAGCTTCTCCAGGCCGGTGTCGGGCCGGATGGACTCGTCGCGGGCGAGGTCCACTCCGGGTACGCCGACGACGAGGTCGTCGTAGAACCCTTCCTCCCAGGCCCGAGCAGCCGCTTGGTGCGAGTGTAGTGCGAAGGCGTCCTGCGCTTCGCGGCTCACCTGCTCACGTATCGCGAGCAGCTCGGTGGCCTCGCCGTTCGAGATCGTCCATTCCGGGTTCATGCGCGGGTTCAGCAGGCGCCAGCCCAGGGCGGTGGACACCAGCGTCGCGTCGCCGGCCGGGTACGCCTTGTCCGGCTTGGGTAGCACCCAGGGAGCCCGGCTCATCGACTCCACGCCCCCAACCAGCACCACGTCCGCCTCGCCGAGGGCGATCTGCCGGGAGGCGACGATGGCGGCGTCGAGGCTGGAGCCGCACAGCCGGTTCACGGTCGTGGCCGGCACCGAGGTTGGTAGGCCGGCCAGCAGGCCGGCCATCCGGGCGACGTTGCGGTTGTCCTCCCCGGCGCCGTTGGCGTTGCCCAGCACGATCTCGTCGACGCGGTCCGGTTCCAGCGCGGGTGCCCGTTCGACCAGCGTCCGCAGCACGTGCGCCGCCAGGTCGTCCGGCCGCACGCCGGCCAGCGCACCGCCGTACTTCCCGAAGGGGGTGCGTACGGCGTCGTACAGGTACACGTCGGTGGGCATGGGTCAGCCCTCCTCGCCAGTGGTGGCCGCGGGGGCCAGGACGATGTCGAACCGCACCCGTGACCACGCGTGGTCTCCCAGGTCGCGGCCGCCGGGGGTGGGGGTGCCGGCCGGCTGGGGCTCGAAGTCCATGACCAGCGAGTCCCGTACTCCGAAGACGCTGTCGCGGTCCAGGAGCTCATCCCCGCGGACGAAGATGTGTGTCACCAGGGTCCTGAATCCGTCCGCTTGGACCATGAAGTGCAGGTGCGAGGCCCGCATCGGGGACCGGCCGGTGGCGGCCAACAGCCGGCCGACCGGGCCGTCGTGCGGGATCGGGTACGGCGTCGGAGTGACCCCCCAGAAGCGGTAGTTCCCGTCCGCGTCGCTGTACAGGTGGCCACGGGCGGCGACCCGGTCGTCGCCGTACTGGACGTCGTAGAAGCCGTCCTCGTCGGCCTCCCAGACCTCGATCCGTGCATGCGGCACCGGCTTGCCGTGCGTGTCGGTGACCGTGCCCTCGACCCAACACGGTTGCCCGGATGCCCCGGCCCCGATGTCACCGCCGAGCTCGATCTCCGGCGAGCCGTCGACGAAGAACGGGCCGAACACCGTCGCCTCGGTGGCGTTGCCGTACGCCTCGTGGTTGAGGGTGATGGTTTGCATCGAGGCCCCCAGGACGTCGGAGAGCAGGATGAACTCCTGACGCCGGTCGTCGGTGATGTGCCCCGTGGCGGTGAGGAACTCGATGGCGCGCTGCCACTCCTGCTCGGTTAGCCGCACCTCCCGCAGGAAGGCGTGCAGGTGCCGGGTGAGCGCCTGCATCAGCTCCTTGAGCCGCGGGTCCGGCGTGTTGTCGAACGACGCGACCACGCGTTCGACGAGCTGTGACTCGCGGTTCTGCTGCTCCAGGCTCATCGTGGCTCCCCTCCGTCCCAGGCTCGGCGTAGCAGGTCCTCAAGGTTTTCGCGGGTGACCGGCGTCGGGTTGTTCGGCGGTACGGCAGCCAGGACAGCGTCGACGGCAGCCGGGATGTCGGTCTCGCGCAGCCCGTAGTCCCGCAGGGCGCGAGGCGCCTCCACCTGCTCCCGCAGGCGCTGCAGCCCGTCCAGAGCGGACGTCCCGCCGAAGGCCGCCGCCATCCGCTGCGCACTGTCGGGGACCGACGGTGCGTTGAGCGCGAGGACGTACGGCAGCACCACGGCGTGGGTCTGCGCGTGCGGGAGGTTGTACATCCCGCCGAGCACGTGGCAGATCTTGTGGTGCAGCCCGGAGCCGGCCGAGGCGAACGCCACCGCGGCCAGGTAGGCCCCGTACAACGTCTGCTCGCGTCCGGCGATGCGCTGGGGATCGCGCACGACCTCGGGGAGTCCCTGGCGAAGGGCGCGGATGCCCTCCAGCGCGAGCGCCTGGTCGATCGGGTCGACCCGCGGCGCCCAGATCGAGTCGACACAGTGGGCCAGCGCGTTCAGCCCGGAGGCCACGCTCAGCGGCACCGGCAGGGACAGCATCAGGCTGGCGTCGTAGACGACGGACCGCGGCAGCACGCGGGCGTCGACCCCGGTGGTCTTGCGGCCGCCCTCGGTCAGCCCCCAGACATTGGTGGCCTCCGAGCCCGCGTACGTGGTGGGAACGGCGACGATGGGCAGCCCGGTGGTCAGCGCCACCGCCTTGGCCAGGCCGGTGGTGGAGCCGCCGCCGATACTGACGAGGACGTCGACCTCGTGCTCCTCGGCGGCCTTGCGGGCCCGATCGGCAACGTCGGTCGGCACGTGCATCACCACCTCGGTATGGCGCACCGCGGCCGGCAGGACGGCCACCAACGGGTCGGCCAGCGCGCTGTCGGCTTCTGCGGCGATCACCATCGGGCGGACGCCGCCGAGCCGAGCCACCTCGTCGGCCACGTGACCCGCGGCCTCGTACGACGCGAACACCACCCGCTGCGGCAGCGTCTCGTGCGTGAAGCTGACTCTCATGCGGCATCGCCCCGACCGAGGATCGCCGACATCGCCTCGTGCAGAGTCCGCTCCGGATCGGCCGGCAGCCGCATCGACCGCCAGCCGATGTGCTTGTCCGGGCGCACCAGAAGCACGCCGTCCTCCTCGACCTCCCGCACCCGCGCCCAGTCGTAGTACAGGTCGGTCACCGGACGCCCGGGGCCGATCATCACGGCCTCCAGCGGCACGCCGAGCTCGTGCGCGACCTTCTCGGCAGCCGCCACCCACGGCTCCCCTGCGATGCCGGTCAACAGCGTGAACCGGGTCATCGGCGCCAGGTCGAGCGTGGAAACCTTGTGCCGGGCATCGCCCACCCAGACGTGCGGCAGTCGGGATCCCGGGACCGTTGACGGCTCGTAGTACAGCTCCGGGTCCCGGCGCGGTTCCGGCCGCCGGGTGCCGTCGGAGACCACCGCGCCGGACTCGTAGAACTGCCCCAATTCGACACCATGGGCGTTGAACTCGTAATGCTTCAACTCCATGGCCGACACCAGCGCGGCCCGCTTGGCCGCCCCCTCGGGAGTGTTGGCTTTGCGCTCCTCGATGCGGGCGGCCATCTCGGCCTCGTCCTTGGCGTCGAGCAGGCCCAGCACCTCGAAGAACTGGACGAACTCCCGGCTGGACTTGTTCGCGCGCTGAACGATCTGCTTGGCCACCGGCGCCCGTTCCACGGAGTAGGTCTCCAGCAGCGAAGGCGCGGCCTGCCCACGGAGGACGGCTGCCAGCTTCCAAGCGAGGTTGTAGGAGTCCTGGATCGAGGTGTTCGACCCCAGTCCGTTGCTCGGCGGGTGGCGGTGGACCGCGTCCCCGACACAGAACACCCGCCCCGACTGCAGATGCGTCGCGTACATCTCGTTGTTGCCCCACAACGACGTGCCGGTGATCTCCACGTCGATGTCCGGCAGCCCGAGCAGGTTGCGCACGATCTGGACGGCGGCGGCCTCGTCGACGACCGGTGGGGGTTGGCTGATGTCGTAGCCCCACACGATGAGCCACTCGTTCCACGGCCGCACCATCCGGACCAGCCCGGCCCCGATCCCGCCGACGTTAGAACCGGGCTGGATCACCCAGTAGAGCACCGACGGCCGGTGCCCGCAGTGCGCCGAGATGTCGGCCTTGAAGGTAATGTTCATCGAGCCGGCGATGTCCATCGCGCCCTCCATCGGTAGGTCGACGTCGGCGGCGACCTTGGAGCGGGCGCCGTCGGCACCGATGAGGTACTTGGCCCGGATGGTGTACTCCTCGCCGGTGAGGCGGTCGCGAACCTGGACGTCGACGCCATCGGAGTCTTGCCGGTGCCCCAGGTACTCAGTGGAGAACCGGGCCTGGGTGCCTCGCGCTGCGGCGTTACGCACCAGAATCGGCTCCAGGTAGGTCTGGGGAATGTCGACCGGCAGGCACGGTGACACAAGCTGGTAGTCGGCCCGCCGGGCGGGATGGGTACCCCAGGTGAGGATCCGTCCGATCTCCTCGCCGGCGATGGAGGTGCAGAAGACGGTGTCGCCCATCAGCTCGTGCGGCGTGGCGTCGGCGAGCACCTGATCCTCGATGCCCAGGTCCCGGAATATCTCCATCGCGCGTTGGTTGGTGATGTGCGCCCGCGGCGTGTTCGCCGTCCAGCGGTACTTCGTGATCATGATGTTCGGGATCCCCAGCGTGGACAGGAACAACGCCGCTCCTGCCCCCGCAGGGCCCGAGCCGACGACCACGACGTCGGTCGTCACCATCGATCCCCCGGGAAGCTGCGTCTCGGCCATCCCGTCGCTGAACTCCACCATCGTTCACCCCACTCCACTGCTCGGCGTGTGGTCCGGGCCACTCGCGCGCCCAGTGTGGCGCGGTGCTCCGCCGCCTCAGCAAGTGCGGAGGCCGTAACACGGCGGAAATACGAAGCTGTGGCGGAATCGGAGAACTAGTCGAGCCGGCTCGCCCGGGCCTGGCGGCGCAGGTCCGTGGCGCGCATGCCGAAGCGCGCCCGGAATGCCTGCGAGAAGTGAGTAGCCGACCCGAAGCCGCAGCGGGCCGCAACCTCACCGACCGAAATCTGCGGCGAGGACGCGAGCAGCGCACGGGCACGTTCCAGCCGCCGCGCCAGCACGAACTGCGGAACGGTGGTGCCGGTGGCGGCGAACGCCCGGGACAGGTGGCGCTCGCTGATACCGATCCCGGCCGCGACCCGGGCAGCAGTCAGGTTGCTGTCGGTCAGGTGATCCTCGATGAACGTACGCGCGTTGGCCAGATGCACCGTGCCGAGGTGGACCGGACGGCTGCCTGCCATGCTCGCGAGCAGGTCGAGCGCGATTCGTTCGTCGACGGGTTCGCCTCCGTCGGGACGCAGAGCGCGGTCGATCATCCTCGCGAACGTCCGTGCCGGCACATCACCCCGGGCGAAGTCGCGGACCAGTGGGGTGCTGAGCGAGTCGAGGCCGGTCAGCTCCCGGAACAGCGGGCGCGGCACCTTGATCGCGAGTTCCTCCAGGCCACGCGAGAAGCCGCGCATGAACGGACGATCTGCGTCGCAGATCAGGGCCTGTCCGGGTCGCAGGGTGAGCACGCCGGCGTTGTGGTAGAAAAACGCCTCCCCGACGAGCGTCAGGTAGACCGCGACCGCGTCCGCCGGATGCTTACGGATCACTTCGGCCGGACGTTCGACGACGTGCGCGTTGCCACGGACGCGGGCCAGGTGCATCTGCTCGAGCTGAAGGTTGAGCTCGAACCCGTCGAACGGCGCCTCACCCAGCGTGTGACACCGCAGCCCGATCAAGGCCTGCGCGTTGTGGTCCTCCCACAACGCGATCCTCTGGGCCTCCGGGAGCCCCTGCGTGCTGAAGCGCACCGGGCGCCGTGCCGTCGCCGAACCCGCCGTCACAGGCCACCCCCACCTATGGTCGGGCTCAAATACTACAGTCACCGCCCTGTGACGAATGACACACCATTGACCCCGCAAACGCATCGCTCGTGGTGAAAGGGGTCGAATGCTGATAAATAGATCAGGTAGATCAACCGGCTTGCCCGAGACACCCAGTTTCTACGCGCCGGCCTACACCCACGCTGCCGCTATAGCAACAACGGGTCGCCCGGACCCGACCCCCATACCCTCCGCCTCGTCGGACTGACCGGGGCCCGCGTTTCGGCCCCCACCCTCGCCGCCCTCCCGCCGCAGCGGCACTGGCTGCCGGGTCGGCTAGCTAGGGCTGCCGCAGGTTGGCAGCAACCCTCGCTTCTGAGGTAATCGATCTCGGTCAGGTCGCCTTTCCTGAGTCGGGTTGTGGTTGCGGAGTCGATGACGGATGCAGCGTGTGGCCGACCGCGAACAGCCCGAAGCGGCCGCGGCTCATTCGCTTTCGGGGGACCGACGGCGCCCGCGTTGCAGCCGCTGCGGGTCGAACGCCGCGTCAGCTGCCGAGGATCCTGGTCATCGCCGGTCAACGCATCGACACCGCATCGCCCACGCTGGCCCCGGGGTGATGCATCGCGCTTCTGGGTATCAGGTGGCCGTGGACATGGAGCAGTGGCAGGCCGTGGCAGAGCGGCACCAGCAGTGTGATGACGACGCCCGCCGGTGTCGAGACTGCCAGGCCTACTGGCCGTGCTCGTACCGGCTGCAAGCCGAGCGCCAGTTAGTCACGACGGTCGGAGCGGCTGCCACCGCGAGACGCGCCGTCGTCGCCGGCCGGACACAGGATCCTCACCCGTCATCTGGCACATGATCAGCATCGACACCGACTGCATCGACCGAAGTGGGTGCTGCCCGCCGGATACTGATTGAGCTTCGCTAGTCGGGCTCTCGGGCAGCGTCAACCTGCTCGTTCGTTACCTGGACCCGCATCGCCGCCGCTCAGTGAGTCAGCCGGACGTCCGAGCGACTGAACGTCCCGCTGGACGACCGGGGCGGGGTGGCTTCGAGCTCCCCATCGCGCTTGAAGCATGCCTGGGACAGTCCCACACCAAGGTCAAGTTCCTGAAACGGCAGATGTACGGCCGAGCCGCATTCCCGCTCCTGCGACAGCGGATTCTGCTCGCATAGCACCGCGACCACCGTCTCCGTGCCAGAGCCGAAGATCGGACAGTCCCTATTGCCGGCCGCCGTTTCGGACGCCGCTGGTCGGGCCGGGGTAGACGTGGCGCGGCCACCGCGCGATCGTCTATGTGATGTGGACGAGCCCCGAGATCTTGCGGTGGCCGCAGGCCACAACGTGGATCGCTACGGCTGGAGGGAAGGCGTCCTTACCGTTCTGTTCGCTCGGACCGCCTCGCGGCATACCGTCGCCCTTTCCTCGAGTCGAAGCTCTATGTCGCGGCCTTGACGAGCAGGGCCTTGACGAGCAGGGCCGTGGCGGCACATGCGGCGATGGCGAGCACAGCGGGCCGGATCCTTCCCGAGTCGAGGCGCCTACGCAGCGGGGCCGCCAGTGCGAAGCCGACCGCCACGAACGGGAGCATGAGCAGGCCACCAATGACCGAGCGCCGTTCGAGATGACCGGCCAGTCGCAGCATGCTCAGCCTCGATCCACCGATGAGGATTGGGTTGGTGAGAGCCCAAAGATAGAAGATGCCCTTTGAGCTGGAAGGATAGGAGTTCTGACGCTTCTATCG
>NZ_JBEYSU010000049.1:0-23082 GCF_040704235.1 Micromonospora sp. NPDC047707
GTGGTCGTCGCGGTGGCCGTGGCACCGGCCGCGGGTGGGTAGGTGGCCGGGTCGACGGCGGCCTGCCGGCGCAGGATCTCCGCCACCGCGGCGGGAAGATCCGGCGCGACCCAGCCGGCGGCGTCGATCTCCTCGGGGCGGGTCACCGGCGTGGGCACCAACACCGCCTGCGCCCCCGCCGCCAGAGCAGCGGTCACGTCCCGCCCGATGTCACCGACCAGCACACACCGCCGCGGCACCGTACCCAACTCCCGAGCCGCGGCGTGCACCAGACCCGCAGCCGGCTTACGACAACCACACCCGTCGGCGTCGTCGTGCGGACACACCAGCCACGCGTCGAACGGCCCCAACAACTCCTCGACCCGGGCGTGCACCGCCCGCATCTGCGCCTCGTCGAACAACCCCTTCGCCAGCCCCGACTGGTTCGTCACCACCGCCAGCCGCAGACCCGCCGCCCGCAACGCGTCCAACGCCGCCCGCGCACCCGACACCGGCCGCACCTTCTCCGGGTCCCCGTTGTACGGCACGTCCTCGACCAACGTCCCGTCCCGGTCCAGCAACACCGCATCGAACAGGACCGGACCGGAGCGACCCCGGCCAGCGCGGGCACCGACCCGGGCTGACCTGCACTGATCCGGCTCCACCTGTCGCACGGCCGGCGGGTTCCCGGCGCCCCGGGGAGTAAACATCATCTTCGCGGCGGTAGCCGTGCCGCGCTGCCGGCGGTGTCGGCACGCCGGCCCGCGGTGGCGTTACCCGCCGCCCCCGAGAAGCTAACCCGCCGTCCGTTAGCAGCGCCCGCCACGGGGGTATGAGGGCGCAGTGGCGGTGGTGGAGAAAGTGATCGACGCAGCACCGGAACGGGTGTGGGCGGTACTGGCGGACGGCTGGACGTACAGCGACTGGGTGGTCGGCACGGTGCACGTGCGCGAAGTCGACGACGGCTGGCCGGCCGTGGGAAGCGAACTGCACCATCGCGCCGGCCCGTGGCCGTTCTCGCTCCAGGACTCCTCGACCGTGCTCGGCTGCGAGCCGCCACACAAGCTGATCCTCCGGGCCGGGCTCTGGCCCGCCGGCGAGGCGATCGTGGTCTTCACCCTGGAGCCGGTGGGCAGCGACGCCACCCGCGTACGCATCGGCGAGGACTTCGCCGCCGGCCCGCTGCGCTGGGTCCGCAACAAGCTCAACGACCTGGTGCTGCACGAGCGCAACAGGGAGACGCTGAGCCGGCTGTCGGACATCGCCACCCGCCAGAAGACCGCCCGATGACGCAGACCGTCGTGGTCACCGGGGCGAGCGCCGGGGTCGGCCGGGCGGTCGCCCGGGCGTACGCCGAGCGGGGCGGGCGGCTCGCGCTGCTCGCCCGCGGCGAGGCGGGCCTCGCCGCGGCGGAGCGGGACTGCCGGGAGCGAGGCGCCGCCGACGTGCGCACCTACCGGGTGGACGTCGCCGACGCGGGCGCGGTCCAGCAGGCGGCGGACGACGTCGCGCACCGCTGGGGCCGGATCGACGTGTGGGTCAACAACGCGATGGTGTCGGTCTTCGCGCCGACCTGGGAGATCACCGCGGCGGAGTTCCAGCGGGTCACCGAGGTCAACTACCTCGGCACGGTGCACGGGACGCTCGCCGCGCTGCGCCACATGCGGGCCCACGGGCACGGCGCGATCGTCCAGGTCGGGTCGGCCCTGGCGTACCGGGGCATTCCGCTGCAGTCCGCGTACTGCGCGAGCAAACACGCCATCCAGGGCTTCAACGACTCGCTGCGGGCCGAACTGCTGCACGACTGCCCGGGCGTACGGCTGTCGATGGTGCAACTACCGGCGATCAACACCCCGCAGTTCTCCTGGGTGCGGACCCGGCTGCCCCGCCATCCCCAGCCGGTTCCGCCGATCTTCGCCCCGGAGGTGGCCGCACGGGCGATCCGCTGGGCCGCCGACCACGGGGTGCGGGAGCTGAACGTCGGTGGTCCGACCTGGCGGGCGCGGCTCGGCAACGTCCTGTTCCCCGGGCTGCTCGACCGGAAGCTGGCCCGGGACGGGTACGACAGCCAGCAGACCGACACGCCGGTCGACCCGGCGACCTGGCAGGACAACCTGGACCGCCCCGGCGACGACGAGCGTGACCACGGCCCGGCAGGGGTGTTCACCGATCGCGCCCGGCGGCGCTCGGCGGCCCTCTGGCTCGGTACCCACAAGCCGGCCGTCTCCGGTTTCGCGGCGGCGGGGCTGTCCCTCGCGCTCGGCGCCTTCGTCCGTCACCGACGGTGACCGCCGCCGGCCGCCCCGGCAGGGCTCCCACCTGCCCGTGTGACGGCCGGGGCAGGGGAGCAATCACCACACGCGCGGTGAACTGGCTACCCTCTCAGGGAACCAAGTCCGCGAAACGAGGATGTCCGACATGACTGAACCCGTGCAGCTGCCGTCGCCCTGGCGGGATGTACGTCTGACGGTGGTGGTGCCGACCTACAACGAGGCGGGCAACCTCCCGATCCTGGTGGAGCGGCTTTTCGCGCTGCCGCTGCCGGGCCTGAGGATCCTCGTGGCGGACGACAACTCGCCGGACGGCACCGGCGAGGTCGCGGACAAGCTGGCCATCGAGCACCCGGACCGGATCGAGGTCGTCCACCGGGCCGGCAAGGAGGGGCTGGGTCGCGCGTACGTCGACGGCATGAGCCGCGCCCTGGACGGTGGCGCCGAGTTCGTCGCGCAGATGGACGCGGACCTGTCACACCCGCCGGAGGCGCTGCCGGGCATGCTCGGCGCGTTGCTCTCCACGCAGGCGGGCGTGGTCATCGGCTCCCGGTACGTGCCGGGCGGCGAGCTGGACGAGAACTGGCCGCTGTACCGGCGCGCGCTGAGCGGCTGGGCCAACCTCTACGTCCACACGCTGCTGCGGGTGCGGATCCGGGACCTGACCGCCGGCTTCAAGATCTGGCGGGCGGACGCGCTGCGCGACATCGGCCTGGAGCGGGTGCAGTCCAACGGCTACAGCTTCCAGGTGGAGATGCACTACCTGGCCACGAAGCTGGGCCACACGATCCTCGAGGTGCCGATCCGGTTCGAGGAGCGGCGGGACGGCGCCTCGAAGATGACGACGGCCACGAAGATCGAGAGCGCCCTGATGCCGTTCCGGCTGCGTACCAAGCACCGCAACATCAGCCGCTGAGGTCAGGCTGGCCGCAGGCCGCGCCGCGCGGCGGGCGTTCAGCGGTAGATGGTCCGCTGGGCGGCGCCGATCGCGGCGGCGTAGGCGGCACCGGTGAGCGCCCGGTCGCGGGCGAGGGCGGCCCGCGCGGCGTTCGCACCGGGGCCGCCGTGCACGCCGCCGCCGGGATGCGCCGACGCGCTGGCCAGGAAGAGCCGGTCCACCGGCGTGTCCGCGCGCCCCAGGCCGGGGATCGGGCGGAGGAACAACTGCTGGTACGCGGCCGCCGTCCCGCCGCCGAGCGCCCCGCCGACGAGGCTGGGGTCGCCCGCCTCCAGGTCGGCCGGGCCGGCGACGTGCCGGCCCACGACGAGGCTCCGGAAACCCGGGGCGGCCTCCTCCAGCACCTTCTCCATCCGCTCCACGTGCGCGGCGATCTCCTCGGCCCGCCACTGCCGGCGGAACGGCAGGTGCGTGTACGACCACAGCGACTCGGTGCCCGGCGGTGAGTGGCTCGGGTCGGCGACGGTCATCTGGCCGACCAGCAGGAACGGGTCCCGGGGGACCTCGCCGCGGGCCAGCGCGGCGGCGTACGTGGTGAGCCCGTCGAGGTCCGCCCCGAGATGGACGGTGCCGGCGGTGGCCACCGCCCGGTTGGTCCAGGGCACCGGGGCGGAGAGCGCCCAGTCGACCTTCAGTGTGGAGCCGTCCCACTTGAAGTGCGCGAGGTCCTCGACGAGCCGGGGCGGGAGCGCCGCGGCCCCGACCAGGTCCAGGTAGAGCGCGGGTGCCGGCACGTCGGCGAGCACCGCCCGGCGGGCACGCCACAGGGCGCCCCCCACGGTGCGGACGCCCATCGCCCGGCCCCGGGCGGTCAACACCCGGTCCACCCGGGCGCCGTAGAGGATCCGGCCGCCCCGCTCGGCGAGCCGGGCCACCAGCGCGTCGGTGATCTTCTGGGCGCCGCCGTCCGGCACCGGCCAGCCGACCTGCTGGCCGAGCATCGCCAGCAGCCACCCGTACACGCCGGAGCCGGCGTCCTCCGGGGACAGGTCCGTGTGCAGGGCGCACCCGGCCAGCAGGGCCGGCCCACCGGGGCCGTCGAAGAGTTCGTCGCCGAGCTTGCGGACCGGCACCACCAGCCGCCGGGCCAGCCGCAGCGCCCCGGAGACCTTCAGCCGCCGGAGCAGCGCGACGCCGCTGCGGACCGGCGGGAAGGGCCCGGTGACGGCCGCCAGCATCGGGCCGGCGACCTGGCGCCAGTCGTCGTACGCGGTGAGCCACCTCTTGCCGTCGCCGGCCGCGAACTCGTCCAGCGAGGCGGCCGTGGTCTCCGGGTCCCGGTTGAGCAGCGCCGCCCGCCCGTCCGGCAGCAGGTGCGCCAGCACGTCCGGCGCGTGCCGCCAGCGCAGCCCGTACCGCTCCAGGCGCAGGTCCCGCAGGACGGGGGACGCGTACCCGAGGGGGTAGAAGGAGCTGTAGAGGTCGCTCAGGTAACCGGGAGCGGTGACGCAGGCCGAGCGGACCGCCCCGCCGGGCGCCTGCGTCGCCTCCAGCACCAGCACGTCCCAGCCGGCGTCGGCGAGCAGGTTGGCGGCGACCAGGCCGTTGTGGCCGGCCCCGACGACGACGGCGTCCGCGCTTCCCGCGCCCGTCGAACTCATCCGACCCGCCTACCCTGCGCCGAACCGGGCGAAACGCGTTTGCCTCGTGCGGGCCGGGGCATCCACTGCCGCATGTACACGGTTGCACAGCTCATTGGTGGAGTGTGGGGCGCGGGCGGCGAGGGGGGCGAACTGGTCGTCCACGACCCGGCCGACGGGTCCCGGGTCAGCTCGGTGCCGGTCGCGACGGCGGACGAGGTCGGCAAGGCGGTGGAGGCGGCGCGTGATGTCGCGGCCGACTGGGCGGCGACCGCCATGGCCGATCGGGCCGCCGCCCTGCACCGGGCGGCGGACGCGGTGGCGGCCGTGGCCGACGAGCTGGCCCGGGCGACCACGGCCGAGATGGGAAAGCCCGTCGCCGACGCGCGCGGCGGGGTGGACGCGGGCATCGGCACGTTGCGACAGTACGCCGAACTCGCCCCGGTGCGCGGCGGGCGGACGCTGCACGGCGGTCACCACGCGATGGACTTCATGATTCCCCAACCGCGGGGCGTGGTGGCCGCGATCACCCCCTGGAACGATCCCGTGGCGGTCTCCTGCGGTCTGCTCGGCGCCGCCCTGGTCACCGGCAACGTGGTCCTCTACAAGCCCAGCGAGCGCACCCCGGCCACCGGCTGGCTGCTGGCCAGGGCCCTCGACGAGGCGCTGCCGGCCGGGGTGCTGTCGCTGCTGACCGGTGGGCCCGAGGTGGGCGCCGCGCTGGCCGCCCAGCCGGTCGACCTGGTCGCCCACGTCGGGTCCACGGCCACCGGCCGGGCCATCGCCGCGGCGGCGGCCCGCACCGGGGCGAAGGTGCTACTGGAGAACGGCGGCAGCGACCCCCTCGTCGTCGACGGCGACGTGGATCCGGTCTGGGCCGCCGGGCAGGCTGCGCTCGGCGCGTTCGCCAACGCCGGCCAGATCTGCGTGGCGGTGGAGCGCATCTACGTCCACCGGGACGTGGCCGAGGACTTCGTCGACGCCCTGGTCGAGCGGGCGCAGGCACTGCGGGTGGGCCCCGGCACCGACCCGGCGACCGAGCTGGGCCCGCTGGTCGACCGTCGGCACCGCGACCACGTGCACGGGCAGGTCACGGCGGCGGTGGCGGAGGGCGCCCGGCTCCGCACCGGCGGCACCCTGCCCGACGGTACCGGCGCGTTCTACCCGGCGACCGTGGTCACCGAGTGCCGGCACGACATGACCCTCGTCCGCGAGGAGACCTTCGGGCCGGTCGCCCCGGTCGTCGTGGTCGACTCGTTCTCCGAGGGGCTGCGCTGCGCGGCCGACTCGCCGTACGGGCTCGCCGCGACGGTGCTGACCGGCTCGATGAGTCACGCCCAGCGGGCCTGGCGCGAACTGCCGGTCGGCACCGTCAAGGTCAACGCGGTCTTCGGCGGCGCGCCGGGCGGTGCCGCGCATCCGCGCCGCGGCAGCGGCCAGGGCTTCGGTTACGGCCCGGAGCTGCTCGACGAGTTCACCGCCACGAAGGCGGTGCACATCGAGGCTCCCGGCGGCGGCCACTGGTGAGCACGGGACCGGGGCCGCCCGGCCGGGGCGGCCCCGTGGTCTCGCGTACCCCTATCGGGAGCGGGCCTTGGCCTTCTCCCTGGTCTTGGTCGTCGCCCGGTTGTTGGCCTTCTGGATGGCCTTGACCAGTTCCGGCTTGGTCATGGTGGACCGGCCGGGGACGTCCAGCTTGCGGGCGACCTTCATGAGGTGGTCCTTGGTGGCGTTCGCGTCCACACCGGCGGCCGTCTCGGCGCGCCGCTGCGGGCCGCCGCCGGCCGCCTGCCGGTCGCTGGGGCCCTTGCGACCCTTCGGTTCCCAGTGGTCGCCGACCTTCTCGAACTGGTGCTTGATCGCGGCGAAGGCGGTCCGGTGCGACCGCTCCCCCTCGCCGTACGTCTCCACCGCCGAGTCGTGCGTCTTCGCCCACGTGCGCTGCGCCTTCTCCGGGGAGCGCCGCAGCGTGCTGGGCATGTCCTCGCGCCCGGGCATCTCGTCCTCCTCCGCGTCGATGGTCTCTGGTTGACCGTTCCCCCGGGGCCGGGCGGCAAACCGGCGCGTCGGGTTTGTCGATTTCCGGCCCGGGGTACCGGCGGGGCCAGGCGACACCGGGCGCATCCAGACGTCCGGGGCCGGTGGCACAGGGAGCGGGCCATGACGACGACGGAGCCCGGCACGGCGGTCCGCGAGTCGCCGCGGTCGCGGCTGCCCGGGCGGGTCCGGCAGGTGAGCTGGCGGACCTGGCGGGGCGTGCTGGTACGCAGCGCCCGCAACTTCGTCCGGGACAACTGCGCCGACTGGGCGGCGGCCCTGACCTACTACGGCGTGCTCGCGCTCTTCCCCTCCACGATCGTGGTGGTCGCACTGGTCGGGCTCGTCTCCGAGGGCGAACGGACCGTGGACACGGTCCTCGACCTGGCCCGCGACGTGGGCGCCGGGTCGGTCGTCGCCAACGAGGGCTTCGTGGGCGTGGTCCGGGGCGTGGTCGAGGAGCAGAGCGGCGCGAGTGTGCTGCTGAGTTTCGGTCTGCTCGGCGCCCTCTGGTCGGCCTCGGGCTTCATCGGCGCGTTCACCCGGGCCTCGAACGCCGTGTACGGGGTCGAGGAGGGGCGGCCGGTGTGGAAGCTGCGGCCGATGCAGATCGGGCTCGCCGCCGTCTCGCTGGTGCTCCTGGCCGTGGTCGCGGTCGGGCTGATCGTCAGCGGCCCGGTGACCGACGCCGTGGGTGACCTGATCGGCGCCGGCGGACTGGCCCGCACGGTGTGGAGCCTCGTCAAGTGGCCCGTGCTGGCGCTGATCATGATGGTGCTGCTGAGCCTGCTGTTCTGGATCGCGCCGAACGTCCGGCAGCCCCGCTTCCGCTGGCTCACCCCGGGCGGCGTGGTCGCGCTGCTCTCCTGGGTCGTCGCCTCCGCCGGCTTCGGCCTGTACGTGGCCAACTTCGGTTCGTACGACGCCACGTACGGCAGTCTCGGGGCGGTCATCGCCTTCCTGGTGTGGCTCTACCTGTCCAACTCGGCGCTGATGCTCGGCGTGCAGATCAACGCGGAACTCCAGCGTGGCCGGGCGTTGCAGGCCGGCGCCCGGCGCCCCGAGGAGCCGCTGCTGCCGCCCAAGGCGGAGGCCGGTACGTGACGCTCTGCCGGGTTTACCGGGCACCCCACCGGGTAGCGCAGAAGGCATGGAACGCGTCAACAGCAAGCACGGACCGAGGCTCGACGAGCAGATGAGCCAGGAGGTCGCCGGCCTCGTGCAGGGGCCGGGGACCGGGGGCTCGCGGGTCGACGAGCAGCGGGTGCCGGAACCGGCGGGTGAGGACCAGCCGGAGACGACGACGGCACCGGCCGGCGAGCTCCGGAGCGGGGCGCCCAAGGGGATGAGTTCCCGGGACGTCGAGGATCGGAGCCGGCTGGGGCGGTTCATCACCATGTCGGCACTGCCCGGTGACCGAGCGACGCTGATCGCCAACGCGCGGGACAACGACGCGCCGGACGACATCATCACCGCCCTGGAGGGGCTGCCGGAGGGCATCCACTACCAGACGGTGTCCGAGGTGTGGGCGGCGCTCGGCAACAAGAACGAGACGACCCGCTGGTGACCGGATCTCCCCACGATCCGGAAGGGAGCACCGGCGGAGAGGAGGACACCTGATGAGTGGCGTCATGGAACACGTGGACGTGTCGGTCCCGGTGCGGACCGCGTACGACCAGTGGACTCAGTTCGAGGATTTTCCGCACTTCATGGAGGGTGTGCAGGAGGTCCGCCAGCTCACCGACACGATGACCCACTGGACCGTCGAGATCGCCGGGGTGAAGCGCGAGTTCGACGCGGAGATCACCGAGCAGCTGCCCGACGAGCGGGTGGCCTGGCGCTCGACCGGCGGCACCAAGCACGCGGGCGTGGTCACCTTCCACCGGCTGGACGAGAGCTCCAGCCGGGTCACCCTCCAGCTGGAGTTCGAGCCGCACGGCGTCCTCGAGCAGGCCGGTGACAAGCTCGGCGTGGTCGACCGGCGCGCCAAGGGTGACCTGGAGCGGTTCAAGCAGTACATCGAGCGGCGCGGTCAGGAGACCGGCGCCTGGCGGGGCAAGGTCGACCGCCCGCAGCCCTGACCCCCGACCCGGACCTTCGACGGCCGCCGGCACCGCCGGCGGCCGTCGCCGCGCCGGTCGGGTTTCGCGGGGGTCGGGTCGGGTACCGCACCAGGTATGACGGACGAGAAGAAGGTGTGGCGCGACGAGGACCGGACTCCCATCCAGGAGCTGGACCGGGCCGTCGCCCGCTCGACGCTGGACGGCCAGGCCGACGACGTGACCGGCAACGACGCCGGCGAGGAGGCCGCCTTCGGGCACGGGCCGGAGGCGGTCGACCGCGGTGGCCAGGCGGCCGGCGCGGGCCGCGAGCCGACCGACCCGGACCGCGCGTACCGGCCGTCGACCACCGGCCGGACCGGCCCCGACACCCTGTGACGGGCCGGATCCGCCGTGGGGGATGTGACCGATCTCGACGGTCCGGCGGTACCGCCTTCCGGCTCCGGCCGCCGGGCCGCTGACCTCCCCCGACAGGACAAGAATTACGGTACGTGCGTCCGCGAATGCGGACAGCACAGCCAGAATCGGCCGTTCGGCTGACGGCAACCCCCGTGCCGCGCGCAAGACTTTCGGGATGCAACAGGGCAACGGCATCCTCTCGACCCGTCAGCGTCGCCTGGCCTGGCTCGGCTTCCTGCTCGCCGCCGTCCAGGCTCCGGTCTCCGCCAAGCTGGTGTCGGACAGCTCCTGGCTGTTCAGCCTCTGCGTGGCGCTGATGGTGGCTACCGTGATCATCGCCGACGACGCGGCCCGCCGTCGCCCCGCCGAGGCCCGCTCCCGCGACTGACCCCCGCGACCGTCAGCCAACCGCCCCCGGGCGGGCCTCGTGACCCGGTCGATCCCGAATGCGGCGCCGCTCCTTCATCTCCGCCTCGTAGAGGTGCCGGCGCCCACCGACCAGTTCCTCGCGGGCCCGCCGGTCGAGGTCACGGAAGAGCGCGTAGTAGCCGTCGTCGAAGTCCTCGACGATCTGGAAGGTCCACCGGCCGGCGATGACGTTGCGGCCCAGCAGCTCGGTGTCGATGCGGTCGGCGATGTCGTCGTGCCCGGCGGCCCGGAACATCGCCACCGCGTCGTCCAGCATCAGGTCGGCGTGCCCGACGAGCTGGTGCAGCGAGTAGAGGTGCCCGCGTACCCGCTCGACGCACTCCAGCGCCTCGCTGAGCTTGCCGAGCGCGGCGACCGTGCCGTCGCTCACCCCGGCGGGCCGCCGGTGCCGCTCGTCCGGTCCGTCCGTGCCTGCTGCCATCCGTGCCTCCGCGTTCTCGGCATGCCGCTTCCGGGGCGGTCCTCTTCCGCCCCGCTCGCGCCCGCTCACTCCGTCGGGCGCGGGTCGGCCGACCGGTGGAGGAACAGAAACCACCGAGTGGACGAGGTCGACCACCGGTTCGGCCGGTTAGCCTCGTTCCCCATGCGCGTGCCGTTCAACCAGGTCACCCCCCGTACCGCCGTCGGCTCCGCCCGGTCGACGCTGGCCGCCCTGTCCGCGACCGTGGGCGCCGCCGGGCTCGCCGCGGCCGCCGTCCGGCCCGGCCTGCTCGCGCTGGTCGACCAGCACGCCGCGGCGATCCGGGAGAGCCTCGCCGGGGACCGCCGACCGCTGACCGCCGCCGCCCTGGCCGGCTACGCCGACGGCGTACGCGCCGCCGCGGCGGAGCACGACTGGCAGCCGCAGGCCGGTCCGGTCGACTGGTCGGCGCCGGACTGGCTGCTCACGCGCCTGCTCGCGGTCTCCGCGCTGGCCGGCGCCCTGGACGCCCCGAAGCCCGCGTCGCTCCCGCCGCTCTGACCCGGGGCCTGCCCACCAGGGGCCGGCCCGCGCGCACCGGGCCCGGGCACCGCACGACGGAGGGCGCCCGCCGTCGCGGACACCCTCCGTCGCTCCGTCCCCGCCCGCTCAGCGGCGGAACTGCCGGGTCTCGTCGGTCGCGCTGGGCGACTGGTAGGTGCCCTGCCCGCCGGCCATGCTCGCCGACGACTCCCGGGACATCACCTGCGTCCGCTCGGCACCGGCCCGGTCGGCCATCTGCCGCTCGACGTCGCTGCGGCCCGCGCCCTGCGCCTGCCGGTGCTGCTGGATGGCACGCGACTCCTCGGCCATCCGGTTCAGCCAGCCGTCCCAGCGGCTCTGCATCGGCTTGACCAGACCACCGCCAACCCCGACGACCAGGATGCCGGCCACCGTGGCGAGCACCGCGACCAGCACCGGCGTGGTCACCGTGGTGGCGATGCCGACCTGGTTCAGCGCCGCGATCACACCGAGCGCCAGGATGAAGACGGCTGCCAGGTCGGCCAGGACCCGGCCGTACGACAGACCGCCGAGGAAGCCGGTGACCAGGTCACGCACCGCGTTCGCGATGGCGGCGGCCACGACCACGATCACGATCGCCACGAACGCGCGCGGCAGCCAGGCGACCACGCCGCTGATCAGGTCACTGATCGCGTTCGGTCCCCACACGCCGAACGCGAACTGCAGCGTGAACAGCAGCACGGCGTAGTACGCGAGCTTCGCGAGGATGTCGCTGGCGTCGTACTTCGTGCGTTCCAACGCCTTCTTGACGCCGCCGCGCTCCACCGCCCGGTCGAAGTTCACCCGTTCCAGCACCTTGTCCACGATCTTGAGGACGGCTCGGGCGATGAGCCATCCGACCACGAGGATCGCGATGAACGCGATGGCCCTCGGTATGAACAACAGCACCGATCTCCACATGTCGGCCACGGCATTACCGATATCGACCTGCCTGGCCGCGAGGGTTTCCGGCATGATGTCCCTCCTGTCGCATGGACTACGCCGCGCGCATACCCGGTCGGTCCGGCGGCACGCCGTCCGGGCGCCCCGCATTTTCCCGACATGACGCCACACAGCCGTCCTGACCTGGCGAAACGGACGTAGCCCGTGGAGCCGGCGGCATGATCGGAGCCGGCCGGTGGACCCTGCCGCTAGGCTTCGGGCATGCCAGGAACGGTCGGACGGGTGCCCACGCCACCAGCGCCGGTCTCCGCCGGACCCGCGTCCTCGGGCGCGGCGGCCGACGTGTACGCCCACGACTGGGCCGGCACGTCGCTCGGCCCCCGGCCCGGCTGGGACCCGGCCGTCCGCGCCGCCGCCGAGCTGGTGCTCTCCTCGCCGGTCCCGATGGCTCTCGCCCTCGACGACGACTTCCTGCTGCTCTACAACGACGGCTACGCCGAGCTCATCGGCGACAGGCACCCGGAGGCGATCGGCCGCCCGGCTGCCGAGGTGTTCGGGGAGGTGTGGCAGCTGCCGGGCGTCGGGGAGGCCGTCGAGCGGACGTACCGCACCGGTGAGCCGTCGCTGGGCAAGGAGGTCACCCTGCCCCTGCGACGCCGCCACTCGGGTGCGGTGGAGCACGCCGTCTTCACGCGGGGCTACTCGGCCGTCCGGGACAGCGACGGCCGGATCGCCGGCGTCCTCGTCGTCGCGGCGGAGACCACCCAGGTCACCCGGCAGCTCCAGAGCCTGAGCGACCTCGCCGCCGCGCTCGCCGGCACGCTCACCCTGGACGACGTGGCACGGGTCGCGCTGCGTCACGCGCTCGCCTCCTTCGACGCCGACCGGGTGTCCTTCGGGGTGGACGAGATCGGCGGCGGCTGGCGGATGGTCCGCCGGCTGCGGGGCGAGCTGATCGACGAGGCCGACGAGCGGCTCCCGCCGCTGTGGCGGCGCTTCCCGCCGGATTCGGCGGCGCCGCTGGTGGTCGCGGCCCGCGTCGGGAAGGCCCGCTTCGTCGACGACGGCGAGCCGCTGCGGGAGACCGCGGTGGACCGCCACGACCAGAAGATCCAGGCCCTGGCCGCCGTGCCGCTGCCGGGTGCCGTCGTCCGCGGCGGCCTGACCGTGGGGTACCAGGCCGCGCACGCCTGGTCGGCCGCCGAGCGGGCACTGCTGCACGCCTCCGCCGAGCTGGTCGGGCAGGCGGCCGGGCGGGCCCGCCGGTTCGAGACCCAGCACGGTACGGCCCAGCTCCTGCAACGCAGCATGCTTCCGGCGCACCTGCCGGACCTGCCCCGGCTGCGCATCGCCGCCCGCTACGACCCCGGTGTCGACGGCAACGCGGCCGGCGGGGACTTCTACGACGCCTTCCTCCTGCCTACCGGCGGGCTGGCCGTCGTCCTCGGCGACGTGGCCGGGCACGACGTGCAGGCGGCCGCCCGGATGGGGCAGGTCCGGGCGGCGCTGCGCGCGCTGGCCCTGGCCGACCCCCGGCCGGACGCCGTGCTCGCCGGCCTCGACCGGCTGGTGACCAGCCTGGGCGCCGAGGGCGGCACCCACGAGCTGTTCGTCACCGTGGCGCTCGGCGTGATCGACGCCGACCGGCAGCGGCTCACGCTCGCCAGCGCCGGCCACCCCGCACCGTTGATCCGCCGGTGCGCCGCCGGCGGTGAGCCGTACGCCGAGTACGCCGACGTGCCCACCGGCGCCCCGCTGGGCCTGGGCTGCCGACCGGCGACCACCACCGTCCGGTTCTCGCCCGGCGACACGCTCCTGCTGTTCAGCGACGGCGTGGTGGAGCGACGCCGGCAGGGGCTGGGCACCGGCCTGGACGCGCTGGCCAGCGCGGTCGCGGGGGCCGGCAGCAGCGACCCGCGCGCGCTCTGCGCGGTGGCGACCGCCGCCGTGGCGGGCGCCACCGAGGACGACGTGGCCGTGCTGGCCGTGGAGCACGCCCTGCGACCGAGCCGGTCGACCAGCATGGAGGTGCCGGCCGAGCCGACGGCGCCGAGCCGGGTCCGCCACTGGATGACCGCGCAGCTCACCGAGTGGCAGGTGCCGGAGTCCGTCATCGGCGCGGCGGTGCTCTGCACCAGTGAGCTGACCACCAACGCTCTGCTGCACGCCGGGACCGCCGCCCGGGTGGAGATCGACCTGAGCCCGGAGCGGCTGCTCGTGTCGGTCGCCGACTCGGGCACCCGGGGCACCGTCACCCGGGCGCAGACCGACACGTTGAGCAGCCGGGGCCGGGGTCTCGGCCTGATCGAGGAGCTGAGCGACGCGTGGGGCACGGACCCGACCGTCCGGGGCTCGACGGTGTGGTTCGAGATCCTCATCCCGGACCGGTGACGAGCGGGCCGTTGCCCGGCCGGTGCCGGGTGCCGCTCCCGCCGCGAGCGGCGGTGGGCGGTGCCGGGCGGGTGACTCCCCTCCGCGACGACGGGCCGGTGGGCGTCGGGCGGGCCCGCGGCGGGTAGGAGGTCGGGCATGCCGCACGACAACGCCTCGGGTGTCCTCTTCGACGTGGACGGCACCCTGGTCGACACGACGTACCTGCACACGGTGAGCTGGTGGGAGGCGCTGCGCCAGACCGGCCGGCCGGTGCCGATGGCGACCATCCACCGCGCGATCGGCATGGGCTCGGACAAGCTCCTCGACCACCTGCTCGGGGCGGAGCGGGACCACGACGTGGACAGCCGCCTGCGGGAGGCCCACGACACCCTGTACGGCGAGTACTGGGAGCGCCTGGAGCCGCTCCCCCGCGCCGCCGACCTGCTGCGGGCGTGCGCCGACCGGGGGCTACGGGTCGTGCTGGCGACGTCGGCCGCCGAGCACGAGGTGGGGGCGCTGCGCCGGGCCCTGTCCGCCGACGATGTCATCGACACCGTCACCTCGTCGGCGGACGCCCAGGAGAGCAAACCCGCCCCGGACATCCTGGTGGCCGCGCTGGACCAGGCCGGCCTCGACGCCACCCGGGCGGTGTTCGTCGGCGACTCGGTCTGGGACGTCGCCGCGGCCGGCCGGCTCGGCGTCCCCTGCGTCGGCCTGACGTGCGGCGGCACGAGCCGGGGCGAGCTGGCCGGGGCGGGCGCGGTCGCCGTGTACGACGATCCGGCCGCACTCCTCGACGGGCTCGCCGACTCGCCGCTGGCCGTACCGCGCTGACCGCACGGGCCGAGTGGGCCGAGTGGGCCGAGTGGGCCGAGTGGGCCGAGTCGACAGGAATACCGGTACGGCATCGTGGGCACTGTCTGACACCACCTGCCCGTACGCCGCGGGCGAGGCGGAGAGGTGGTGTCGTGGAACCCGTCGACGTCGCGTACGCGCTGGTGGGACTGGGGGCGCTGCTGGCGGGGATCCTGCCGCGCGTGCTGGAGCGCCGTCCCCTGTCCATGCCGATCGCCTTCCTGGGCCTCGGCATGCTGATCTTCCTGCTGCCGACCGGCCTGCCGGAGCCCGATCCCCTGGCGCACCCCGACATCGCCACCCACCTCACCGAGATCGGCGTGATCGTCGCCCTGATGGGCGCCGGACTGAAGATCGACCGGCCGTTGAGCTGGCGGCGCTGGTCGTCGACCTGGCGGCTGCTGGCGATCGCCATGCCGCTGTGCATCGCGGCCGTGGCGCTGCTCGGGTGGTGGTGGGCCGGGCTCGTGCCGGCCGCCGCGTTGCTGCTGGGCGCGGCTCTGGCCCCCACCGACCCGGTGCTCGCCGCCGACGTGCAGGTCGGTGAACCCACCGACGTCGAGGACTCCGAGGACGAGGTCCGGTTCGCCCTCACCTCGGAGGCGGGGCTGAACGACGGCCTGGCCTTCCCCTTCGTGTACGCGGCGATCGCGATCGCCACCACCGGTCTCGCCCCGGCGCGCTGGCTGGCCGACTGGGTCACCGTCGACCTGCTGTGGAAGGTGGCGGCGGGGACGGCCGGCGGCTGGCTCATCGGGTGGCTGCTCGGCAAGCTGTTCTTCCGCGCCCCGAGCGAGCTGCGGCTGGCGCGGCACGCCGAGGGCTTCCTCGCGCTCGCCGCGACGTTCCTCGCGTACGGGTTGGTGGAGCTCGTCGGCGGGTACGGCTTCCTGGCGGTCTTCGTCGCCGCCCGGGCGATCCGCGCCGCCGAGCGGACGCACGAGTTCCACTCCGTGCTGCACGACTTCGCCGAGCAGGTGGAGCGGCTGCTCACCGTCATGCTTCTGCTGCTGTTCGGCGGTGCCGTGGTCGGCGGCCTTCTCGGGCCCCTGACGTGGACCGCGGCGGCGGTCGGCCTGGCGCTGGTGTTCGTGGTCCGGCCGCTGGTCGGCTGGCTGGCGCTGCGCGGGGCGCCGGGCCGTACGGCCGAGCACTGGGTGATCGCCCTGTTCGGCATCCGCGGCGTCGGCTCGTTCTTCTATCTCGCGTACGCGACCACGAAGGCCGACTTCCCGCAGGCCGAGCTGCTCTGGGCCACGGTCGGCCTGGTGGTGGTCGTGTCGGTGGTGGTGCACGGCATCGCCGCCACCCCGGTGATGCAGTTGCTCGACCGCTCCGGCGAACGCACTCAGGACACCGCGACGACCCGCACTCCCGAACCCGCGACGGCGTGACCGCGTGGGTCAGCTGAGGCGGGCGGTCAGGGCGCGGCCCAGGTCGTGGCCGGAGCGCCAGGCGGTCTGCACGCGGGGTGGGCCGAAGGCGTCGCCGGCCAGGCCGATCGCGTCGTCGTCGAGGTGGTACGTCCCCTCGGCACCGGCCGTCGGTTTGGCGTACGTCCACCGGTGCACGTGCAACTGCTCGGCCGGCTCGGGCAGGGCGAGCAGGTCCCGTACCGCCTCCTCGACGGCCGGTCCGGCGGCGGTGGGCTGGAGCAGGTGACCGGCGGCGAACGCGGGGGTGGTGTGCGCAACCAGGACCGGGGCGCCGTCGCCCCGCCGGTCGCCGTCGTCGCAGACCAGCGCCAGCACCGGATGGTCGTTGACGAAGGCACCCCGGAAGTCGGCCCACCGGCGGTCCGGGAACCGCAGCACGACGGCGAGCGACGGCGACCAGGTCTGCGCCTGGACGGCCCGGGTCGCCGCCGCCAGGGCCGGGTCCAGCAGGAGTGCCGCCTGCGGGCCCGGCATGGCGAGCGCCACCGCCGCGCAGGGCCGGCCGTCGACCACCGGCCCGGGTTCCACGCCGAGCACCAGGCGGTCCACGGCCACGGGCAGGTCCCGGGCGAGGTGCTCGACCAGCGAGCGCAGTCCACGGGGCGCCGCCCACCGCATCGGTCCGGTCACTTCGTGGCGGCCCTGCGCGCCGTACGCCAGGAAGGTGTCCGTCCACTCGCGGACCAGGCCCGCGGCCTGCCACTCCGCCACCAGGGCGGCGAAGCCGGGGTCGCTGGCCGTGAAGTAGGCCGCCCCCAGGTCGGCCGGACGGCCGTCGAAGCGCTTGCTGGCCATCCGCCCGCCGGCGACCCGCCCACGTTCCCGGATCTGCACCGGGATGCCGGCGCGGGCCAGCTCGCGGGCGCACGCCACCCCGGCGATGCCGGCCCCGACCACGATCACACCCGCCCGGTCCGTACTCACCGCGCGATCGTAGTGAACGGCTGCCGGAATCCACCCGCATGGACACGCCGAGGCTGGGTACTGGCACATCTGTTCGAAGGAAGGTGGAGATCATGACAGACCGAGGGAACGGCCGGGCGAACCCGGAGGCCGCCGTCAAGGACCCGGACGAGTGGGTCACCGGCGAGGAGCCACCGACCGCGGCGCAGGAGTCGTACCTGGCGACGCTGTCCCGCGAGGCGGGCGAGGAGCCGCCGGAGGGCCTCACCAAGGCGGAGGCCTCGAAGCGGATCGACGAACTCCAGGAGGAGACCGGCCGGGGCCGGTGACGCGGCGGGCCGGCCGGCGGGTGGCCCGCCGGCCGGCCCGGCTCAGCGGCGCGGCAGGCGGTGCAGTTCGACGTCGGAAAGCCGCCGGGCGTCGACCCGCGCGGTGAGGTAGGTGGCGTACGGCTGGGAGCGCCGGTCGGTCGGCGAGCCGGGGTTGAGCAGCCGCAGGCCGCCCGGCGCGACGGTGTCCCACGGGATGTGGGAGTGCCCGAAGACCAGCAGGTCGACGTCCGGGAACCGGGCCTCGCAGCGCTCCTCGCGCCGGGTCCGCTGCCCCGTCTCGTGCACCACCGCCACCCGGAGCCCGTCGAGGTCGACCTCGGCGATCTCCGGCAACCGGGCACGCAGCGGCGGGCCGTCGTTGTTGCCGTACACCCCGATCAACCGGTTTGCGCGGTTCGCCATGGCGTCCAGGAGCGCCTCGTCGACCCAGTCTCCCGCGTGCAGCACCACGTCCGCGACGTCGATGGCGGCCCACAGCGGTGCCGGCAGGTCCCGGGCCCGCTTCGGCACGTGGGTGTCGGCGGTGATGACCAGGCGCATGCCGCCATTCTGCGCCGCCGCGCCGGCAACGGCGCGGCGGCCGGTCCGACCCGCCGGGGCGGGAACGGGGGGCGGGCCTTTTCTCCACAGCCCTTCACACGACGGCAACGAGGCCGTAGTTTGTCGATCGTATGGGAGCGCTTCCAGCGCCAGACGTCGATACAGGAGACGTCATGCGTGCCAGATCGACGCTCGCGGCCACCGCCGCGACCGCCCTCGCCGTCACCGGCGCCGTCGCCGTCGGCCTGGTCGGGGCCCCGGCGGCGGTCGCCGCCGACTCCACCTTCTACGTGGACCCCGCCACGGCGGCCGCCGCCTGGGTCGCCGCCAATCCCGGCGACCCGCGCGCCGCCGTCATCCGGGACCGGATCGCGTCCGTCCCGCAGGGCCGGTGGTTCACCCGGACCAACACCTCGGCGGTACGCGCCGAGGTGGACGCCCTGGTCGGCGCCGCCGCCGCGGCCGGCAGGACGCCGATCCTCGTCGTCTACAACATCCCCAACCGGGACTGCAGCGGCGCCAGCAGTGGCGGCGCACCCGACCACGCCAGCTACCGCCAGTGGGTCGACCAGGTGGCCGCCGGCCTCGCCGGGCGGCCGGCGACGATCGTGCTGGAGCCGGACGTGCTGCCCCTCATGACCAACTGCCAGAACGCCGCACAGCAGGCCGAGACCAGGGCGTCGATGGCGTACGCCGGCAAGCGGCTCAGGGCCGCCTCGTCGGCGGCGAAGGTGTACTTCGACATCGGCCACTCGGCCTGGCTCTCGCCCGGCGAGGCGGCCGCCCGGTTGACCGCCGCGGACATCGCCAACAGCGCCGACGGCATCTCCCTCAACGTCTCGAACTACCGGCGCACCGCCGACGAGATCGCGTACGCCAAGGCGGTGATCGCCGCGACCGGCGTGTCCCGGCTGAAGGCGGTCATCGACACGAGCCGCAACGGCAACGGGCCGGCCGGCTCCGAGTGGTGCGACCCGGCCGGCCGGGCGATCGGCACGCCCAGCACGACGAACACCGGCGACGCCGCGATCGACGCGTTCCTCTGGGTCAAGTTGCCCGGGGAGGCCGACGGCTGCATCGCCCCCGCCGGCCAGTTCGTGCCGCAGCGGGCGTACGACCTGGCGATCGCGGCCGGCCCAGCCCCGACCACCAGCGCGCCCACGACCGCCCCGCCGACCACCGTCCCACCGACGACGCCGCCCCCGACCACGCCGCCGCCCACCACTCCCCCGCCGATCGGCGGCTGCACGGTGACGTTCACCCCGAACTCGTGGGCGGGTGGCTTCACCGCCGAGTTGCGGGTGACCAACCGGGGCCCGGCGCTGACCGGCTGGACGGTGGCCTTCACCGCCGGCGCCGGCGTACGCCTGACCAGCGGCTGGAACGGCGAGTGGAGCCAGTCGGGCGACCGGATCACCGTCCGCAACGCCGCGTGGAACGCCAACCTGCCCACCGGGGGGACGGCCAGCACCGGATTCCAGGGCACCTACACCGGGAGCGCGCCCCCGGCGCCGAGCGGATTCACGCTCAACGGCACCGCCTGTTCGTAGACCCCGCCGGGCCCGTCGCCGGCACCGGCGGCGGGCCCGGCGTTCCGGCGCGGCGAAGGGCCCGGCGTTCCGGCGCTCAGGCGCCCTGGCCCTGGTTCTGCATCAGTCCACCGTCCATGAAGTACGTCGACCCGGTCACGTAGTCCGCGTCGTCGCTGGCCAGGAAGACCGCCAGCTTGGCGATCTCACCCGGCTCGGCGGCCCGCTTCCACGGGATGCTCTGCACCTGCTCCTCCAGGTACTCCGGGTCGTCGATGGCCTGTTGGTTGAACGGCGTCAGCACCATGCCCGGCCCGATGTTGTTGACGTTCATGTGCATCGGGGCGACCTCCAGCGCGAGGCTCTTCGCGAGTTCCAGCATGCCGCCCTTGCTGGAGTCGTAGTCCGCGCCGCCGGCCCGGGCCACCTCCTGGTGGATCGAGGTGGTGTTGATGATCTTCCCGCCTCCGCCCCGGTCGCGGCGGTGCCGCACGAACCGGCGGCAGCAGAAGAACATCCCGTACAGGTTGACGCGGATGGCCCGGTCCCAGGTCTCGGTGTCCAGGTCCGCCACCGGGATGCCGGAGGCGTCCACCCCGGCGTTGTTCATCAGGACGTCCAGCCGGTCGAACTCCGCGAGGGCCTCGTCGAACATCGCGTCGACCTGGTGCTCGACGCTGATGTCACCCTGCACCACGACCGCCCGCCGGCCCGCCCGCTCCACCTCGGCCTTGGTGTGGTTCGCCCCGGCGTGGTCGTGCAGGTAGTGGACCACCACGTCGGCGCCCTCCCGGCCGAACTCGATGGCGGTGGCCTGTCCGATGCCCGAGTCCGAGCCGGTGATCAGGGCGGTCTTCCCGGCAAGGCGTCCGGTCATGAGCGTGCTCCTTCCGTCCGTCCCGTACCGGCCGGCACGGGGTGTCGCGTCCGCCCCGGGGCCCGCCCGCGCCGCTCGGCGGCCTCGGTGAGCAGCCCGGCGGCGTTGATGAGGCCGATGTGCGAGAACGCCTGCGGGAAGTTCCCCAGGTGCTCCCCGGTGGCCTCGTCGATCTGCTCGGCGTACAGACCGAGGTCGTTGGCCCGGTCGACGAGCGACGCGAACAGGTCGGCGGCGCGGTCCACCTCGCCCGCGAGGGCGAGGCAGCTCACCAGCCAGAACGAGCAGATGACGAAGCCCGCCGGGTCGTCGTCCCACCGGCGCAGCAGGCCGTCGCGGGACAGCCGGCGTTCAACCACGTCCATCGTGGAGCGCATCCTCGGGTCGTCGGCGGGCAGGAAGCCCACCAACGGCATGAGCAGCACCGAGGCGTCCAGCCGGTCGGAGTCGAACGCACCGGCGTACGCGCCGAGCCGGTCGTTCCAGCCACGGTCCAGCACGGCCGCACGGATCTCGTCCCGGGTGGCCGTCCACCGGGCCAGGTCGGCCGGATCCCCCAGCCGGGCGCCGAAGCGCACCGCCCGATCCAGCGCGGTCCAGCACTGCACCTTCGAGGAGAGGTAGTGCCGTTCGGCGTCCCGGGCCTCCCACATGCCGGCGTCCGGTCGCCGCCAGTCGGTGACCGCCCGCTCCGCCAGCGCGCGCAGCAGGTGCCGGACGTCGGACGACATCGGGTCGAGGTAGTGCCGCATCAGCCAGGCGGCGTCGAGGATCTCACCGAGCACGTCGGTCTGCCGCTGCCGCCAGGCGTCGTTGCCCACGAAGACCGGGCGGCTGTCGGCGTACCCCGGCAGGTGGTCCAGGACGTGTTCGGTGAGGTCCCGCTCGCCCTGGACGCCGTACATGATCGGCACCGGCTCGTCGCCGATCCGGCCCATCGCCCGGGAGACCCAAGCGAACTGCCGGTTCGCCTCGTCCGGGCAGGCCGCCCGCCAGAGCGCCTGGAGGGTCAGGCTGAAGTCGCGGACCCAGACGAACCGGTAGTCGTAGTTTCGCTCGCCGCCCAGTTCCTCGGGCAGGGACGTGGTCGCCGCCGCGACGATCGCGCCGCTGGGCTGGTAGGTCATGCCCTGCACCACCATCGCGCTGTGCCGCACCACGTCGCGGAACAGCCCCCGGTAGTGGTCCCGGTGCAGGTCGGCCCAGGAGCGCCAGCCGGCGACCGCGTCGGCGACCAGCCGGTCGGCCTCGGGCAGCCGGGGCGGTGGCGAGTCGTAGGTCGGGGCGTACCCGAGCGTGAACCGGTACCTCTCGCCGGCCCGTACCCGGAAGGTCGCGGTGGCGTTGCCGCCGGCGCAGGTCAACGGCACGTCCCCGCGCAGGCTGAGGTGACAGGCGCCGGCGGTGGCGCCGATGACGCCGTCGGCCTCCATCAGGAACGCGGTGACCCGGCCGTACTCGAACCGGGGCCGGTAGTCCACGCGGACCGGCACCTCGCCGGAGAGCCCCTCCACGACCCGGCCGAGCACCCGGGGTGACCGCAGGCCGATGTCGTGGCCGCGGGCGCCGGGTTCCAGCGCGAGGGCGTCGGTGACCGCGACCTGCCCTTCCCCGGTCGTGAAGACGGTACGCAGCACGAGCGTGTGGTTCAGGTAGGACCGCTCGGAGGTGAAGTCCCCCTCCGGCCGGATCGACCAGTGTCCCGCGTCGTCGCCGAGGAGCCGGCCGAAGACCGATGGCGCGTCGAACCGCTCCGGGCACCACCAGTTGACCGATCCGGCCCGGTCGACCAGTACGGCGCTGCGGCCGTCCGCCAGGAAGCCATGGTCGCTGATCCGCCCGCTCTGCACGGACCTGCCTACCCGCCCCGACGGGACGGCATTCCACGGCGGGTCGGCGTTAACCGTCCGGTGGCCGCGGGAACAGGTTTGGTTGACGAAGGAGGAGGCTGATGACCACACCGTCGAGTCCGACCTCGGCCTGGCGTCCCGGGATGCCGGGCGGCGACACCTTCCCGTCCGGTCCCGCCGGCCACCCCTCGCCCCCGAGCGGTGACGGCGGCGGGCCGGGGCTCGGTCCACCGACCGTGACCATCGGGTCGTACCCGGACTATCCGTCCGCACAGCGCGTCGTCGACTACCTGGCGGACAACCGTTTCCCGGTGGAGCACACCGCGATCGTCGGCACGAACCTCACGCTGGTCGAGACGGTTCTCGGCCGGATGACGACCGGGCGGGCGGCGCTGGTCGGCGCCGGTTCCGGTGCCTGGTTCGGTCTGTTCATCGGGTTGCTCTTCGGCATCTTCACGGCGGGCAACTGGATCGCGGTGGTGCTCGCCGGTCTGGTGATCGGCGCCATCTGGGGTGCGGTGTTCGGCGCGGTCACGCACGCGATGACCGGCGGCCGGCGGGACTTCACCTCGGCCAGTGCGCTGCGGGCCGGCCAGTACGCGGTCATCGTCGACCAGCAGTACGCGGAGCAGGCCCGTCAACTCCTGGGCCGGATGCACATGCCGGCCCCGGAACACCAGCGGGGCTGACGCCCCAGCAGGACGCGGGAGGCCCCGGCCGCTGTGGCGGCCGGGGGCGCCCCCCGGCCCGGGGGCGGGGGTTTTAAAATGGTTGGGGTTGGTGGGGGGGGGGGGGGCGGGCGGGGGGGGGC
>NZ_JBEYSU010000050.1:0-22821 GCF_040704235.1 Micromonospora sp. NPDC047707
TGATGCGCAGCCGGGCGGCTTCCGGCGCGTCCGGATCCCCGATCAGGGCCAGGCCCCGGGTCGGCGGCGTCGAGTCGATCATTCCGCCAGCGGCGGACGGGGAGCGGTCAGACGGCGCCGGCCGCCGCCTGCGGCGGGTCGTCGTCGGTCGCCGGCCGGCCGTCACCGCCCGGGTCGAAGCCCGGCGGCAGCGTACGGCGCAGCAGGCCGGGCCCCGCCGAGGCGGGCGGCCCGACCAGTTCCAGCCGGTCGGCGGGCGGGATCTCCGGCACGCCGGGCCGCTCCCGCCGGTCGTCGTCCGGAACGGCCGGCTGCTCCCGCCGGTCGGAGCGCAGCCCGGCAACCGCCGGCAACGTCCGCGGGTCGACGCGAGGCTCGGGAACGGCCGGCGACTCCCGCCCGTCGGCGTGCGGCTCGGGAACGGGCGCCGACTCCCGCCGGGCATTCTCCCGGCCGCCGAGGAGCGCGGGCCCGGGCGCGGGCAGGGATTCCGGGTCGGCCGTGGTACGCGCCGTACCCCGCCGTGGCGCGGGCGCGGCGGGCGCCTCGGGCAGCAGCCGGGGCGGCACCGATCCCGGCGCGGAGACCGGCCGCAGACCGGCCACGAGTGTGTTGACGATCTCGGCGGCGTACGACCCGTCCGGGTCGTAGTCGGGGTCGAAGACGGTCAGCTCGACGCCGAGGCAGTGCGGGGTGTCGACCAGGCCGGCGAGCAGGATCTCCAACTCGGCGAAGGCGATGCCGCCGGGATCGGGGGCGTCGACCGCCGGCATCACCGCCGGGTCGAGCACGTCCACGTCGACGTGCACCCAGTAGCCGGCGCAGTCGGCGAGTTGCTCGTGCGCCCACTGGGCGGTGCGGGCCGCGCCCTCGGCGCGCAGCGCCGGCACCGGCCGGGTGGTGATCCCGGCGGCCTGGAGGTCGAGCCGGTACTCGTCCTGCGCGCGGATGCCCAGCACCACCACGTCGATGTCCCGAAAGTACGGGCGCCGCCCCTCGATGGCCGCCAGGTCAGCCTGCCCCCGGCCGGTGACCAGAGCCAGGTCCTCGCCGGCCGCCGCGCCGACGTACGAGGCGTTGCCCGGGTGCCGGAAGTCGGAGTGGCCGTCGACGAAGACCAGCCCGATCCGGCCGCCGACCGCCTCGCCGAGCCGGTGCATCGCCAGCGCCGAGCCGAGCAGCACCGAGCAGTCCCCACCGAGCACCAGCGGGAACTCCCCCCGGTCGATGATCGCCCCGATCCGTTCGGCGAGCGCCACCGAGTAGTCGGCGATCTCATGGGCGTGGCACACGCCGTCGCCGGGCCGCCAGTCGCCGGGGTCGTACCGGGGCGGGGTCAGGCAGCCGGCGTCACGCGCGCGGAGCCGGGCGAGCAGCCCGTGGTCGCGCAGGGCGCCGGGGGCCTTGGCGCAGCCCGGCACCGAGGTGGGCGTGGGCGGGCGCAGGCCCAGGTTGCTGGGCGCGTCGAGGACGGCGATCCGGCGCATCATGGGCTCCCGTCCTCGAGGTGTCGGAGCGGGCCGGCCGGGGTGCACCGGCCCGCGCTGGCGTGGTCAGGGTCAGAAGAGGGCGCTGGCCAGTGCCCGGCGCGCCGAGGCCACCGCGGGGTCGTCGGGGCCGGCGATGGTGAAGAGGCCCACCAGGTGCTGGCGTACCTTCTCCCGGTCGTCACCGGCGGTGCGGCGGACCAGGCCGACGAGGCGCTGGTAGGCCTGCTCGGCCATGCCGCTGAGCACCTCGATGTCGGCGGCCAGCAGCTGCGCGCCGACGTCGTCGGCGTCCGCGGCCGCGGCGGCGAGCGCCGCCTGCGGATTCGCGCCGGCGACCCGGCGGGCCAGCCCGACCTGGGCGAGCCCCGCCTCCGCCGCGACGTCCGACGGGGTCTCGGCGAGGATCTTCCGGTACGCGCGCTCGGCGGCGTCGAGGTCGCCGCTCATCAGCGCGTCGTCGGCCTCGTCCAGCCGGGGGTCGGCGGGCTCGGCCACGGTCACGCCGCCGGCCTTGAGGATCGCCTGGATCCACTGCCGCAGCTGGGCCTCCGGCACCACTCCGGAGAACGCGTCGACCGGCTGGCCGCCGACGACCGCGTACACCATCGGGATGCCCTGCACGCGGAACATCTGCGCGAGCCGGGGGTTGGCGTCCACGTCGACCTTGGCGAGCACCCAGGCGCCGCCACCCTCGACGGCCAGCCGCTCCAGCACCGGGGAGAGCTGCTTGCAGGGCTCGCACCACTCGGCCCAGAAGTCGACCACGACGGGTGTGCTGAGCGACCGTTCGAGGACCTCGGCCTGGAACGTCGCCTCGGTCACGTCGACGACTGTGACGGCGCTGGCGGGGGCGCCGCCGGGCGCGCCGGCCGGTGGGCCGGACTGGACGGGCGCGGAGGCCGGGGTGGGGGCGGGGGTGCGCAGCGCGCTGAGGTCGACCGCGCCGCGGGTGAAGATCGACGAGGTGATCCGTGGGTCGCTCATGGTTATCTAGTCTCGCACGCGCTACGCCGATCTCCCTTCATCGGCGAGGCCGAAGGTCACAGTTCTCACCCCAGCTCAGGGCCCGTCCCACCGCACCCCCGCGATGGTGCGCTTCCGGTCGCCGGTTCGCGGCTTACGGGGGCTTTCGCCTCGGCAGCAAGGGCACGATCGCGGGGGCGCAAGGGGGTCAGAAGCGCGCGGGCTCCCGGTAGACGCCCCATTCGGCGCGGAGGGCGTCACAGATCTCGCCCAACGTGGCCTCGGCGCGGACCGCGTCGAGCATCGCCGGGATCATGTTCTCGTCGGTACGGCTGGCCGCCACCATCCGATCGAGCGCCGTCTTGACGGCCGCCTCGTCCCGGGTCGCCTTCCGTTCGGCGAGCACCCGGCGCTGCTCCAGCTCCACCTCGTGCGAGATGCGCAGGATCTCCAGGTCCTTGGCGACCGTGCTGGTGTGGCAGTTGACCCCGACGATCTTCTTCTCGCCCTTCTCCAGCGCCTGCTGGTACGCGAAGGCCGACTCGGCGATGTGCCCGGTGAACCAGCCGTCCTCGATACCGCGCAGGATGCCGGACGTCATCGGCCCGATCTGGTGCGGCCCGTCGCCGCCGAGCTGCCTGATCCGGGCGAAGATCTCCTCCGCCTCGGCCTCGATCCGGTCGGTGAGCGCCTCGACGTACCAGGACCCGCCGAGCGGGTCGGCCACGTTGGTCACCCCGGTCTCCTCCATCAGCACCTGCTGGGTACGCAGGGCGATCTCGGCCGACTCGTCGGTGGGCAGCGCGAGGGTCTCGTCGAGGGCGTTGGTGTGCAGCGAGTTGGTGCCGCCGAGCACCGCCGCGAGGGCCTCCACGGCCGTCCGGACGACGTTGTTGACCGGCTGCTGGGCGGTCAGCGAAACGCCGGCCGTCTGCGTGTGGAACCGCAGCCACTGAGCCTTCTCGCTGGTGGCGCCGTAGACGTCGCGCAGCCAGCGGGCCCAGATCCGGCGGGCCGCCCGGAACTTGGCGATCTCCTCGAAGAAGTCCACGTGGGAGTCGAAGAAGAAGCTCAGTCCCGGCGCGAAGACGTTCACGTCCAGCCCGCGCGAAAGGCCCAGCTCGACGTACCCGAACCCGTCTGCGAGGGTGTACGCCAGCTCCTGCGCGGCGGTCGAGCCGGCCTCGCGGATGTGGTAGCCGGAGACGGAGAGCGGCTTGTAGCGCGGGATCTCCCGGGCGCAGTACTCCATCAGGTCGCCGATGAGGCGCAGGTGCGGCTCGGGGTCGAAGAGCCACTCCTTCTGCGCGATGTACTCCTTGAAGATGTCCGTCTGGAGCGTGCCGTCCAGCTTCGACAGGTCGGCACCCTGCCGCTCGGCGGCGACCAGGTACATGCAGAACACCGGCACGGCGGGCCCGGAGATGGTCATGCTCGTGGTGACGCCGGCCAGGTCGATGCCGTCGAAGAGCACCTCCATGTCGGCGGCGCTGTCGACGGCGACGCCGCAGTGCCCGACCTCGCCGAGCGACTGCGGGTCGTCGGAGTCGCGGCCCATCAGGGTGGGCATGTCGAACGCGACGGACAGGCCACCGCCGCCCGCGCCCAGGATCATCTTGTAGCGCTCGTTGGTCTGCCGCGCGTTCCCGAAGCCGGCGAACTGCCGGATCGTCCAGGCCCGCCCGCGGTAGCCGGTCGGGTGCAACCCCCGGGTGTACGGGAATTCGCCCGGCCAGCCGATCCGCTCGAAGCCCGGCCAGGCCACTCCCTCCGGCGGCCCGTAGACCGGGTCGACGGCCATCCCGGAGAGGGTGGTGAAGTCGGCGTCCCGCTTGCGCGCGGCGTCGTAGCGGGCCTGCCAGCGTGCCCGTCCGGCGGCGATCTCGTCGGCGTTCATCCGCGGGGCTCCTCCTCGAGTCCTCGACTGCACCCCGAGTGTAGAGCCCCGACCTGAACGATCGCTAAGGAAGTTCGTACCGGCGGGTAACGTGCCCCCTCGTCAGGAGGCGATCTGGGTCAGCAACTGGTCGGCCGCCGCGTACGGATCCAGGGACCCCTCCGCCACCTTGGCGGCGAGCGCCGGCAGCTCCGTACCGTCGCGCAGTGAGCCGATGCGGTCGCGCAGCGCGCCGAGCGCGATCGCCTCGATCTCGGCGGCGGCCCGCGCCTCCTGCCGGCGGCGCAGCTCGCCGTGCTCGACCAGCCAGCCGCGGTGCTTGTCGATCGCGGCGGCGATGTCGTCGATCCCCTCGCCGCGCGCGGCGACCGCCCGCACCACCTGCGGCCGCCACTGCCCCGGCCCCCGCTCGCCCAGGGCGATCATGCCCTGGATGTCGCGGACCGTGGCGTCGGCGCCGTCCCGGTCGGCCTTGTTCACCACGAAGACGTCGGCGATCTCCAGGATGCCGGCCTTCACCGCCTGGATGGCGTCGCCCATCCCGGGCGCGAGCAGCACCAGCGTGGTGTCCGCGAGCGAGGCGACCTCCACCTCGGCCTGCCCGACGCCGACGGTCTCCACCAGCACCACGTCGCAGCCGGCGCCCTCCAGCACCCGGACCGCCTGCGGCGTGGCCGCCGAGAGCCCGCCCAGGTGACCGCGGCTGGACATCGAGCGGATGTAGACGCCGGGGTCGGTGGCGTGGTCCTGCATGCGGACCCGGTCGCCGAGGATCGCCCCGCCGGTGAACGGGCTGGACGGGTCGATGGCCAGCACCCCGACCCGGTGGCCACGCGCCCGCAGCGCCCGGACCAGCTCGTTCGTGGTCGTGGACTTGCCCACGCCGGGTGAGCCGGTCAGGCCGACCACCTGGGCCTGACCGGCGTACGGCGCGAGCGCCGCCGCGATGCGCGGCAACGCCTCGTCGCCGGACTCGACCAGCGTGATGAGCCGGGCCACCGCGCGGGGGTCACCCGCGCGGGCCCGCTCGACGAGCATGGGTACGTCCCGGCTGCGGCGCACCGGCGTCGCCGCGGCCGGGGCGTCGTCGACGGCGTCAGTCACCGCACCTCTTCCGTTCACGACTGCGGGCTCGGTGGGCCCGATTCACTCTCGCCCACCGTGCCCCTTCCGCACCAGGCCCGCGGGGCTCGCGGGACCATGCTCACTCCTGGCTCTCGGCACCGGCCGGAACGTGGATGATCAGGGCGTCGCCCTGGCCGCCACCGCCGCAGAGCGCCGCCGCGCCGGTGCCGCCACCACGCCGCTTCAGCTCCAGCGCCAGGGTCAGCACCAGCCGCGCGCCGGACATGCCGATCGGGTGGCCCAGCGCGATGGCGCCGCCGTTGACGTTGACCTTCTCCGGGCTGATCCCGAGGTCCCGCGTGGACTGGATGCCCACCTGGGCGAACGCCTCGTTGATCTCGATCAGGTCGAGGTCGTCGACGCCCAGGCCGGCCTTGCGCAGCGCGTGCTGGATCGCGTTGGACGGCTGCGAGTGCAGCGAGTTGTCCGGGCCGGCGACGTTGCCGTGCGCGCCGATCTCGGCCAGCCAGGTCAGCCCCAGCTCCTTCGCCTTGGCCTTGCTCATCACCACCACGGCGGCGGCGCCGTCGGAGATCGGGGACGAACTGCCGGCGGTGATGGTGCCGTCCCTGGTGAAGGCCGGGCGCAGCTTGGCCAGGGACTCGGCCGTGGTGTCCGGGCGGATGCCCTCGTCCTCGTTTACCACCAGCGGGTCGCCCTTGCGCTGCGGAATGACCACCGGGGTGATCTCGTCGGCGAAGTGGCCGTTCTTCTGGGCGGCGGCGGCGCGCTGGTGGCTGGCCGCGGCGAAGGCGTCCTGCTCCTCGCGGCTGATGCCCTTCGTGGTGCCGTGCCGCTCGGTCGACTCGCCCATCGAGCAGCAGTCCCACGCGTCGGAGAGACCGTCGAGCGCCATGTGGTCCTTGATCACCACGTCGCCGTACTTGTAGCCGCCGCGCTGGCCGAGCAGCAGGTGCGGGGCGTTGGTCATCGACTCCATGCCGCCGGCCACGACGACGTCGAACTCGCCGGCCCGGATCAGCTGGTCGGCCAGCGCGATCGCGTCCAGGCCGGAGAGGCACACCTTGTTGATGGTGAGGGCCGGCACGGACATCGGGATGCCCGCCTCGACGGCCGCCTGGCGGGCCGGGATCTGGCCGGCGCCGGCCTGGAGCACCTGCCCCATGATCACGTACTGGACCTGCTCGGGGGCGACGCCGGCGCGCTCCAGCGCCGCCTTGATGGCGATGCCGCCGAGCCGGGTCGCGGGGAGGTCCTTGAGGTTGCCCAGCAGGCGCCCCATAGGGGTCCGAGCGCCGCTGACGATCACCGAAGCCATACCTGCCTCCGAGGGGGGTGCCGACCTGTACGCCTTAACGATTGTTCGGCCAGACTAGCGCCATGGCTGAGAACTCCCCCGTCGAGTCCGCTGCGGACTACATCACAGACATCGGGCTGCGCCGCATCGACCACGTCGGCGTCGCCGTCCCCGACCTGGACGCCGCGATCGACTTCTACCAGCGCACCTTCGGGATGCGCTGCGTGCACACCGAGACCAACGAGGAGCAGGGCGTCCGCGAGGCGATGCTGGCGGTCGGCCCGACCAGCGAGGGCGGCTGTGTGCAGTTGCTCGCCCCGCTGAGCCCGGAGAGCACCATCGGGCGGTTCCTCGACCGCAACGGGCCCGGGGTGCAGCAGGTGGCGTACACCGTGGCCGACATCGACGTCGCCTGCGCGAAGCTGCGCGAGCGCGGCGTCCGGCTGCTGTACGAGGAGCCGAAGCGGGGCACCGCGAACTCCCGGATCAACTTCGTCCACCCCAAGGACGCCGGCAACATCCTGGTCGAGCTGGTCGAACCCGCCTGAAAGGAAGGGCCCCTTGTTAACGCCTCGTGCATAGCAGGGGGCCCCTCTTAACACCCCGCCGAGCACGGCGCTGCGCGGTTCACCGCTCACCCGGGCAGCTTCACGCATCGGCCGATGCGGTTTTTCACAGAGGACTTCCGACTCTAGCTACCGTTCAGTAACGTCCGGCCCCACAGCAGCGCGGCCGGTGCCGGATGTGTCGGATGCCGACATGGTGGAGCGGCCGCACCGGCGCCGACGATGGCAGCACCCGTGCCCGCGACGCGCGGGTGCGGACGAACGGGAGGTCGACGTGCAGGACATCCTCGAAGCGATCATGGCGGCGGAGGGCTCGGCGCAACCGGAGCGCGAGCTGGCCGGCGTCGCCGGACTTCCGGTACCGGAGTCCTACCGGGGCGTCGTCGTGCGTGCCGACGAGGCGCGGATGTTCGACGGGATGACGTCCCGGGACAAGGACCCGCGCAAGGCGCTGCACGTGCAGGAGGTGCCCACCCCGGAGCTCGGCCCCGGGGAGGCGCTGGTCGCCGTGATGGCGAGCGCGATCAACTACAACACCGTCTGGACCAGCATCTTCGAGCCGGTGTCGACCTTCAAGTTCCTCCAGCGCTACGGCCGGCTCTCCGAGCTCACCAAGCGGCACGACCTGCCGTACCACGTGGTCGGCTCGGACGCGGCCGGCGTCGTCCTGCGGACCGGCCCGGGCGTGACCCGGTGGAAGGCGGGCGACGAGGTCGTCGCGCACTGCCTCTCGGTGGAGCTGGAGGACGCGGCCGGCCACGACGACACGATGCTCGACCCGCAGCAGCGGATCTGGGGCTTCGAGACCAACTTCGGCGGCCTCGCCGAGCTGGCCGTGGTCAAGGCCAACCAGCTCATGCCGAAGCCGCGCCACCTGAGCTGGGAGGAAGCGGCGAGTCCGGGCCTGGTCAACTCCACCGCGTACCGGCAGCTCGTCTCCCACCACGGCGCCAACATGAAGCAGGGCGACGTCGTCCTGATCTGGGGCGCCTCCGGCGGCCTCGGCAGCTACGCCACCCAGATGGCGCTGAACGGCGGCGCCATCCCGGTCTGCGTGGTCTCCTCGCCGGACAAGGCCGAGCTGTGCCGGAAAATGGGCGCCGAGCTGGTCATCGACCGGGCCGCCGAGGGCTTCCGGTTCTGGAAGGACGAGCAGACCCAGGACCAGGACGAGTGGCGCCGCTTCGGCGAGCGGATCCGGGAACTGACCGGCGGTGAGGACCCGGACATCGTCTTCGAGCACCCGGGCCGGGAGACCTTCGGCGCCAGCGTCTACGTGACCAAGAAGGGTGGCACGATCGTCACCTGCGCCTCGACCAGCGGCTACCAGCACCAGTACGACAACCGCTACCTGTGGATGCACCTGAAGCGGATCGTCGGCAGCCACTTCGCCAACTACAAGGAGGCGTGGGAGGCGAACCGGCTCATCGCGCTCGGCAAGATCCACCCCACCGTCTCGAAGACGTACGCGATGGAGCAGACCGGCCAGGCCGCGTACGAGGTGCACCGCAACGCGCACCAGGGCAAGGTCGGCGTCCGCTGCCTCGCCCCGGCCGACGGGCTCGGCGTCCGCGACCCGGAGTTCCGCGCGCGGCACGAAGAGCGCATCAACCGGTTCCGCGGCCACTGACCGTACGGACGAGGCGCCGGCGACCATTGCGGTGACCGGTGATTGCCTTTCCACCGGCCGCGCCGGCCGCCATTCGAGTGGTACGAGGTCACGACGAGAAAGGGCCGCGGGGTCTTCTCCGCGGCCCTTTTCCGTGCCCCGCCGCAGGATCTCCGCCGCGGCCGGGAGCTGCCAAGATCGCCGGCCGGTCCGGCCCCCACGAACGCCACCGAGTTAACCATGTAAAGAGGACACGAAAGCTCGCGGACGCTCTTGCGAAGGACCCCGGGGCGTCTGCCAGTATGTCCCAATGCCCCAGCAACAGTCCTCCCCTCTTGCGTTCTTCGATAACGCGAACACCCAGCCCGATTTCACTGTCGGCCTCCGCGGTTACAACACCGGCCAGGTGGACGACTTCATCGGCCGGCTGACCGCCGCACTGACCCAGTCGGAGCAGGCGCGGGCCGAGGCCGAGCAGCGGATGAACGACGCCCAGCGCCGGCTTCGCCAGGCCGAGCAGCGCATGGGCGCCCTGGAGCAGAAGCTCACCGAGACCAACAAGCAGCTCGAGGAGAACAGCCGGCCGACCCTCTCCGGCCTGGGCACCCGCGTCGAGCAGATCCTCCGGCTCGCCGAGGAGCAGGCCAACGACCACCGCAACGACGCCAAGCGGGAGTCCGAGGGCATCCTCTCCGCCGCCCGCCTCGAGGCGCGGGAGATCACCGACAAGGCGCGCGCCGAGGCGGCGGCGATGAAGGCCACCGCAGAGCGCGAGGCGGGCAACGTCCGCACCGCCGCCGAGCGGGAGGCGGCCGAGGTCCGCGTCCAGGCCCGCCGCGAGGCCGAGACGCTGCGCGCCGACGCCGAGCGGGAGACCAAGCAGCTGCGCACGGTCACCGCGCACGAGGTCGCCGAGCTGAAGTCGACGGTCGAGCGGGAGGTGGCCACGCTCCGCGCGACGGCCGAGCGGGAGATCACCCAGCAGCGGGCGAAGGCCGCCCGCGAGGCCGAGGAGAAGCGCGCCGAGGCGACCAAGCTCCTCACCGACGCGCGGGACAAGCGCGACAAGGACCTGCAGGCCCTGGAGCTGCAGCTCGCCGAGCGCCGCGAGAAGGCCGAGCGTGAGGAGTCGGAGCGGCACGCCACCCAGGTCGCGCAGACCCAGAAGCTGGTCAGCGAGGCGGAGCAGCGGGCGCGGGCCGCGCAGGAGCGGGCCAAGGAGATCGAGCAGCGGGCCGAGGCCCGCCGGGTCGAGTCGGAGCGCACCGCCACCGAGACGGTGGAGAAGGCGAGGGCGCACGCCGAGAAGACCCTCAGCGAGGCGAAGGCCGAGGCGCAGCGCCTGCTGACCGAGGCCCGCACGGAGGCCGAGCTCACCACGCAGGCGGCGCGCCGCGAGGTCGAGGACCTGACCCGCCAGAAGGACGCCGTCACGTCCCAGCTCGGTCAGATGCTGTCCGGGCTCGCCGGCATCGTGCCGGGCGTTCCGGCCGCGAAGCCGGAGGCGAAGACCGAGGGTACGGAGGCGCGGGCGACCGCCGAGGCGTCCAGCTGACCGGCCCGACCGGGGCATGATCTACGGCGCGGGGTGACACCGGGTGACCGGTGCCCCCCGCGCCGTTACGCGTTTCCCAACACGTGAAACCGGCGCGGTGAAGCCGCTCCCATCCGACGCGTCCGTATCGCCCCAGGAGGGGCCGTTGCGTGTGAGGATGGGGGCATGTCGCACGGCGAGGAACTGTTCGCTCTCGGCGGGGATGTGACCACGGAGCCCAGCTTCGAGTCCGCGCTGCGGGGGTACGAGAAACGACAGGTCGACCGGTACGTCGCTCGCGCCGAGCACGAGATCGCCACCCTGACCGCCGAACGGGAACAGGCCTACACCCAGATCCACAAGCTTGCCGGCCAGGTCGAGGTGCTCCAGCGGGATCTCGCCCAGGTACGCAAACAGGTCGGCGTCGTCGACCGCGCCGCGTTCCGCCACCTCGGCCCGCGGGTCGAGCAGATCCTGACCCTGGCCGAGGAGCAGGCCGAGGACATCCTCGCCGCCGCCAACGAGGAGATCGAGGCCCGTCGGGCGGCCGCCGAGCACATCATCGACGAGGCGCGGGAACAGGCGGCCAAGGCCCTCAAGGACTTCGAGATCGCGCTCGCCGCCCGGCGCGCCGAGGAGGACCGGCAGACCGCCGCTCGCAGGGCCGAGGCGGACGCCGCGGTCAAGGCCGCCACCGAGGAGGCGGCCCGGCTGCGCAAGGCCGCGCAGGAGGCGCTCGCGAAGGCCCAGCAGGAGGCGACCCATCTGCGGGACACCGCGAAGGAGATCCACACGCGGGCCCAGCAGGAGGCGACGAAGCTGCGCGAGGCCGCGAAGGAGACGCACGCCAAGGCCCAGCAGGAGGCGACGGAGCTGCGCGAGGCCGCGAAGGAGGTGCACGCCAAGGCGCAGCAGGAGGCCAAGCGCCTCGTCGAGCAGGCCACCGAGGCGAGCCGGGCCACCCACGCCAAGGCCCAGCAGGAGGCCAAGCAGATCATCGACGACGCCAGCACCGCCGGCCGGGCCACCCGCAACAAGGCCCGCCAGGAGGCGGAGCGGCTCACCACGCAGGCGGCGGAGGCCGCGAAGCGCCAGCGCGCGGAGACCGACGCGTACGTCCAGCGGATGCGCACCGAGACCGAGGCGTACGTGCAGCACGCCCGCGCCCAGACGCAGCAGGAGCTGGGGGCCTGGCGGGCCGGCGTGGAGAAGGAGGTCAACAGCCGACGCGAGGCGGCCGACCGCGAGCTGACCCAGCGGCGTGCCGCCGCCGACCACGAGTTCGCCGAGCGCCGCGATGCGCTGGAGAAGCAGTACAAGACGCGGCAGGTCGAGCTGGAGAAGCAGCACCGGTCGCGCCAGCAGGAGCTGGAGTCCGGCTTCACGGCCCGCCGCACCGAGCTGGAGTCCGGCTTCGAGACGCGCAGCGCCGAGCTGGAGTCCGGCTTCGAGACCCGGCGCGCCGAGCTGGAGTCGCGGTACACCGCCCTGAAGAACGAGATCGAGGGTGCGGCCGCCGACATCCGCCAGGCCGCCGAGCAGGACGCCCTGACTATGCGCCGCGAGGCTGAGGAGAAGGCGACGGCGCTGCTCAGCCGGGCCGAGGCGGAGGCCACCGAGAAGCGGCGCACGGCCGACGAGCACGTCGCGACGTCCCGGCGGCAGTTCGAGGAGTACGCGGCCACGACCCAGCAGGCCCTGGCCACCACGCAGCAGCACCTCGCCGCCACGCAGCAGGAGGCGGCGGCCGGCCGCCAGCAGCTCGCGCAGGTGATGCTGGACATCGCCCAGGCCCAGCAGCAGCTCGCCGACCTGCGGCAGGAGACCTGGCGTTCGCGGCAGGAGTCCGACGAGCTGCAGCGGCAGGTGACCGAGCTGCGGCTGGAGCTGGCGGGCGCACCGACCGGGGCCGGGAGGCCCGGCTCCGACGGCGTGACGGCGGCGGTCACGGTCCGGCCCCCGACGCCGGTCTCCGGCGACGGTGCGGGCCCGGCGAAGGCCACCGCGGCGCCGGTCACCGGCAACGGTGCGGGGCCGGCGAAGGGCGCCGCGGCACCGGTCACCGGTGACGGTGCGGGTTCCGCGAAGGGCTCTGCGGCGGTAGCGCGTGCCGGGGCTGCCACGACGTCGCCCACCGACGCACGGGGCATCTCGACGTCGCAGCCGGAGGCGGCTGACCGGGGCCGGTCGGACGCCGGCAAGGTCGAGCCGGCCGAGGCCGGCCAGCCCGCCCGTGGGCGGATCGAGCCGGCCACCGGAGCACCGGACCGGGACAAGGTGGTGTCGGTGACCACCAAGGACGGCGGCACCGCCAGCGCCGGGGTGGACGGCGAACCGACCGTCGCGGCCGTGCCGGGCGAGGGCGGCCGGGACGCCGCACGCGCGAAGATCACCAGCGCCGGTGAGAACGGCAACCGCCCCGCGAAGCCGACCACCGACGAGCGCGGCGCCAAGCCGAGCAAGGTCGTCGTCGAGAAGGACTGACCGGCCCGGACGGGGCCGGTCCCCGGGGAGGCCGGGCGCGCCACGATCTGCTGCCGGCCGGCCGGGGCGGCTACGCTCCCGGTGGGCCCCGCAGTCGCGGGCCGGTGTCGGGGTTCTCCGGCGGTCGCCGGAGCCTGATCCTCGGGAGGTCCGGTGGCACAGCGCGAACCGGGGTCGCACCAGCCGGCCGACCGCCCCGATCGTCGGCCGCCGGGGCCGGACGGCGTCACCGACCCGAACGCCCGGTCCGGGCCCGACGACCCGCCGCACCCCGACCCCGACCCGACGCTGCCGGACGGCCCCGCCCCGGACGACGACCCGGGCGCAACGCACGCCGGCGGCTCCGCGCCCACCGGTTCGGACGCTCCGGACGACGCCCCGCCGGACAACGGCTCGGGACGGTTCGGCACACCGGGGCGGCCGTTGCGGCGCAGCAGCTTCCTGGTCGGCTTCACCGGCGGGCTCGGCGTGCTGCTGGCGTACGCGCTCTTCCTGGGGCTGCGCAACGCCGCCGGCGTCCTCGTCCTGGTGGTGATCGCCCTCTTCCTCGCGGTCGGGTTGTACCCGGCGGTGGCGCGGCTGCGCCTGCTCGGGCTGCCGCACGGCCTCGCGGTGACGGTGGTCGCCCTGACCGTCCTGCTGCTGCTCTGCGGTGGCGTGTTCGCCCTGGTGCCGCCGGTCGTCACCCAGTCCGGCCAGTTCGTCGAGCAGTTCCCGAGCTACCTGGAGTCGCTGCGGCGCAACGAGACGATCAACGAACTCGTCGAGCGGTACGGCCTGATGGAGCGGGTGCGGAACGCGGCGAGCGCCGACGTGGTGGGGCGGGCGCTCGGCGGGGTGCTCGGTGGCGCCCAGCTCATCTTCGGCACCGTCTTCCGGACGCTGACCGTGCTGGTGCTCACCATCTACTTCCTGGCGTACTTCAACCGGCTGCGGGCACTCGCGTACGCGCTGGTGCCCCGGTCCCGTCGGCAGCGGGTCCAGCTCATCGGCGACGAGATCATCACGAAGGTCGGCGCCTACATCGTCGGCGCGCTCGCCATCGCGGTGCTCGCCGGGACGTCCACGTTCGTGTTCGCGTTGATCGTGGGGCTGCCGTACCCGTTCGCGTTGGCCGTGGTGGTGGCGGTGACCGACCTGATCCCGCAGATCGGCGCCACCCTCGGCGCGGTGATCGTGACCGTGGTCGGCTTCGCCACCGGCCTCCCGGTGGGGATCGCCTGCGCGGTCTTCTTCCTGATCTACCAGCAGTTGGAGAACTACCTGATCTACCCGAAGATCATGCGCCGGTCGGTCCAGGTCAACGAGGTGGCCGCCCTGGTCGCCGCGCTGCTCGGGGTCGCGCTGGTGGGCGTGATCGGAGCCCTCATCGCGATCCCGACGGTCGCGGCGATCCAGTTGGTCCTGCGGGAGGTGGTCCTCCCCCGCCAGGACCGGCGCTGAGCCGATCGACAGTGGCTGTCGCGTTCGCAGCGCGCCGGAGGCGCTGTTCCCGGTCCGGCCGCCAGCGTTGGTCGTCAGTCGGTGCCGGTCTCCGGGCGGGGCACCGGACGGTCCGCGAAGGCGGCGACGGTGCGGTCGGCGTACGCGCTGACGTCGCCCGTCTCCATCGGGCCGTCCCAGGTGGTCGGCAGCGGCACCGGCACGGCCGGGTTGACCCGCCGGACGATCTCGTCGAGCACGGTTTCGGCGTCGCCGACCCAGAGGTGCTTGGCACCGGGCACGCCGACCACCTCGGCCTGCGGCACGGCCCCGAACCGCTCGCGGGCCTCGTCGGGCCGCAGGTAGTCGTCGAACTCCGGGACCAGCGCGGTGAGCGGCTTGCCGGCACCGGCCCACCGGGCCAGGTCCTCCGCGGTGGAGTACCGCAGCGGCGGGGAGAGCAGGATCGCTCCGGTCACCGCCGGGTCGCAGCCGTGCTTGAGGGTCAGGTCGGTGCCGAACGACCAGCCCAGCAGCCAGATGTCGGGCAGCTCGTGGAACTCCGCGTACTCGATGGCCGCGGCGACGTCGTACCGCTCGCCGACGGCGTTGTCGAAGGCGCCCTCGCTGGTGCCGCGCACGCTGCTGGTGCCCCGGGTGTTGAACCGCAGCACCGCCAGGTCGGCCAGGGCCGGCAGACGCCAGGCGGCCTTGCGGAAGATGTGGCTGTCCATCATCCCGCCGTGCGTGGGCAGCGGGTGGAGGCAGACGAGCGTCGCCACCGGCTCGCGGTCGGCCGGGCGGGCCAGCTCACCGACCAGGCGCAAACCGTCGGCGGTGTGCAGCTCGATCTCCTCCCGGCGGCCGGGCAGGATCGACGAGGCGCGGATGGGTGTGCTCACCCGTCCAGTCTCCCGCGCCACCGGCGCGGCCGCCCGTCCGGGCGGAAACACGGTGATCCAGATCGCCCGCTCACCCGTGGCGGGGCGCGCTGCGACCGCGCTGCACGACCGGCGAACGCCGGTCCCGGGCCCGCCAGCAGCCGCTGTGCCAGTGCCGGCGGTCGGTCAGGTCGCCCCGGCCGTCCGCCGGCCAGGCCACGACGTGCGCCACGCCCGGCCGGATCTCCTGGTCGCAGCCGGGGCAACGGTACGTCTTGACCGACGCCCCGCCGGTGATGCCCCGAACCTGCCAGTCGCCGTCCCGCCACTGCTGGACCGACGCGACGCCCTGGCGTACCCGCTCGGAGTCCAGGTGTGCGCTCTCGTCACGGCGGGGTCGGTTGCGACGGGGACTCACGCATCCCAGCGTACGGCCGGGCCGGCGGCGGCCCGCTCACCGGCCGGTGCCCTGCGGTGTCAAGAAGGGCACCTTCACCTACACCAGGCGTTGACAGGGGGCCCTTCCTTACACCTCAGCGGCGGGTGTGGTCGCGGAAGCCGCGGCCGGTCTTGCGGCCGAGGTACCCGGCGGTGACCAGGTGCTCCAGCAGCGGTGCGGGCGCGAAACCGGGCTCGCGCAGCTCCAGGTACAGCTCCCGCTGGATGGCCAGCGACACGTCCAGGCCCACCACGTCGAGCAGCTCGAACGGGCCCATCGGGTAGCCGCAGCCCAGCTTCATCGCGTGGTCGATGTCGTCGGCCGTCGAGTAGCTGGCCTCCAGCATCTTCACCGCGTCGTTCAGGTACGGGAAGAGCAGCGCGTTGACGATGAACCCGGACCGGTCCCCGCAGACGACGCCGGTCTTACCCAGCTTCGCGCAGACCGCCTTGGCAGTGGCGGTGGTCTCCGGCGAGGTGCGGATGGTCTGCACGATCTCCACCAGCGGCATGATCGGCGCGGGGTTGAAGAAGTGCAGGCCCACCACGTCGGCCGGCCGCTGGGTGGCCATCGCCACGTCGATCACCGGCAGCGACGAGGTGGTGGTGGCCAGCACCACGCCCGGCTTGCAGATCTCGTCCAGGCTGGCGAACAGCGCCTTCTTGACGCTGAGTTCCTCGACGACGGCCTCGACCACCAGGTCGACGTCGGCCAGGTGCTCCAGGGTGGCCGACCAGGTGATCCGGCCCAGGGCGGCGTCCCGGTGGGCCTCGCTGAGCTTGCCACGCACGACACCCTTGTTGAGCGAGGTCTTGACCGCCTCGAAGACCTTGGCGGACTTCTCCGCGCCCCGGGTCACCGAGACGACCTCGTACCCGGCCTTGGCGAACACCTCGATGATGCCGGTGGCCATCGTGCCGGAGCCCACCACGCCGACCTTCGCGGTGCCGCGGGCGCCGTCGGCGAGCGCCGACTCCGTGGTCACGGGCGTCTGCTCGTCGGGTACGACCACCGGCGAGCCCGGCCGCTCGTAGGTGTAGAAACCGCGGCCGGACTTCCGGCCGAGCAGCCCCGCGGTGACCATCTGCTTGATCAGCGGCACCGGGGCGTGCCGGCGGTCCCGGCCGCCGCGCCGGTACATCGTGTCGAGGATCTCGTACGCGGTGTCCAGGCCGATCAGGTCCATCAGCGCGAGCGGCCCCATCGGCAGGCCGCAGCCGAGCTTCATCGCGGCGTCGATGTCCTCGCGGGTGGCGTACCGCGACTCCAGCATGCTGACGGCGTGGTTGAGGTAGCCGAAGAGCAGCGCGTTGGCGATGAACCCGGCCCGGTCGCTGATCGTCACGTCGACCTTGCCCAGCCGCTCGCAGAGCGCCTCCACGTCGGCGACCACCTCCGACGAGGTGACGACGGTGCGGACGATCTCGACCAGCTTCATGACCGGTGCCGGGTTGAAGAAGTGGATGCCGATGACCTGGTTGGGGCGCGTGGTCGCCACCGAGATCTCGGTGACCGAGAGCGACGAGGTGTTGGTCGCGAGGATGGTCTCCGGCTTGCAGACGCGGTCCAGCTCGGCGAAGATCCGCTGCTTCAGGTCCAGGTGCTCGGGGACGGCCTCGATCACCAGGTCGACCGAGCGCAGCGCGTCCAGCCCGACCTGCCAGTTGACCCGGGCCAGCAGGGCGTCGCGGTCGGCCTCCGCCAGCTTGCCCTTGGCCACCGCCCGGTCGGTCGAGCCGGTCAGGGTGACCCGGCCGCGCTCCAGCGCGGTCTCGGACACCTCGACCGCGACGACGTCGATGCCGTTGCGGGCGAAGACCTCGACGATGCCGGCACCCATGGTGCCCAGACCCACCACACCCACACTGGTGAACTCGCGCGCCACGACCGGCCTCCCCTGGTTCGCTCCGCGCAGCCGACATGAACGGCCGCTAAGTTAAGCGGAGTCTGCCACGTGACGCATGGTTGTCGAGACGCCGTGGGATATTTCACGGCTCCGCCGCCGTCGATGGACGCCGGCCGGCCGGCCGGTTCCGGGCGGCGCCGCCGGCCGCTCTCCGGTCGCCTCGGCACGGCCGTCCGGTGCCGCCGATCCCGGACGGCGGGCGTCAGCGCCGACGGTCGACCAGGGCGAGCAGTTCGGCGACGAACTCGGCCGGCCGCTCGATGTGCGGGCTGTGGCCGCAGCCGGGCAGCACCACCTCCCGGTACGCGCCGCCGGCCGCCACGTACCGCTCCAGCACCGCCCGGGTCTGCCCGACCATCGGCTGCGGCGGGCAGTCCGCCTCCCCCGGCCAGTCGGGCACCACGCCCAGCGCTCCCAGGTGCGCCAGGTCGAACAGCGAGGTGTCCGAGACGATCACGTCGGCGTCGCCGCGTACCCAGGTGACCGGCGGCTTCCCGGGGACGGCGACCAGTTCGTCGGCGATCCGGAAGTACGCCGGCGCCAGGGCGTTCAGTACTCCGCGCCGGCCGGGGGCGGTCCCCGGCCAGTTGGTGGACGGCTCGGCGGTTCCCGGGTAGTTGTCCTCGCCGGTGGCGGTGGACAGGACGGTGTCCAGCAGCAGCTCCTCGTCGTCGCCGAGCGAGGCGGGATCGGCGACGTACGCGCTGCGTAGTACCGCCCGCGGGCTGGTCGGGGCGTCGTCGCCGCGGTCCTTGCCGGCCAGCCGGCGGACGAAGTCCGAGTTGGCGGTGCCGGCGCCGGTGCCCGCGAAGTCGGGCGTGGTCGGGGTGCCGTCGAGGTCGCGGGTGCCGCCGAAGCCGTACGGCGAGACGGGCGCCTCCAGCAGCAGCCCGGCCACCCGGTCGGGGTGGTCGACCAGCAGCCGCATGGCCACTCCCGCGCCCAGCGAGTGCCCGACGACCACCGGCCGCGCGCCGGCCGGCAGGAGTGACCCGTGGTCGAGCAGGGCGGCGACGTCGTCCGCGAGGTCGGCCAGCCCTCGCGTCGCGTCGACCGGCGCGGTGTCGGTGTCCCCGTAGCCGCGCAGGTCCGGCGCGATGACCCGCAGGTTGCCCGGCAGCCGGCGCACCAGGGGCTCCCAGAAGAGGGCGGACGAGCAGTTGCCGTGGATCAGCAGCACCGGTACGCCGTCCGGCGGCCCGGCCACTCGCACCGCCTGGGTGATCCCGTTCGCCGTGACGACCTGCTGCTGGCTCTCCATCCGCGGCATGCTGCCAGCCCGTCCACCCGCCCGTCCATGGGCCGCACCGACATGACGCGGTCGTCGGACATGTGGCGTCCTCACCCGGCCGGCCGGGTTCCGCCACTGCTCAGGCGGGCACGGCGTCGGCCGGCTCCGGGACGGCGGCCACCGGCTGCGCCGCGGCCGGCAGTTCGGGAGCGGCCGGACGCTCCGGAGTGGCGATCGGCAGCGGGAGGGTCGGCCGGTGGTCCCGGCGCGCCAGGCCGAAGGTCAGCCCGACCGGGTCGGTCAGCGCCACCCCCGGGTCGTAGACCCGGAGTTCGGTACGGCCGATCCGGATCACGTCGCCGTCGGCGAGCCGTTCCACCCCGATGATCCGCCGGTCGTTGAGCCAGGTGCCGTTGGTCGACCCGAGGTCTGCCACCGATGCTCCCTCCGGAGCGAGCCACATCTCGGCGTGCCGTCGGCTCAGGTGCGCGTCGGTCAGGACGACGTCCGCCGTCGGCGCCCGTCCGATCACCAGCCGGCCCCGCCCGAGCCGGAAGCTCAGCCCCCGCATCGGCCCGCCGGCCACCGTCAACAACGGCAGAAACTCCGGATGCTCCTCCATGGACAGTCCGCCCTCCACCCCGCACGGTCACCCCACGCGTCAGCCTGCCACCACACGGTAGTCGTCTTCACCGCCCGGGCGGCCATCTCCCTGTCGCCAGCCGGACACCTCGTGTTCCGTTTTTCGGTCTCCGATGTCCGGTATCGAGGGATGTGCACCTCACCCGTCGCGGCCCCGCCCCATGACACGGGTCAGGTGCCCGCTCCGTTCAACGGCTCGGTGCCGCCGGCGTCACCACCCCGCACGCCCCTACCGGCGAGTAATCCTCGGGTCTAGACTTCCGCCATGACGGCTGTGCATGTCCCGGGGACCCCGATCATCGAGGACGGGCGGCTCGTGTCGACGAGCCCGGCGACCGGCGCGGAGGCCGGGCGCCTGCCCGTCGCCAGTGTGGCGGATGTCGAGGCGACGGTTGCCCGCGCCCGCGCCGCGGCCCCCTGGTGGGCCGGGCTGGGCTTCACCGGTCGCCGGGAGCGGCTGCTGCGCTGGCGCGCGCTGCTCGCCAAGCGGATCGAAGAGCTCGCCGAGCTGGTGCACGTCGAGGGTGGCAAGCCGCCCGCCGACGCGATCGTCGAGATCGTCACCGCCGTCGAGCACGTCGACTGGGCCGCCCGCAACGCCCGGCGGGTGCTCGGGCCGCGCCGGGTACGGTCCCGACTGGTGCTGGCGGAGTTCTCCGCCCACCTGGAGTACCAGCCACACGGCGTGGTGGGCGTGATCGGCCCGTGGAACTACCCCGTCTTCACCCCGATCGGCTCCGTCGCGTACGCGCTGGCCGCCGGCAACACCGTCGTGCTCAAGCCCAGCGAGTACACGCCGGCCGTCGGGCAGTGGCTGGTCGACACGTTCGCCGAGGTCGTCGACGAGCAGCCGGTGTTCAGCGCGGTGCACGGGCTCGGCGACGTCGGCGCGGCGCTGTGCCGGTCCGGTGTGGACAAGGTCGCCTTCACCGGCTCGACCGCCACCGGCAGGAAGGTGATGGCCGCCTGCGCGGAGTCGCTCACCCCCGTCCTGATCGAGGCGGGCGGCAAGGACGCGATGATCGTCGACGCCGACGCCGACCTGGACGCCGCCGCCGACGCGGCGGTGTGGGGCTCGCTCACCAACGCCGGCCAGACCTGCATCGGCATCGAGCGGGTGTACGCCGTCGAGCCGGTCTTCGACGCCTTCGTCGACAAGGTGGTCCAGCGGGCCGGCCGGCTCACCGTCGGCGCCGACGGCGCGGACATCGGGCCGATCACCATGCCGAGCCAGCTCGACGTGATCCGCCGGCACATCGACGACGCGCTGGCCCGGGGCGGTCGCGCGGTGCTCGGCGGCGCCGAGGCCGTACAACCGCCCTACGTCCGGCCGACCGTCCTGGTGGACGTCCCCGAGGACTCGGCCGCCGTCCGCGAGGAGACCTTCGGCCCGACGCTGACCATCAACCGCGTACGTGACGCCGACGAGGCGGTGACGCTCGCCAACGCCCTCCCGTACGGCCTGGGGGGTTCGGTCTTCGGCCGGCGGCGGGCCGTGGCGCTCGCGCGCCGCCTGCGCTCCGGGATGGCCTCGGTGAACTCGGCCCTGACCTTCGCCGGGATGTCCACCCTGCCCTTCGGCGGGGTGGGCGACTCCGGCTTCGGGCGCATCCACGGGGAGGACGGGCTGCGCGAGTTCGCGCGGGCCAAGGCCATCACCCGCCGCCGGGCCCGGTCGCTGCTGCCGGCGATGACCTTCGACCGCACCGACGCCGACGTCGCCCGCCTGGTCAAGGTCGTCAAGATGATGTACGGCCGCTGAGCCGCCGGCTCAGAAGAGGGTCAGCTCGTCGCGTTCGATGCCGCGGAGCTTGTCGTAGTCGACGACCACGCAGCGGATGCCGCGGTCGGTCGCGAGAACGCGTGCCTGAGGCTTGATCTCCTGTGCCACGAAGACGCCGCTGACCGGTGCGAGCAGCGGATCGCGGTTCATCAGCTCCAGGTAGCGGGTGAGCTGCTCCACGCCGTCGATCTCACCGCGGCGCTTCACCTCGACGGCGACGGCCGCGTTGCTGGCGTCCCGGCAGAGCAGGTCGACCGGCCCGATCGCCGTCATGTACTCCCGGCGCACCAGCGTGAAGCCCTCGCCCAGCGTCTCCGGGTTGGCCGCCAGCAGCTCCTGCAGGTGCGCCTCCACGCCGTCCTTGCGCAGCCCCGGGTCGACCCCCAGGTCGTACGACGTGTCCTGGAAAACCTCCTCCAGGGTGATCCGCAGCTCCTCGCCGGCCTTGTTGACCACCCGCCAGACGCCCGGCGCCTCCTCCAGCCGGCACGGCGGGCTCATCCAGTTCAGCGGCTTGTACGCCCGGTCGTCGGCGTGGATCGACACCGACCCGTCCGCCTTCACCATCAGCAGCCGGGTGGCCGGCGGCAGGTGGGCCGAGAGCCGTCCGACATAGTCCACCGAGCACTTCGCAATCACCAACCGCACCCGACGAGGGTAGCGGAGGGCCGGCCCGGAGGCTGTCGGGCAACCCCGGGGCGAGTGAGGTTTCCCGTCCGCCGCCCGCCGCCGACGCAGCGAGCGCCACTGGCGTGCCGGTGCGATGCTGAAACGGTGCTCGAAGTGCTCACCGGTACCGGCCTCGCCGCCTCGGCGGGGCTGAACGCGTACATCCCCCTGCTCACCATGGGTCTGCTGGCCCGCTACACCAGCCTGATCGACCTGCCCTCGGGGTGGCAGTGGCTCGGCAACGGCTGGGTGCTCACCATCCTGGCGGTGCTGCTCGCGATCGAGGTGGTGGCCGACAAGGTCCCGGTGGTCGACCACGTCAACGACGTCGTCCAGACCGTGGTCCGGCCGACCGCGGGCGGTCTGGCGTTCGGGGCCGGCGCGAGTTCCGAGACGGTCACGGTGAGCGACCCGGCGAGCTTCTTCTCGTCGAACCAGTGGGTGCCGGTGGTGACCGGCGTCCTCATCGCGCTCGGCGTTCACCTGCTCAAGTCCGCGGCCCGGCCGGTCGTCAACGCGACGACGGGCGGGGTCGGTGCGCCGGTCGCGAGCACCGCCGAGGACGCCACCAGCGTGGTGATGTCGGTGGTCGCCATCGTCCTGCCGGCCCTCGTTCTGGCGTTCCTGCTGGGCCTGGCGCTGGTCGGCTTCGGGTTCCGTCGCCGCCGCGCCGACCGCCGCCGCGAGCGGGAGGCGGCCCGCGCCGCGGGCTTCCGCGTCTGATCCGGTACGCGGCCGGCCGGTGCCCCCGTCGGGAGCGCCGGCCGGGCGTGGAGACGCCGCTGGCCGGCACCCGGGTCCGGGTGCCGGCCAGCGTGGTGTTCGGCGTCAGCTGTTCCAGTGCTCGGCGACGAGGTCGGCGGCCTGGGTCTCCCACTGGGCGTAGTGGAACGGGTAGGCCGACACCTGCACCGTCTGGGCG